>CAZSMJ010000032.1:0-18804 GCA_964608055.1 uncultured Acidimicrobiaceae bacterium | reverse complement strand
TGTGGAAGTCCGCACTGGTCTGGATACCGACGCCGAACCAGTTGCTACCCACCGCCGCAAGGTGAGTCCCGTCCGGAGCCCGGCCGAATGCGGTCACCTTCCAACCTGGGAACAGCGGGCCTTCGACTGACCATTGGCCGCCATTTCCTTCGACCAGGTATGCGCCTTTTTGGGTACCGACCGCGATCTGTGGCATGAGATGCGGGGGAAAGCTAGTGGTCCCCTATGTTGTGTGCCGATGCGTTCGTTCAATCGGGCGTCGCTGGCCGCCGTCACTGCCGCCACGATGGCCGTGGCCACCTTCCCCCAAGTCATGTTTGGGGTTCTCGCCGCTGACCTGATCCTCGACTTCGGCGTTGAACGGTGGCAGGTGGGCGCCCTCGTTACGGCGACGGCTCTGACCGGGGCTCTGCTCTCACCCACGTTCGGACGGGTCACCGATCGCCTTGGCGCCGTCCGGTCAACAGTCGGCGTGCTGCTCGCCGGTGTTGCCAGCTTGACCTTGGTCGCACTGTCACCCAACTACCTTGTCCTGTTCTTCGTCGCACTGCTCACCGGCATCCCACAGGGATGGGGCAACCCCGCCACCAACACGCTCATAGTTGACAACGTGGCGCCAGGGGCCAGGGGGGTGGTGACCGGGATCAAGCAGTCAGGGGTGCAAATGGGAACCTTCATTGGTGGGCTGTTGTTTTCCACGGTGGCCACGATCTGGGATTGGAGGGCCGCCATCGCAGCCTTTCTCGTCGTCCCCATTGGGGCGCTGTTCGCGATGCGAAACCGCCCGGAGGGAGAGCATCATCCGGCGGCAGGGTCGGGGGATGGCGACAGAATTCCCCTAGTCGTGCGGTACATCGCCGTCTATGGAGCCCTTGCCGGTTTGGCGATTTCCGCAACGTTTACTTTCCTCCCCCTATTTGCCGTGGAGGACCAGGGGTGGACCACCTCCCAAGCAGGTTTCCTGATCGCCGGTATCGGGCTCGTAGGCGTGGCCGCCAGGATCACGTGGGGTTCGTTGTCCGAGAAATGGTTCGGGCATGGGAAGACATTGAGACTGATGGCGGTGTTGACGATCATCTCGGTTCTGCTCCTCGTGCTGGCCTCGCGGGGAGCAGTTTCGAGTTGGGTTCTGATCCCGGCCGCCGTCCTATTCGCCACCGGGGCCATCGCCTGGAATGCGGTCGGAATGCTGGCGGTCATGGACTATTCGCCGGTGGGGCTGGTCGGGCGGGGCACCGGCTTGGTGCAGTTCGGATTCCTTCTCGGCCTCGGCATCGGGGCCCCTTTGATGGGTCTCTCGGTTGACCGCCTCGGGGTGTACTGGCCGGGCTGGGTGACCGTGGTTGTGCTGTCGATCGGCTGCGCCTTCGTCGCCGGCCGCATCCGGCAGTCCGGTACCCTCGTCGCCTCGTGAGGTTGGTTATCGCCCGGTGCACAGTCGACTACTCGGGTCGCCTCACCGCCCATCTCCCAGAGGCTGTCCGACTCATCATGGTGAAGGCTGATGGGACGCTTGCCATTCACTCTGACGGCAATGCCTCCAAACCGCTCAACTGGATGGTGGCTCCCAACCTCCTCGAGAAATTCGAAGACCGCTGGGAGGTGACCAACACCAAGGGGGAGAAACTCACGATCGTTATCGACGAGATCCTGGAGGATGTGACGCACTCCCTGGGAGACGACCCCGGTCTGCAGAAGGACGGGGTCGAGGCGCACCTTCAAGTCTTGCTCGCCGATCGTCCGTGGGTCCTGGAGGACGGTTTGACCCTGATCAGACGGGAGTTCCCAACTGACATCGGCCCGGTCGACCTCCTGTGCGCCGACAGCAATGGGTCGACGGTCGCAATCGAGGTCAAGAGAAAGGGGGAGATCGATGGGGTCGAGCAACTCGCCCGGTATCTGGAGCGGCTGGACAACGACCCCCGTCTCTCGCCGGTGCGTGGGATCCTCGCGGCTCAATCAGTTTCCCCCCAGGCGCGGGTGCTGGCCGAGGCCAGAGGAATCGCAACCATCGAAGTGGACTACGACGGTCTTCGGGATGCCGAGGACACCGCCCTTCGACTCTTCGACCTCCACTGATCGTGTTCGAGATCGTCTTTTATCACCCGGAGATCCCTCCCAACACCGGTAACGCCATGCGGCTGGCTGCGGTAACCGGGTGCCGCCTCCATCTGATCGAGCCACTCGGATTCAGCATGGATGACGCGAAGCTGAGGCGTGCCGGGATGGACTACCGGGACCGGGCATCAGTGACGGTCCACACTGATCTCGAATCGTGGCGGGAGGCGGCCACTCCGGTCCGGGTCTTCGCACTCACGGTGGATGGGGACCGTCTCCACACCGACCTTTCGTACCAACCGGGGGACACCTTCCTCTTCGGCCCCGAATCGGTTGGCCTGCCCGATGAGGTGCAGACTCTTGCCTGGGTCACCGAGCGACTTCGGATTCCGATGGTTCCTGAGGTGCGATCCATCAACATCGCCAACGCGGCGGCGGTTGTGGTTTACGAAGCATGGAGACAGGTTGGCTTCACCGGCGCAGAGCGCCGATGATTGGCGTCAAGCGTGTCGGGTGAGGAAAAGGGCGATCGGGACAGCTGGTTGACGCCAGGAGTCCGCGGGATCGGTCTCGCCAGCCTGTTGTCGGATCTGGGACACGAAGTCCCCACTGCCTTGTTGCCTTCGTTCCTGACGTCGACGCTCGGTGCGCCGGCTGCCGCCCTGGGCTTGATCGAGGGCGCGGCCGACGGGGTAGCCGGAGCCGCCAAGTTTGCGGGGGGAGCGTTAGCCGATGACCCGCAACGACGTCGAACGGTGGCGGTAGGGGGGTACACCGCAACCGCGGTGCTCACATCTCTCATCGGGCTCGCGATAACTGTCTGGCAGGTGGCTGTGCTCCGGATCGGCGCCTGGCTTGCCCGAGGCATAAGAGGTCCGGCGCGCAATGCGCTGCTGGCAGACGTGACCTCGCCTGGGAGTTACGGGCGTGCCTACGGCTTCGAGCGAATGATGGACAATCTCGGTGCGGTCGGCGGCCCGCTTCTGGCCCTCGCTCTAGTAGCCACTATCGGGATCAGGAGCGCGATCCTGGTTTCGGGGGTGTTCGGCCTGGCTGCGGCCGGGTCCATTCTTTATGCCATCCGCCATATCGAGCGGCCCCTCGACAGGCAGCGTCAACCGATACGAATTCGGGTCCGGCCAGTGCTTCGCGGTCGGCTCGGCCGACTGTGGGTGTCGGTCGCAGCCTTTGAGGCCGGCAACCTCGCCACGACGCTCCTGATCCTGCGCGCCACCGAATTGCTCACGCCCGAAGCCGGGCTGGAAAGCGCAACCAAGACAGCCCTTCTGCTTTACGCCTTGCACAACATCGTCGCCAGCGTGGTTTCGATCCCGGCAGGGAGGGCGGCCGACCGATGGGGTTATCCCCCGGTCCTCGGCCTCGGATTCCTGTCGGGTCTGGTCGCGTATCTGCTCTTCGGGTTCGCTGCGCCGCGCTCGGTCGTCCTTGCCTTGGCGTTCATTGCAGCCGGGGCAACCATCGGATTGGTCGAGACGGCCGAGAATGGGGCGGTCGCCGATGCGGCGCCGGACAACCTTCGTGGCTCAGCGTTCGGGCTCCTGGCGGCAATTCAGAGTTTCGGCAATCTCGTCGCGTCTGGCATCGCTGGGTTGCTTTGGACGCTTGTCAGCCCGCTCGCCGCCTTTCTCTTTGCCGGGTCTGGAATGGCGGTAGCACTTGTCTCGATTCTCGCGATCGGTCGGGTCAAGTCCCTAGAAGTCTGAATGCAATGGCCTCGGCCAGTGCCGACTTCTCGATCACACCCAGATCAACGCTCTCGTTTGGGGCGTGATAGGCGCTCGTTGGGTCGGCGCATCCGATGACCAGGATCGGAGAGTCGGGGTAGAGCTCGGCGAAGGTGGCGATGAACGGGATCGATCCGCCGGCACCCATTGCCACCGGGTCGTTCCCAAACGCTTCTCGGTAACCGGCGGACCAGGCATCGACCGCAAAGTTGTCGATCTCGATGACCGAGCCGTTACCCGCCTCCCGGTGGATGAATTCGACTTTGGCTCCCCACGGAGCGTTTGCGGTGAGGTGTTGCTCCAGGGCGGCGAGGGCGGCCGCGGTGTCCTCACCAGGGGCGATTCGCATGCTGACTTTGGCCCGGCTCACCGGCACCAGCTGGTTGATTGCCTCGCTCACCGGGGGAGCGTCGAGGGCGAGCACGGAGATCGACGGGCGAGTCCAGAGACGTGATGCAATCGAGCCGGTTCCGATCTGGGTCACCCCATCGACTACCCCGGAGCGGGCGCGTGCCATGTCTTCGGGAATCGTCAACCCATCGGTCTCTTCGCTGACCAGGCCGGGAACAGCCACGTTGCCCTCGTCGTCGTGGAGTGAGGAGAGGAGTCGGGCCATGGCGGTCAGGGCATCGGGGTAGACACCGCCGAGTTCACCGGAATGGACCGCGGCGTCGAGGGTCCTCAGTTCGATGGTCGTGGAGACGATGCCACGCAGCGAGGTGAGGTAAGCGGGCACATCGATAGTCCACATCCCACCATCGCCGATCACGATCACATCGGGCTTCAGGAGATGCGAGTACTTCTCGAGGATCGCGCCCAGGCTCTCGGAGCCGGCTTCCTCCTCGCCTTCCAGGAAGATCTGGACTCCGACCGGGAGATTGCCGTTGAACGCGGCCACCGCACCGAGATGCATGACCACCCCCGACTTGTCGTCCGCGGAGCCACGACCGAAGACACGCCCGTTCCTCTCCACCGGGTCGAACGGTCCGGTCTCCCATTCGCTGGCCGGCCCTGGGGGCTGCACGTCATAGTGGGCGTAGAGAAGGATCGTTGGAGCGCCCTCTGGTGCTGGGAGCTCGCCAAAGACCGCGGGGTTGCCACCATCGACCTCCAGAAGTTGCGAATTCTCGTAACCAGCGCTCGCGAGGACGCCGACGAGCATTTCGGCGGCCTTCCGAACCTCACTGTGGTCGTATCCAGGTGCGCTCACCGATGGAAGTCGAACCAGCTTGGCGAGAAGATCCTGGAGGCGGGGCATATCGGCGGCGACAGCCGCCCGGAGGTCGTCGTACATGGGCCGAGGCTAACCGTCGGTTGGGCAGCGCATCCGGGGTTGGGCCAATATGGGCGGGTGATTTCGTTTCGGTTGCTTCGAGTGCCGGTGACGGTGAGACCCTCGTTCCTGTTCGTGGCCGCCTTGTTGGGTCTGGCCGCCGGCACTGTCACCCTCGTCTTCGCATGGATCGCCGTGGTCTTCGTCTCGATTCTCCTCCACGAGATGGGTCATGCCCTCACCGCCCGTGCCTTCGGTTCCGAGGTCGAGATCGAGCTCAATGCCATCGGAGGGTTGACCTCGTGGACCGTCCCTGAGGCGGACTTTGGCCCGGGGCGACGGGCGGTAGTTGCCGCGGCCGGGTCCGGGGTCGGAGTCCTCTTTGGTGGCCTCGTCTGGCTCGTCGCCTCGTTCACCGGTCCTTACCAGGGACTGGGTGGGGTCGTGGTCGACAACCTCGTCTATGTCAACCTGTTCTGGGGACTTCTCAACTGGCTGCCGATCCGACCGCTCGACGGCGGGCATCTCTTCACCTCGCTCTTGGAGAAGATCGCTCCCCGGCGCGGGGAGATGATCGCCAATGTCGTGTTCCTCGTCACCGCGGCGGCCGGGTTGACTGCTGCCATCTACTTCCGGCTCACGTTCGTAGCCCTACTCACCGGCTGGTTGCTGTTCGGGGAACTGACGAGGGGCCGTCCCCGCGGGCCTCAGGTGCCGATCCCACCGATGAGCTTCGACCGGCCACCAGCTGAGCCGGAGCCTGAGCCCGAGGAGACCGAGAGGTAGGCGATGGACTTCTCCCACTCGCCTCGGGTCCAGGAGCTACAGGGGCAGCTCACGGAGTTCATGGACCAACAGGTCTACCCGTCCGAACCGGTCTATCAGGAGCAGATGGCCTTGGCCGGCGATCCCCACCATCACCCTGAGATCATCGAGGACCTGAAGCGACAGGCCCGAAGCCGCGGACTTTGGAACCTGTTCCTCCCCGATGCCGAAGTTGGTGGGGGGCTTTCGAATCTCGAATACGCACCCCTCGCCGAAATCACCGGCCGCAGCCCGCAGATCGCCCCGGAGTCGATCAACTGCTCCGCTCCTGACACCGGGAACATGGAGATCCTCCACATGTTCGGGACCGAGGAGCAGAAGCAGACCTGGCTGGTGCCACTTCTCGAAGGTGAGATCCGGTCCTGTTTCTCGATGACCGAGCCTGACGTCGCCTCTTCGGATGCGACCAACATCAAGACGCGGATCGAGGCCGACGGTGACGATCTGGTGATCAGCGGTCGCAAATGGTTCAGCTCCGGTGCAGCATCGCCTCGGTGCAAGATGTCGATCGTGATGGGGGTCACCGACCCCGAGGCCGAATCACACCGGCGCCAATCGATGGTGATCGTGCCTCTTGACACTCCGGGTGTCGTGATCGAGCGCGAGCCGACTGTGTTCGGGTACCAGGATCGGGGCGGTCATCCCCAGATCCTGTTCGACGGGGTGCGGGTCGGAGCGAGCAATCTCCTCGGTGAGCGGGGAGGGGGATTCGCCATTGCCCAGGCCCGTCTCGGCCCCGGGCGAATCCACCACTGCATGAGGGCGATCGGCGCCGCTGAGCGTTGTCTCGACCTCATGGTTGAACGGTCCCAGGCTCGCACCGCCTTCGGGCGACCGCTCTCGGAGCAGGGGGTGATCCAGGAGTGGATAGCCGAAGCCCGGATCAGGATCGAGCAAGCCCGCCTCCTGGTGTTGAAGACGGCGTGGATGATCGACAACGTCGGCGCCAAAGCCGCCCGGACCGAGATCGCCGCCATCAAGGTCGTGGCGCCGGCGGTGCTCACCTACGTCGCCGATCGAGCGATTCAGTTGTTCGGCGCTGCCGGCTTCACCGAGGATTTTCCGATTGCCGGTCTCTATTCGATGGGACGCTGGCTACAGATCGCCGACGGTCCCGACGAGGTGCATCGGCGCACGGTGGCGAGGGCGGAATTCGGCGGCTCGGGGCCGACGGCCACGGGCTCATGACTCGTTTGGACCAGCTTGGATTACACCGTAAGCTGACTCGGGTCGGAGGTGAGGTCTCAACTGTCCCCGATTCGGGAACGAAACAGGTTGACGAGGCGTTTACGTGGTTCGACAAATGATGGATCAACCGATGTTCGATGTGAAGTTCTCTCCCTGGAGGGAAGGAGCCGCCTGTATCGACGTGGTCGATGAGGTGTCGTTCTTCCCCGACCCTGAGGATCTCGTGGGGATCGCACGCGCCAAGTCGGTTTGCGCCGGCTGCGCGGTGGCGGACGAGTGTCTCACCTGGTCGATCGAGACCAACCAGGGCGAAGGCATCTGGGGTGGGCACACCCCCAAGGAGCGCCGCTCGGTGCGTCGTCGCTGGCTCGAAGAGATCGAGAAAGCGTCCTAGTTAGGCGCCGGACTCGTGGACTGGCGTGTCACGTGGCGGAAGCTGCGGCCGACCGGCGTCTGTTTGGCCGAGACTGTGAAAGCTCCTAACGGCCGAACCGTGGTCAGCTGAGGGTTGGTCTCGGCCAAAGTCGGCCGCTATCTACGCCGTTCTGCTGGTTCGTCGAGATCGGGGCCCTGCTTCGACGCGATGTGGACCAATGCGTCTCCTGAATTCACGAGCGGGCGCAGGGTGCGAGCCACTACGAAACCGTCAGATGAGGCGATGGCCGCGGTAGGCCTGGTGGAGAAAGCATCCGAGATCGTCGCCACCACTTCTCCCTTCTCCACTTCTTCCCCGAGGTCGACCGAGATGTTGGCCAGACCGCCGCGTCGGGCTCTAACCCAGCGGGTGCGCCGCATCACACGGCTTGGCCGAACTCTGGGTAAGGGGACGTCGATCATCTTCAGAGATTTCAGAGTCCGCAACACGCCGGTCACACCGGTCTCGATCGCAAAGTCGTCGAACCGATGGGCCTCACCCGCTTCATAGACGAGCACGGTGGCACCCAGCTCGGTCGCTGCCTGGCGCAGAGATCCGTCTCGCAGCCGGGCGTGAATGATGAATGGCGCTCCAAAAGCCCGGGCCAGCTGCAAAGTTGCGGCATTGTCGGTGTCGGCTCGGATCTGTGGGATGTTGGTGCGGTGATTGGAGGCAGTGTGCAGGTCGATGCCGACCGAGCACTGGCTCACCACCTCCCGCATGAAGAGATGGGCGAGCCGGGACGCGGTGGACCCGCGCGGGGACCCGGGGAAGGCCCGGTTTAGATCTCGCCGATCGGGCAGATAGCGCGACTCGATGATGAATCCGAGGGGGTTGACGATCGGGACCGCGATCACTGCACCACGGAGGGTCTTGGCGTCGAGGAGGCGAAGCACCTTGCGCACTATCTCCACCCCATTGAGCTCGTCACCGTGGATGGCGCCTGAGAGCCAGACGTGGGGACCAGGCCGTCTCCCGTTGATGACAGCCACCGGCAGGGATTCCTGCGAGCCGGTTGGCACCTTGGCAAATGGGAGCTCGATCCGAGCCCTTCGACCCGGCGCCACGACCCGGTTGCCGACGGTGATCGGGTCGTTGCGTAGCTCAGGCCCGCGAGCGACCACGCGGTGTTTCCAGTCCTGCGTTGTTCTCGATGAACTCGATTATCTCCCCAGCAACATCGACACCGCTGGCACCTTCGATGCCTTCCAGACCCGGAGACGAATTCACCTCGATGACCAGTGGCCCGTCTGCGGACTGGATCAGGTCGACTCCGGCCACGTTCAACTCCATGGTCTTCGCCGCGCGGATTGCCATGGATCGCTGGATGGAGGTCAGCTTGATGGCTTCTGCGGTGCCGCCCCGGTGCAGGTTGCTGCGGAACTCACCGGGTGGCGCCTGTCGCTTCATGGCGGCGACGACCCTTCCCCCGACGACGAATGCCCTGATGTCGGCTCCACCAGCCTCCTTGATGAACTCCTGGACCAGGATGTTGGCGTCGAGCTGGCGGAACGCCCCGATCACCGACTCCGCCGCCTTGGTGGTTTCTGCCAGAACGACACCGAGACCCTGGGTGCCCTCGAGGAGCTTGACGACCACGGGTGGACCGCCTGCCACCTTGAGCAATCCGCCGATGTCCTGGGTGGCGTGGGCGAATCCGGTCGTGGGGAGCCCAACCCCGGCCCGTGACAACAATTGGAGAGACCTCAGCTTGTCCCGGGACCGGCTGATCGCTTGTGACTCATTCACCGAATAGATTCCGGCCATCTCGAACTGGCGAACGACGGCGGCGCCGTAGTAGGTGTAGGTGGCGCCGATCCTGGGGATCACAGCCTCGGGATTCAGAGCTTCCCCCCGATAGAGGACCTTGGGGCGCCGGGCGGTGATGTCCATGTAGCAGCGGAGGTAGTCGACGATGCTGACCTCGTGGCCGCGCTCGATGGCGGCCTCACGAAGACGACTCGTCGAATAGAGGCTCGTTCGTCGGGAGAGGATGGCGATCTTCACGCAGTTTCCTCGTTTCGTATGGGGCGTGGCCCGAGATAACTCTTGCCGGGGTCTACCACAAACCTGTTTCTCAAGGTGCGTCGACCGAGCAACATCCTGTACCCCATGTCGTCACGCCCGGTCAGGTTGATCAGAGCCTCGACCGGTTGACCGGCGATCACGACAGTCGAAGAGATCACCGGTCTCAGCTCGGTGCGACCACCCGGGTTGCGAACCGCGGTGTCCTGGACGATGGGAGCTTCGCATTCGATGGAGGGTCGCCGCGACCGCTGTCTGGGGTGGATCTCGAATCGAACGAAAGGGAGTCCGTCCTTCTCGAAGCGCTCGAGTCGGAAAGCATGGAGGGACGACGTGGCCGCCCCGGTGTCGACCTTGGCCTTGATCACGAAGACGCCCAACTCGGGGAGTTGGACCCATTCCCTCCATCCGATGACGGGCCGTTTCAAAGCGCACCCCCGGCGGCCTGTCGCGCCGCCAGCCAGGTTGTGATGGGCACTGCCGCCACCAGGCCGATCGAACCCACCAGAGTCCTCACGATCTCGACCGCCAACACCTCGGAACTGGCGACCGCACCGAACGGCTGCTGGGACAGGCTGTAAAGGATGAGAAGGGGCATCGCGGCGCCGGCATACGCCAACAGCAAAGTATTGACAGTGGAGGCTATGTGGTCCCGACCCACCCGAAGGCCTGAGTCGAACAAATCGCTTCGTCCAAGCGCGGGGTTGGCCTGCCGAACCTCCCACACTGCCGAAGCCTGGGTGACCGTCACATCGTCGAGCGCTCCTATCGCACCCAGCACCACGCCGGCCAGGAGCAGGCCGGAGAGGTCGAAACCGGGGATGAGGAGGAGGTAGAACGACTCTTCGCTGGCCAGGCCCGAGAACCGGGCGAGTTCCACCACGCCCCAGGACAGGGCGGTTGTGAGGGCAAGGGCCGCAAAGGCTCCGACCGCGGCGACATGGGTCAAAGGGGTGTATCCGTGAGCGAGGTAGAGAGCCACCAACACGATGGCGCTTCCCCCGATCAGGGCCACGAGGACAGCGTCCTTCCCGGCGATGATCGCCGGGACGATGAAACCCAGGAGGATCAGGAGGCTGATCGCCAGACCGAACAGCGCTGCGATGCCGCGCATCCGACCTAGGGCTACGACGGCTCCGGCGAATAGCAACGCCACCGCCCCAAGCAGCAGAGTTCGATCACGGTCGGCGTACTGATAGAAACTTGATCCGTCTCCGGCATCGATGACCGAAAGGAAGACTGGATCTCCCACCTCGAATTGTGGTTGCGCCGAACCATCGCCCGGGAAACCCTGAGTCAGGAGTAGTTCTCCGCCCTGGTCGGAGAACTCGACTACGAGGCAATCGACGTCCGGAAAATCCGGGCACTCGGCGGTTTCCACCGACGTGACGGTCGCCGAGACCACGTCGTCGGCGAATCCGAAGTCTGTCAGGTCGATGTCGGGGTCGTCCTTGGGGAAGAGGATGACGAGCCCGATCACGACCCCGACTGCGATCAGTGCCACCACGCCGGCCAACCCGCGAGGTCTCGGCACCCGACGCCGATCGGGGCCAACCAGACGATCGAAGTCAGACGGCTCGCTGGACACAGTCAGATCGTAGGTAGGCCCGGGTGCGCCTGGTCACCCGAGATCCGTGGCAAGCAGATCTTGGAAGGTCTCCCTTCGCACCACGAGGCGCGCCTCACCGTCTGCTGCGAATACCACCGCAGGGCGGAGCACCTTGTTGTAGTTGGAGCCCATCGAATGCCCGTATGCCCCGGTGACCGGTGTGGCGATGAAGTCACCCACCTCGAGACCTTCGGGCACTCGCCCCTCCAGCACCAACACGTCACCCGACTCGCAGTGCTTGCCGACCAGGCGGATTGCTGTTGGCCGATTGTGGTTGACCCGGGCCGGCACAAAGGTCTCATAACCAGAGCCGTACAGAATGGGCCGGGGGTTATCGCTCATCCCGCCGTCGACGGCGACATAGGTTCGAATGCCTGGCAGTTCTTTGATGGTTCCCACCGTGTACAACGTGATCGCCGCCTGGGCCACGATGGCCCGTCCCGGCTCGGCAGAAAGCTGGGCAACGACCCCGAGATCCGACGCTGCGCCCTTCACCGCATCCGCCCATTCGGTGATCGATGGGGCGGATTCCCCTTCGACATAGGCCACGCCGAGACCTCCTCCGATGGAAAGCTCAGGAAGGTCGAAGGGGCTTGCGAAGTCAGCGACCACCCGCAAAGCCTCGGCAAAGGACTCGACTCGGAACACCTGGGATCCGATGTGAGCATGGATCCCCACGAGATCGACGGCGTTAGAGCGCGACGCCTGGTCGACCGCTCTGGCGGCTGCGCCGCTGGAGACGGTGAAGCCGAACTTCGAGTCGTCCTGACCTGTCGACACGAACTCGTGGGTGTGCGCTTCGACCCCGGGAGTCACCCGGAGCAGGATGTGGGGCCGATTTCCCGGTTCGTGGAGTGACTCGAGGCGATCCAACTCGTCGAAGCTGTCGACGACTATTCGGCCGACTCCGACCTCGAGGGCCCGTCGCAACTCGTTCCGTGATTTGTTGTTGCCGTGGAATACGAGGCGCTCGGCAGGCACCCCGGCATCGAGGCAGACGTGCAACTCGCCGCCGGTGGAGACATCGATGGCCATGCCTTCCTCGTGGGCCAGCCTGGCTATGGCCCGGCACAGGAAGGCCTTCGAGGCATAGACGGCGCCAAGGCCGAAGGCGGCCACCGCCTCCCGGCATCGAGCCCTGATATGTGCTTCGTCGTACACGAACAAGGGGGTTCCGTGCGCCGCTGCCAACTGGACCGTGTCACATCCACCGATCATCAAATGGCCGTCGCCTGCGACGGCGGCAGTGTCGGGGAGCAGGGTCCAGGGGAGTGCGGGCACGTCTGAATCCTATGAAGACCAAAAGCCAGCTCGTCGGGGCGGGAACGGGATGGGGCCCGGAGACGTCCAACGGGAATGAGACGTGTCTTGGTCGGGGCTCTCTTGTTGGTCGCTGTGGGCGCCTGTTCTTCTGATGACCCAGTAGACAGCAGCGCAGTCATCACGGGAAGAACTGTGGCCGGGCCCACATGTCCGGTTGAGACCGACCCCCCCGACCCTGAATGTGCCCCCCGGGCTGTGCCCAACGCCGAGATCGTGGCGACCCTCGCCGACGGCACCGAGATTCGAGCGAGCTCAGATGAGGACGGGCGTTTTCGCCTGGTCCTGCCGCCGGGTGCCGTCACCATCACCTTTGCCGCAGTGGAAGGCCTGATGAATGTTCCGTCCCCGATCAGCACGACGGTCCGGGAGCACCAAACGCTCGACCTCGTCGACGTGACCTACGACACCGGAATCCGCTGACAGCTCTGCGAGCCAGCCGGTCTTTGCCCGAATCGGGTGCCGGGCACGCGACAATGCTCGTGTGAAACCTGACCGGTCAGACGGCAAGCATTTGAGACGTCAGCTCCCACCCTGGCTCCTGGGTCTGATCGTGGCCACGGTCTTCTTCGTGGTTGCAGTGTTGCTGGCCAACGCTCTCGGCTTTGGGGACGACCCGGTGGTCGGTGGTCTCGCTTCGCTGCGGTGAACGCCCGAACTGATTCTCAGCTGGTCGGCCTGGGGATTGTCTGCCCACTGCAGTCGAGGCCTTCCCCAGGTCGATAGTCGGCAACGATCGTGTCGACCACGACGCTCCCGTCGGGATAGGTGCGCTGACGGTCGGTCTCGACATGAGTGCAGGCGCCCGCCCTGGAACGTCTTTGATCGAGTTCTTGGACCTCGACACTCTTGGTCGAGTACAGGCTCACGGTGATCGAAGTGCCCGTGTACGAGTTCCAGATCAGGATCGGGTAGTCGGTGGTGTTGTTCAGGATCAGATCCGGGTACGGAATTCCGATTGTTGCCTCCCTTCCATACGGATAGCGGGAGAAGTAGATGGTGTGACTTCGATACTCGTCGAAGTCGAGGCCGGCGAAGTAGGCGGCATTGAACGTGGTGGTGACGAATTGAGAGACCCCTCCTCCCACCTCAAGCACCGTGTGACCTTGGCGGATCGCCCCGGCGCTGACGAAGCCCCCAGCCCTGGTTCTCGGTCCGACGAACTCGTTCATCGAGAAGGTCTCGCCCGGGAGGATGTAGGCGCCGCGAACGAGGTCTGCCATCCGCTGGATGTTGGTCACCCTCGACTCACAACACGGATGGTTGGTTGTGAACTCGCCGACCAGTTCCACGATCATCGACCCACTCGCCCAGGCCCTCGTTGCCGGGTCGTCAGCCCGTTTCGGTGTTAGTTCGAACGGCCCGCTTGATCCTCCGAGGATTGCCCGAGCGAGCGCGTCCGCGGAGTCCGAGCTGCAACATATCTGGTACGGCACGCCGGGAGTGATTACCCGAACCTCGCCGTCGACGACATCGAACACGGGGGCCTTGAACTCATCGACCGGCTGCGGGAACTTGGACTCGAGCAGCTCGGCGAGTCCCACTTGATTGAAGTTGGGCTCAATCCCCTGATCACCGATCGTCACGATCAATCGGTCCCTCAAGTCCTTGGCTGTGAGGAGCCGACTGTGTCCCCGAATCGCGACTACGGCGCCTGCTCTCGTCATCTCGTTCAGTTCGTTGGCCATGTCTTGCGCTTCCTCGTCTGTGACCGAGGGAGGCGCCGCGATGGTCGGTGCCTCCAGGGAGTCCGGAGGGTCGAGGAGATCGATCATCCCGAGGCTGTGCACCAAGGAGTCGAGATCGACGACGGTCCCGATCTCCCCCGGGACTAACTCGAGTGATTCGCTTTCCTCGCTGGTGATCCTGGGCTCCACCGCTGGTGCAGGTCTCAACTCCTCGAGTGAGGCCAGGGTCGCCGCCGCTAACTCGGGGTCAAAGGACCATGTCTCGTCGACCTCATGCTCGACAACCGGCCCGGCCACCCAAGCCGCGAATTGGTCCCAGGGCTGCCCGCTATGGCGGGCGCCGACCACGTTCTGTTCGGTGTCGAGCCTGTCGTAACGGAATCCGAGTTGGCCCAGCGGGACGGTGACCTCCGTCTCATCCACGGTGAGCGTGATCTCGTTGGTGAGAAGGTCGATGGCTCGCTCGGCCACCATCGGTGCGACCTCATCTGCCGGCAACCCCTCGATGGGGAGGCCGGCATAGCGAACATTGCCGGCGACCACCGCTCCGCTGGCAGCGACATGCTGAGACCAGCCGAGCGCGATCGCGACGAAGGCCCCGATGGCAACCGCGATCGAGACCCAGACGATGGCGGAGCGAGGAGAGGAGTGCTTGGCCAAGTCTCCAGGATGCTAAGTGTTCGTCGTTTGAACACCGGTTCATCACCAAGTGTTCTCCTCTCGATGTCATCGTTGATTTCAGAGACCCTTGACGCTTTTTGAAACGCCGCGATATGATGAGTCATGACCTTCGGGTCCGAGTCAGGCCCTGCCGGGGCCCGGCTCCAAATTTAAGAAGTCCGATTGGAGGCATGCTGACGCGTCTGTTAGCATGCCTTGTCTGCGTCACCCCCATCTCTCCCTAACTCGTATCTCCAAGGAGGCACCTCTTGGCTTCGCGCGTGGCTGAGCGCTTCTCGTTCGGGAAGATTCCCGAAGTACTCCCCCTTCCCGATCTCCTCGCAGTACAACATGAATCCTTCCGTTGGTTCCTCGATGAGGGCTTCCGTGAGATCTTCGAAGAGATCAGTCCCATCGAGGACTTCACCGGTTCTCTCGCGCTCGAGCTGACGGATCATCGCTTCGGCGAGCCGCAGATGAGTCTCGAAGACGCCAAGGAGCGTGACGCCAACTACGCCCAGCCGTTGTTCGTCACTGCCCGGTTCATGAACCGTTCGACCGGTGAGATCAAGGAGCAGCAGGTCTTCCTCGGCGACTTCCCGATCATGACCGAAAAGGGTGTGTTCATAATCAACGGGACCGAGCGCGTCATCGTCTCCCAACTGGTCCGGTCACCGGGCATCTACTTCGACGTCACCTCTGACAAGACCTCTGACAAGCTGATTCACTCGGGCAAGATCATCCCGGGGCGCGGCGCCTGGCTCGAATTCGACACCGACAAGAAGGACACCATCGGAGTCCGGGTCGACCGGAAGCGTCGTCAATACGTCTCCGCCTTCCTCAAGGCTCTGGGCATCGCCGAGACCGACGAGGAGATCCTCGAGATCTTCGGTCACGCCGAGTCGATCAAGAACACCATCGAGAAGGACACCGCCGCCGACAAGGAAGACGCCCTCCTCGACCTGTATCGCAAGCTGCGACCGGGTGAGCCCACGACCGTCGAGTCGGCCCGTGGCCTGATCCAAACCCTGTTCCGCAATCCCAAGCGCTACGACCTGACCCGGGTTGGTCGCTACAAGATCAGTCAGAAGTATCGCGAAGAGTCCCCCTCCGACTACCGGGCCGAGGGGCTTCAGTTGCTCCGCGACGAGGACATCATCGACGCCATCAAGTACCTGGTGGCCCTTCACGCCGGAGAGAAGACGATGGTCACCCATAAGGGGAACGAGGTCCAGGTGCTCACCGACGACATCGACCACTTCGGGAACCGCCGCATTCGCACAGTCGGCGAGTTGGTGCAGAACCAGGTTCGGGTCGGGCTCACCCGTTTGGAGCGGGTGGTTCGGGAGCGGATGACCACCCAGGATCCAGACGCAATCACCCCCCAGAGCCTGATCAACATCCGTCCCGTCACCGCGGCGATAAAGGAGTTCTTCGGAACCAGTCAGCTCAGTCAGTTCATGGACCAGCCCAACCCTCTCGCCGGGTTGACCCATCGGCGCCGTCTCTCCGCGCTCGGCCCTGGTGGTCTGTCGCGAGAGCGTGCCGGGTTCGAGGTCCGTGACGTCCACCCCTCTCACTATGGCCGAATGTGCCCCATCGAGACCCCGGAGGGCCCCAACATCGGCCTCATCGGGTCGCTCGCTTCTTACGCCCGGGTCAACCAGTTCGGGTTCATCGAGACCCCGTATCGCAAGGTGATCAGCGGGAAGGTGACCGCCCAGGTTGAGTATCTGACCGCCATCGAGGAGGAGCGTTACGTCATCGCGCAGGCCAACGCCCCGCTCAAGGACGACGGCGCCTTCAAGAACCCGCGAGTCCTGGTGCGTCGCGCCGGTGGCGAGGTCGAGTACGTGCCTCCCTCGGAGGTCGACTACATGGACGTTTCCCCTAAGCAGATCGTGTCTGTCTCGACCTCTTTGATCCCGTTCCTGGAGCATGACGACGCCAACCGCGCCCTAATGGGCTCGAACATGCAGCGTCAGGCGGTGCCGCTGCTCACTGCCGATGCGCCATTGGTGGGGACCGGTGTCGAGCGTCGTGCCGCCCAGGACTCGGGCGACATGATCACCTCGACCGTCGACGGCGAGGTCGTCGAAGTCACTGGTGACGAGATCGTGGTCAAGGAGAAGGACACCAACAAGAAGCACACCTTCCCCCTCGACAAGTTCAAGCGTTCCAACCAGGGCACCTGCATGAACCACAAGCCCCTGGTGCGCGAGGGCGACAAGGTGAAGGTCAATGACGTCCTTGCCGACGGTCCGTCGACCGAAGCAGGGGAACTGGCCCTTGGCCGGAACCTGCTGGTCGCATTCATGCCGTGGCAGGGCCACAACTTCGAAGACGCCATCATCATCTCCGAGCGCTTGGTCAAGGACGACGTCCTCACCTCGATCCACATCGAGGAGCATGAGATCGACGCTCGCGATACCAAGCTCGGCGCCGAGGAGATCACCCGGGACATCCCCAATGTCCCCGAAGAGGTTCTTGCCAACCTCGACGAAGAGGGGATCATCCGGGTGGGGGCCGAGGTGGGGCCCGGCGACTATCTGGTCGGGAAGGTCACCCCCAAGGGTGAGACCGAGCTCACACCTGAGGAGCGTCTCCTGCGGGCGATCTTTGGTGAGAAGGCGCGCGAGGTCCGTGACACCTCACTCAAGGTCCCCCACGGCGAAACCGGCAAGGTGATCGCGGTCAAGGTCTTCAAGCGGGCGGAAGGCTATGACCTGCCGCCAGGCGTCAACGAACTGGTCCGGATCTACGTCGCCCAACAGCGCAAGATCTCAGAAGGCGACAAGCTGGCCGGACGTCATGGCAACAAAGGCGTCATCTCCAAGGTCCTCGCCGAGGAGGAGATGCCCTTCATGGCCGATGGCACGCCGGTCGACATCATCCTGTCTCCGCTGGGAGTCCCCTCGCGGATGAACCTCGGCCAGGTCCTCGAGACCCATCTCGGTTGGGCCGCCGCCCAGGGTTGGGAGCCGTTCAAGGGCGAGAGCCCAGCCTTCATTGGCGCCGGCCCGTGGACCAAGGTGGCTACCCCGGTCTTCGACGGAGCCCGGGAGGACGAGATCATGCAGGTGATCAAGAGCGCCCGCACCAACCGTGACGGCGAGCGCCTGGTCGCCGACGACGGCAAAGCGGTCCTCTACGACGGCCGCAGCGGCGAGCCGTTCGACACCCCGATCACCGTGGGATTCATCTACATGCTGAAGCTGGTTCACCTTGTGGACGAGAAGATCCACGCCCGGTCGACCGGCCCCTACAGCATGATCACGCAGCAGCCCCTCGGTGGTAAGGCACAGTTCGGTGGCCAGCGATTCGGCGAGATGGAAGTGTGGGCCCTCGAGGCCTACGGCGCCGCCTACGCCCTGCAAGAGCTGCTCACGATCAAGTCGGACGACGTCCAGGGCAGGGTCAAGGTCTACGAGGCGATCGTCAAGGGGGACAACATCCCCGAGCCGGGCATCCCGGAGTCGTTCCGGGTGCTGGTCAAGGAGATGCAGAGTCTCTGCCTCAACGTCGAGATGCTTGCCGCCGGTGAGGAGGTCGAGCTTCGAGAGCTCGAAGAGGAGAGCTACCGGTCGGTAGAGACCCTCGGCATCGACTTGAGCAGACCCGAGCGCCCCGACTCGGAATAGGCAGTCGTTATGGATTACGGATTACGGATTACGGACACACGGCGAACGGATAACGAATAAATGGTCCAGCAGCTATTCGACGAACTGAAGATCGGCTTGGCATCGAGTGATCAGATTCGCGCCTGGTCATATGGCGAGGTCAAAAAGCCGGAGACGATCAACTACCGGACACTGCGCCCTGAGAAGGAAGGTCTGTTCGACGAGCGGATCTTCGGCCCGCAGCGGGACTGGGAGTGCTACTGCGGCAAGTACAAGAGGATCCGTTACAAGGGGATCATCTGCGAGCGCTGTGGAGTAGAGGTCACCCGATCCAAGGTGCGCCGCGAGCGCATGGGTCACATCGAGCTCGCCGCGCCT
>CAZSMJ010000031.1:0-19533 GCA_964608055.1 uncultured Acidimicrobiaceae bacterium | reverse complement strand
TACCGGGAAAGAGGTGTCTTGCGCCGGCTCTCGACGACGCCGGTGCATCCCGCCAAGCTGATCGTCGCCCAATTGATCGTCCAGGTCGTGGTCGCCGTGCTGGCGTGTGTGCTGGCGGTGGGTGTCGGGGCTGTTGTTTTCAGCATCCCCATCCCGGAGAATCTGCCCGGCTTCGCCCTGGCTTTCGTCCTCGCCGCAGCTTCGATGTTCGCCCTTGGGCTGGTCATCGGTGCCGTGGTGCCGACTGTGGCCTCAGGCCAGGGCATCGGCATGGCCATCTATTTCCCGATGTTGTTCTTCGCCGGGGTCTACTTTCCCCGCCAGGCGATGCCCGATGGTCTTCGCTCCGTCAGTGACCTGACACCGAGCGGCGCGGCGGTCCAAGCGCTCGGTGACGCATGGGGCGGTCTGGCGCCGACGACTTCTAGTCTCTTGGTCATGGCAGCAATCGCCGTAGGCGCCAGCCTGCTCGCGGCAGTGATCTTCCGCTGGGAGTGAGCGTCCGACCCGACCTCGCCACGGAAGATATCTCGCTCTCCCAACCGTCGGGTTGGGAGCGAGGGTTTGACCACGTTGTCGCCTGGGTGCCGTATGCCACCCTTCTGCTGGGAACCGCCTTCAGCCTGGTTGGCTCCAACCAGCCATCGACCGACCGCCTGCGCGCCGTGGCTTTGGCGACGGTGGCGGCCATCTGGGTCTTCTTCATGTTCACCCGCGCCGGCGCGCGGCGGAACCGGCAGACCTGGATGCGCATCTACTTCGCCGGGCTGACTCTGTTGGCCGCCGGGTTGATGGCATACAACGGCGGTTTCTTCGTCTTCGCCATCACTGGGTTCATCCATGCCTTCCTGCTGCGACCGGCGCCGATGGCGTTTCTGGGTGTCGCGTTGACGTCCCTGGTGATCAATTCCCGAATCGTGTTCCCGGACCCAACATCGGAGGAGTGGTGGTTTTTCGGGATCATCGTTGTGATCCAGACCGTGGCCATCGGATTCGGGACCATCGGTGGCGAGAAGATCGGCGAACTCAGCGAACAACGACGCCAGAACGTGGTGGATCTCCAGGCAGCCCTGGAGGAGAACGCCGGGCTTCACGCCCAATTGGTGGTTCAGGCGCGGGAGGCAGGCGTCACCGATGAGCGGCAACGCATGGCCCGGGAGATCCACGACACCATCGCCCAGGGCCTCACCGGGGTCGTCACCCAGCTCGAGGCTGCGGGTCAGGTGAAGCATGACCCAGCGGAGTTGCAACGACATCTGGACAATGCCACCCGGTTGGCCCGGGAGAGTCTCACCGAGGCCCGGCGGTCGGTGAACGCCATCGTTCCCGTCCCACTCGAAAATCACGGTCTCCCCGAAGCAATCGCGGACGTAGCTGCCCGCTGGTCCTCGATGAGCAATGTTCCAGCCGAGGTGATCGTCACCGGAACCGCCCACAACCTGCACCGCGAGGTCGAGGTGATCTTGTTGCGGGTGGCCCAGGAAGCCTTGGCGAATGTCGCCAGGCACGCCGCCGCCACGCGGGTCGGGGTCACCCTCTCCTACATGGAAGACATCGTCACCATCGACGTCCGTGACAACGGGAGGGGATTTCTCCCAACCAACCTTGCTAACGGGGTGGGAACCAACCCCGGATTCGGTTTGACCGCAATGCGACAGAGAGTCGAAGGTCTTTCCGGCACCCTGGAGGTCGAGTCGACGCCGGGAGTCGGAACCGCGATCTCGGCCAGTCTCCCTGTTATCCCGGCCGAGGTCGCGCATTGACCGACCGACAGACAGAGCCCTTCACGGGTGCTCCCATCCGGATCCTCATCGTCGACGATCACCCGGTCGTGCGTGATGGCCTGCGCGGCATGTTCGCCGGTGAGCCCGGCTTCGAGGTGGTCGGCGAGGCCGCCAACGGCCGGGAGGCGGTCGCACGAGCCGCGTCGTACCTGCCCGATGTGGTCCTGATGGACCTTCGAATGCCGGAGATGGACGGTGTCTCCGCGATCAGGGAGATCCGCGACCGTGGCCTCGAGGCCCGTGTCCTGGTTCTGACCACCTTTGACACGGACAGTGACGTGCTCCCTGCCATCGAGGCTGGTGCGACCGGGTATCTGATGAAGGACGCTCCCCGTCAGGAGCTGCTGCAGGCGGTTACGGCGGCGGCTCGAGGCGAGTCGGTTCTGTCGCCAGGCATCGTCGCCCGCCTGCTCGACCAGGTTCGTCAGCCGGGCAAGGAGACCGTCAGCCAGCGGGAGCTCGAAGTGCTGCAGCTCGTCGCGGTCGGAGCCACAAATCGGGATGTGGCTGATCGTCTATTCATCAGCGAGGCAACTGTGAAGACCCACCTGCTCCACATCTACGCCAAACTCGGCGTCAACGATCGTGCAGCGGCGGTGGGAGCCGCCTTCGAACGGGGCTTGCTCACACCCGGCGACCGGAATCGTTAGCCGGGGTGCTCCGCGGAGCGAACCCACCCCTAATTGGGACGCACAGGTCCGAATATGACCCCTACGGCTCCCAATTACGGAGAGAGGGGTCAATTCAAAGGCTCGGCTCCCCGATAATCTGAAGTCATGGTCCGGCGTCTCTCCTTGTTGCTCGCGCTCGCAGTTGTCACTGCCGCTTGCACCGCGACCACCGAAGGGAGCACTTCGACCTCGGCGGCACCGGTCACCACGGCACCGGGCGAGACCACCACCAGCACCGAAGCGGCTGCCCCGACCACCACCGTTCCCAACGGGCCCCTCCCCGGCACCGAAGCCCTCAGCGCGGAGGTGCGCGACGAGTTGGTGCGCTTGGTGGCTGTGACCGAGGAGATACGGGGGTTGCAGTTCCTCGAAATGCCGACCGTCGGGGTCGTGAGCTCCGAGGAGCTCGAGTCCCGGGTCCGGACCCAGATCGAGGAGGACGCAGCCGATTTCCCGGCTGACGCCGCGCTCTACAAGCTGCTCGGTCTGCTCGGCGCAGACGTGAATCTCGAGACGCTGCTCACGGATGTCTACGGGGAGCAGGTGGCCGGCTACTACGACGGAGACACCCGAGAGTTGGTGGTCCCGATCACGACCGAGGGGTTGAGTGTCGTCCAGCAGGCGACGCTGGTCCATGAGCTGACTCACGCTCTCACCGACCAGCATTTCGCGTTTCACGCCGCCTTCGACGCCATGCTCGACGAGGAGCGACTCGATGAGGCCTCGGCATACCAGGCTCTGATCGAGGGGGACGCCAGTCTTGCCGAGATCCACTTTCTCCAGACATTGTCCCAAGCGGAGCTGGGTGAGTTCTTCGCCGAGGCGCTCGGCATCGACACCGGCGCCTTGGACAACGCACCCCAGTTCCTCCAGGACTCTCTCATCTTCCCCTATGACGCGGGTCTGGCATTCACCCAGGAGCTGTACGACATCAATGGCGACTGGAGCGAAGTCAACGAGGCCTACACCATCATGCCGGGGCTGCCCGGTTCCACCGAACAGGTGATCACCCCCAGTGACTTCGAACGTGACCTGCCAAAGGTGGTCCCTGCGGAGACGATCTCGATTCCCGGCTATGAGCTGGAGCGGACGTCGGTATGGGGGGAGCTGGGTTTCCGGATCATGATCGACCAGGTTCTGGGTGAAGGCACCGGGGTCGAGGCCGCCGACGGATGGGGTGGTGACTACTACTCGCAATGGTTCAACGGGACCAATGCCGCCCTGCTCATTGTCTTCGAGGGCGATACCAATCGGGACACCGACGAGCTTCGCCAGGCGTTGACCGACTATGCCGCCGCTGTCTTCGAAACGGACTTTGCGTCGGTTCAAATCATCGCCGGCCAGTTGGTGTTCGTTGCCGCCGATGAGGAAGCCGTTGCCCAGTTGATCCTCTCCGCCGTCTCCGCCTGACAACGGCCTTCCTGCTCGCTCTCACGTGTTCTACCGTCGACCCCATGAGAAGGGTTCGCCTGGTCGCCGATAGTTGGTCCTCCGAAGCCTCGCGGCCGTCGACCTTCATCGAACGATTCCGAGGGTTGCGCGCCGAGGCCAGCCATGCCCGGCTCCTCTTCGAGACGTCGAGTGTGCACAGCTTTGGGATGACCCGGGCAATCTCGGTGGTCATGATCGGCCACGATCTCCAAGTGATCCGGGCTCAAAGGCTGCCCCCCAATCGGCTGATTCACGAGCGCAGGGCACGCTTCATCCTCGAACTGCCCGATGACACCGAACTGCCTGCGATCGGCGCCTCCGTGGAGATCCTCGATGTCTGAACGGGGCCGCCTCATCCTGTGTGCGACTCCTATCGGCAACCTTGCCGATGTGTCCGATCGGCTTCGAACAACCCTGGCCGAGGCGGATGTCATCTACGCCGAGGACACTCGCCGGACCTCGATCCTCCTCAACCACATCGGGATCTCCCAACCGGTTCGGTCCCTGTTCGTCGGGAACGAGGAGGCGAGGACCGAGGAGCTGCTCGAATCGGTGGTCGGGGGCAAGACGGTTGCACTGGTCACCGACGCCGGCATGCCCGGAATCTCAGATCCCGGGGCGGCGGCGGTGCGACGGGTGCGGGAGGCCGGTCTCCTGGTCTCAGTCATTCCTGGGCCGAGCGCGGTGACAACCGCGATTGCCCTGGCCGGTTTCGGTGGCGACGGGTTCGTCTTCGAAGGGTTCCTCCCCAAGAAGGGCAGAGTGCGAACTGAGCGACTCCTTCGCATCGCAGGCGAAGATCGCCCGGTCGTGCTCTTCGTGAGCCCCCATCGTTTTCTGGCTGACCTTTTCGATCTCGCCGCGACGTCGGGCGATGATCGTCAGGTCGTCGTCACCAGGGAATTGACCAAGCTCCACGAGGAGGCGTGGGTGGGGACTATCGGCGGAGCGATGCGGGAGTGGTCGGAGCGTGTTCCCAAAGGTGAGTTCACGATCGTGCTCGGCCCCGCTGAGCCTCCGACCGTCACCGCAGATGATGCCGCGGCCCAGGCCCGGCTGTTGGTGTCGGCCGGAGCCTCGCCTTCAGATGCCGCTCGGGAGGTTGCCCGCGCTACCGGTTTGCCACGGCGCGAGATCTACGCGGCTCTGCTCGAGCCTCAGGACCGGAGCTGAGAGCGACAGGAGGAGCAGACACCCCGGCCCTTGAACTGGGTGATCCGGGTTTCCGAGCCGCAGAAAGTGCAGGTGTCGGTCATCTTGCGCAGAACGATCGAACCGCCCTCCACCGAGATGAACAAGTGGTCGCCCTCTCTGATGTTGAACAGGCGACGGGTCTCGGCCGGGATCACGATGCGTCCCAGGTCGTCGATCTTGCGGGCAATTCCAGTTTCCATCAGGCGATTCTCCTCCGGGGTCCGAGCCTACCCCCCGAACCCGGAGGCGGTGGCGGGTACCGTCTTCGCACATGGGATGGGTGGACACGCACTGTCATTTGCAGTTGGACGGGCGCGACCCTGCTCAGCTTCTGGCGCGTGCCGAAGACGTCGATTGGGTGGTGGCGCCCGGGGTCGATCTGGAAAGCTCCAAAGCTGCGCGGGATCTCGCGCTGAGGTTCCCCGGCCGGGTTCTGGCAACCTCTGGTCTCCATCCCCACGACGCAGAACTGTGGCCCGAGCAGGGTGAAGGCATAGTCGGGCTGGCATCGGAGGCGTCGGCCATCGGCGAAACCGGTCTCGACTTCTATCGCAACCTCGCTTCACGGGAGGACCAGATCACAGCCTTTCGCCAGCAGATCGCTCTTGCCGCGGAACTCGGCAAGCCGATCATCGTTCATTGTCGGGATGCCTTCGCGGAGGTCTTCGAGATCATCGAGGAGACCGGAATCGGTCCCCGCTCGGTCCTGCACTGCTGGACGGGGGGACCACGTTGGACCAAGCGATTCTTGACCCTCGGCGTCATGTTCTCCTTCGCCGGCCCGGTGGCGTTCCTAACCGGGGACACGGTTCGTCTGGGTGCGGCTGAGGTTCCTCCAGAGCGCGCCATGGTGGAGACTGACACTCCCTATCTCGCCCCGCCTCCGCATCGTGGGGAGCCCAACGAGCCGGCATGGGTAGCCCTGGTGGGCGCGGCCCTGGCCGGGGTCTGGGGAATGACTGTCGACGAGGCTGCGGCGGTGACTTCGGTCAATGCCACGCGGGTGTTCAGGACATGACCCCGCAGACGAGGACCGAGATCGCCGAGCTCCTCGAGAGACATGGGCTGTCGCCAATCCACCAGCTCGGGCAAAACTTTCTGGCCGACGCCAACATCACTCGAAAGATCGTCGCGGTTGCTGGGATCGGGCCGGGTGATCGGGTCGTGGAGGTCGGAGCAGGGACCGGGACCCTAACCAGGGCTCTTGCTGCCGCCGGAGCCAAAGTCGTGGCTTACGAGGTCGATGCGGGTCTTGCACCAGTTCTCGAGGAGGTGACCGCGGGGCTCGATGTGGAGCTTCGCTTCGAGGACATCATGAGAGTCGACCTCGGGGCGGCCCTTCCTGCCGGCCCATGGACGATGGTGGCCAATCTGCCCTACAACGTGGGAACACCGGTTGTCCTCGATGCCCTGAGGACCCTGCCAGACATCGTTCGGTTCGTGGTCATGGTGCAGCGAGAAGTGGCAGAGCGGTTTGCGGCCTCGCCCGGATCCAAGGCCTACGGGCTGCCTTCCGTGGTCGCCGGCATCCATGCACCGGCCCGGATTGCGTTTCGAGTGCCGCCCCAGGTGTTCTACCCGGCGCCGTCAGTCGAGTCAGCGGTGGTGATCATGGATCGGGTCCCCACACCGCCCGGGGCGACACGGGCCATCGAGCTCGCGGCCGCCGGCTTCAATAAGCGCCGCAAGATGTTGAGACGATCTCTGGCTGGGGTCCTCGAGGATCCTGTCGCCACCGTTCGAGCCGCCGGGCTCGATCCGACATCCCGGGCCGAAGACCTGAGCCCTGCAGACTTCTTGAGACTGGCGCTGGTATGAGCGTCTTCGAGGCTCCCGCCAAGGTCAACTTGTCTCTCCATGTCGAGCCACCGAAGTCCGACGGCTATCACCCCATCAAGTCTCTGGTTCAGACCATCGAATGGTGTGATCGGTTGGACGTCGAAGAAGGGGACGACGACGAACTCAAGGTGGACGGGGCCGAGCTCGATCCCGATGACAACCTGGTGCGAAGGGCGCTCGACGCCGCCCGGCTCCTGAAGCCAGTCCCCAAGCTGAGCATCAATCTGCGAAAGCGGATCCCGATTGGGGCCGGTCTCGGTGGTGGCAGCTCCGACGCCGCGGCGACACTGCTGGCGGCGCTCTCCTTTGCCACCGTTACCGATGCCGAAATCGCCGAGGTTGCCTCCACCCTCGGAGCCGATGTGCCTCTGTTCCTGGTCGGCGGCACGATCCTGATGTCGGGTCATGGCGAGGTGATCGAGTCTCAGCCCGACCTCGGTGAGCTGGCGGTTGCGGTGGCGGTACCGGATTTCTCGCTATCCACCGTGGAGGTCTATCAGAGATGGGATCAGATGGAGGGGCCCTTCGGTGAGACGTCGAGTTCCAGGTCTTTGCCTCCACCTCTGAGGGGTGGCATGCCGATCCGAAACGACTTGACCCCGGCTGCGATGAGTCTGGAGCCGGCGTTGGGCGATTTCATGGCCGATCTTCGCTCCGTCTGGGGTACGACGGTCTTGATGACCGGTTCTGGATCGGGTTGCTTCGGTCTTTTCTTGGACCAGGGCGAGGCCGATGACGCAGCGCGCACGGTGCGGGCTCGGACCCGGGTGGCTTTCGGCGCCGATCTAAGAAGTCATGGGGTGGCCCGAGTCGAAGAATGAAGAGACGCCAAACGCCAAACGTATTGGCGTATTGCCTCCCCGTCATTGATACCCGTTCTCCCCTGGGTAACCTCAACCCTCCCTGATGGGGGGTGGTGTAACCGGTAGCACGGCAGGTTTTGGTCCTGTAAGAGCGGGTTCGAGTCCTGCCCCCCCAGCGTCTCCAAGCGAGAGGTAGTTGTTGTCTCTTCACGTGATCGTCCTCGCCGCCGGGCAGGGGAAGCGCATGATGTCGGACCTGCCCAAGGTGGCCCACATGGCCGCGGGACGCCCCCTGGTGGGCTGGGTGTTGAAGACAGTCTCCCCCCTCGACCCGGCGACGACTGTGGTCGTGGTGGGCCATCAGGCGGACGAGGTCGAGCGTCTTCTCCCTGATCATGTGCGCTCTGCGGTCCAGGAGGATCAGTTGGGGACCGGTCACGCCACGCAGGTCGGTCTGTCTGCAATCGGGGATATCGACCCCGATGACACCGTGGTTGTCCTCTACGGGGACCTGCCGCTCCTCACTGCGGAGCTGGTGGCCGATCTGGCGCAACGCGAAGACGGCACCGCCGCCCGGCTCGTTGTGGTCGAGTTCGCGGACCCCACCGGTTACGGGAGGGTGATCACCGATGCCGCCGGCATGGTGACATCCATTGTTGAGGAGCGTGACACCAACCCGCAACAGCGGGCGATTCGAGATATCAACGCAGGCGTCTACTCGTTTCGTGCCGGTGACCTGGTCGAAGCCGTTGGCGAGATCTCGAACGAGAATGCACAGGGTGAGTACTACCTGACCGACGTGATCGGGATCCTTGCGGATCGTGGCGAGCGCATCGAGCCCGTGAGAGCCATCCCAGAGGAGGTGGTCGGAATCAATTCCCAAGATCAACTGGCCGAGGCGAGACGGCTCCTTCAGGCCCGTACCAATCAAAAGCTGATGGAGTCAGGCGTCTGGATGCTCGACCCCGAGCGCACCTATGTCGACGACACGGTGGTGGTGGAACCTGGTGCCCGGATCTATCCCGGAGTCCATCTCGAAGGGTCGACCACCGTAGGCGCCGGGGCTCAAGTGGGACCGGACGTCTTCGCCGTTGACTCTTCGATCGGAGCCGACTCGACAGTGTGGTACGCGGTGCTCCGCGGCGCGGTGGTCGGCGAGGAATGCGAGGTGGGGCCTTACGCCTCGCTTCGCCCGGGCAGTGTCCTCGAAAGGGGATCAAAGGTGGGGACCTTCGTGGAAACCAAGAACACCACGCTGGGTGAGAAGGCAAAGGCGCCCCATCTCACCTATCTCGGGGATGCCTCAGTGGGGGCCCGCACCAATATCGGCGCCGGCACCATCACCTGCAACTACGACGGGTTTGAGAAGCACCGCACCGAGATCGGTGAGGATGTCTTCGTCGGATCGGACACGATGCTGGTGGCCCCGTTGACGATCGGGAACGGGGCGGTGATCGGTGCGGGGTCGGTCATCACCGAAGACGTAGCCGAGGGTGCGCTCGCGATCGAGCGCACCGAGCAGCGGCAGATACCCGGCTACGCTCGCCGTCGCGCCCAAAAGAAGGCAGCCAAGAAGTCGGAGGGCTGAGTTGGACATCGTCTCCCGGAAGCGGATGATGCTCTTCAGTGGAGGGGCGAACCTTCCATTAGCCGAAGAGGTTGCTGAGGTCATGGGTGTCTCCCTCGGGGCCTTGGAGCGGTCCCGGTTCGCCAACGGTGAGCTCTACGTTCGACCCAACGAGAGTGTTCGCGGCGCTGATTGTTTCGTGATGCAGAGCCATTGCGAGCCCATGAACGACAACATCATGGAGCAGCTGATCACCATCGACGCCCTCAACCGGGCCTCGGCGCGGCGCATAACCGCGGTGATGCCCTTCTTCGGCTACTCCCGTCAAGACAAGAAAGTCCTGCCTCGCGAACCGATCACGGCCCGCCTGGTCGGTGACCTGTTCATGACGGCCGGCGCCGACCGCCTCGTTTCGGTTGACCTCCACACCGGCCAGCTTCAGGGCTTCATCCACAAGCCTTTTGACCACCTGACCGCCTTGCCGATCATCACCGACTACCTGACCGAGCGGATAGATGGCCCGACCACCGTGGTTTCTCCGGATGCCGGCGGTGTGAAACGGGCCGAGCGATATGCGCGTTTTCTCGATGCCTCGGTCGCCTTCGTCTACAAACGACGCGACGCGGTGGCGCACAACACGTCAGCGGCCCTCGAGATGGCGGGAAGCGTCCAGGACCGCCATGTGGTGATCGTCGACGACATGATCGACACCGCCGGGACCGTGTGCAACGCCGCCGAGATGGTCCGAGCCCAGGGGGCGATCAGCGTCCGGGTTGCCGCCACCCACGCCATTTTCTCCGAGCCGGCCATCGACCGGATCAAGAACGCCCCCATCGACGAGGTGATCGTCACTAACACCCTCCCCGTGATCCCCGACGCCGAATCGCTCGACGTGATCCAGGTGCTCTCGATCGCACCGATCCTGGCCGAGACGCTGCAGGCGATCTTCATGGACAGCTCGGTCTCGGAGATATTTCTCGGCGAGAACGCCTAGTTCGGCCTGGAACCGGGTAGCGGTTTCTACACTCGCAATTCCGTGAGCGCGCGACACCGAGAACTACAGGGTCCTGCTCAAGCGCGATTGCGGGCATTGATCATCGGCCTGGCTGTGGTCTTCGCGGTGGGGTTCGTGGTATTTCGCGTTCTGGGCACGGGCGACGGGGACACAGGCTCCACCATCCCGGTCGCCGGCGGGTCCACCACCACCCAGCCCTCTGACGGGTCTGGAAGCACCACGACCACCTCCGGCGGCTCAACATCGTCGACTGGCCCCTCCACGGGTTCGACCAGCGATTTGGGGCCGCTGCAAGGGGTCACTCTTGAGACGGTGTTCGAGGGGTTCAACCAACCCACCGTGGTCACCGCTCCCGCCGGTGACGTCCGCCTCTTCGTTGCCCAGAGGGTCGGGGTGATCCGAATCCTCGACGCCAACCGTGAGATGCTCGACCCGGCTTTTCTCGACATCACCGACCGGGTGCTGGCTGGTGGGATCGAGCAGGGGCTGCTCGGGCTGGCTTTCCATCCCGACTACGCCAACAACGGTCGATTCTTCGTCTACTACACAGACAAAGAGGGGCGACGCCAGCTCTCGGAGTTCGCTGTCTCCACCACCGACCCGAGCCGGGCCAATGCCGACTCGGAGCGGGTTCTGATCGAGTTGGAGCAACCGCCGGACGCCACGGACATCAGGCATTACGCGGGCCAGTTGGGCTTCGACCCTGATGGTTTGCTCTGGATTTCGATGGGGGACGGGGCCGACTCCCGCGCCCAGGCCCAGGACCCGAACACCTTCTTCGGCAAGGTGCACCGCATCGATGTCGACTCCGGAGACCCTTATGGGATTCCTCCGGGGAATCCGTTCGTGGACGGTGGCGGGGCACCCGAGGTCTGGGCCTATGGCTTGCGCAATCCGTGGCGTTTCTCGATCGATCCGGTCGACCGGCTCATCTACATCGCTGACGTCGGCCACGGCGACGAGGAGGAGATCGATGTACTCCCCATCGACGAAGGCGGGTTCAACCTCGGTTGGTCGGACATGGAGGGAACCCGCTGCTTCCACAAACAGGACTGCGACCCTGCCGACTACACGTCACCGGTGATCACCTACAGCCATGAGGAGGGGTGTTCTGTGACCGGCGGTGCGGTCTATCGGGGCCAGGAGATTCCCGAGCTCGTCGGGACATACTTCTACAGCGACTGGTGCAACCAATGGATCCGGTCGTTCAAGTATGTGAACGGTCAGGTGACTGAGGAGCGGGATTGGACCGAGGATCTCGGCACTATCGGGCAGGTCAACAGCTTCGGGATCGGCGGCGACGGGGAGCTCTATCTCGTCACATACGACGGTGTGGTCGCCAAGTTCTCCGCGGTCCGTTAGCCGGAGTCGGGTAGCACCACCGTCTCCCCTGGGTAGATGAGATCGGGGTCACCGGAGCGGAGCTGGTTTCGATTCTTCTCGATCACCTCGCGCCAGAACGGTGTGATCTCGGCGGCACTCGGAGGATGCGCCAACCGTGCCTCGAGTTGATCGGCCGAGATACTCCAGAGATGGTCTCCCTGCTCCACCACCACGGTCGCCGGCCCGCTGGCCTCCAAGGCAATCGGCAGGTAGTCGCGGGGCGGGGCCTGTTGTGCCAGGGCTACCGGGCCGAAAGTGAAGCCGAGCACTGCGATCGACACCACCACGACCCGGCGGGCAACGAAGCTCACATGTCGAACCTAAGGCGGTGAGTCGGGCTCTGGAAGAGGGTTACGATGGGCCGACCGACAGGCCAGGAGCCGTGATGAGGGTCCGAATTGGGATTGCCGACACCGACAAGCTCGTAGAGATCGAGATCGATGACGTTCCATCATTCAAAACAGAGTTAGAACGCGCTGTTGCCGCCAGTGAGCTGGCCTGGTTCACAGACAGCAGGGGAAGAACTGTGGGCATCCCCACCCGCCAGGTCGCCTTCGTCGAGATCGAGGACACCGAGGGTGGGCCGGCGGTCGGTTTCGCCCCTGCGGTCTGAGCGAGAGCTGTTAGACGGCGCGGCGGCGGCGCTCGGCGAGCCAGCGCTTGCGCAAACGACGACGATCGTCCTCGGCGTAGCCGCCCCAGACGCCCGACTCCTGATTGGTTTCGAGGGCGTACTGGAGGCAGTCCTCTTGGACGGCGCAGGTTGAGCAGATGGCGATGGCGGCGTCGATCTGTTCGACCGCCGGACCGGTGGTGCCGATGGGGAAGAACAGGCTCGGCTCCGAATCCCGGCAAGCTGCCAGGTCCCGCCAGTCGGTGGTGATAGTTGTGAGCACGAACTTTTCCTTAATTTGTGATCTTTTTCACAAGGGTGCTTACCATATTAACGGCCGCACCAGGGATTTCCGGTCCGGAATGTACTGGCCGGCCCTTCATTTGTAAACGGCTTTCTGGTGAGGAGACACATGCCATCGGTCATTGGCCATCGGGGATGGCCTTCCCGGTTCCCGGACAACACCCTCAGCGGATTGTTGGCGGCAGCCACCGTGGCCGACGCCGTCGAGGTGGACGTTCGGCGCTGTGCCGACGGCAAACTCGTCCTCTCCCATGATCCCGATCTGGCCGGTTACCTGGTGTCGGCCCACGGATGGGCCTTCCTCGGGGAGCTGGACCTCGGGGGTGGCCATCACCCCGTCCTGCTCGACGAGGCGTTGGGAGCACTTCCCGACACCCCGCTGATGCTCGAGGTCAAGAACCTTCCACATCAGCCCGGTTTCGAGCCCGATCATCGGATCGGTCACGAGACTGCGTCCCGGGCCCGTCCTGGCGATGTGGTCACTTCTTTCCACTGGCCGACCGTTGATGCGGTTCGCCGTCAGTTTCCTGACGTTGCCACCGGATTGATCCTCGGAGAGTCGGGCGATCTCGCTCAAGCAATACAACATTGCTTGGAGGCCGGCCATTCCGCGGTTGCTCCCGAGCACCAATTGCTTCGTACTGAGGAAGGCCGTCGTCTGGTAGAAGAGACCGGTCTCGATGTCTACGTCTGGACAGTCAACGACCCGGGGGAAGCCGAAGAATTGGCGGGCATTGGTGTCTCGGGCATCATTACCGACGAGCCCGGACTGATCGCCTCCCTCAGGAAAAGCCAATGACTATCAAAGAAGAGCTCGCCCAGGATCTGAAAGACGCGATGCGAGCGCAGGATGGCCCGCGGCGCGACGTCATCCGCCAGGTGGAGACCGAGATTGCTGTCGCCCGGAGCCAGCCAGACTTCGAGGGCGAAGTCGACGACGAGCTCTACCGCAGCGTGATCGCGGCGTATGTCAAGAAGATGGACAAGGCACGCGGTGAGTATTTGGAGATCGGGGATCGCGGCGCAGCCATGGCCGAGAAGCTCGGATACGAGGTGGAATACCTCTCGAAATGGCTTCCGAGCAAACTCGACGAGACGGCAACCCGCGAGCTGGTCAAGGGTGCCATCACCGAATTGGGCGTCGCCGGTGACGAGAAGGCGGCGGGACGGGTGATCGGGCATCTGATGAAGGCCCACGGCAAGGATCTCGATGGGGGACTAGCCAACCGGATAGCGCGCGAGGAGTTGGCGCCCGATTGAGAATTCCCGACTTCGAGCCGATGCTGGCCACCCGCTGGCCGGCGGCGTTCGACGATCCCGCGTGGTGGTTCGAGGTCAAATGGGACGGGTATCGGGCCATCGTCTCTGCCGAAGGCGGGCGGATTCGGGCTCGGTCTCGCCGCGGCCTCGACCTGACCGGCCCTTTCCCCGAGTTGGCGGGATTGCCGATCCCCGACGGGGTCGCGGTCGACGGTGAGGTCGTGGCCTTCGACGAGCAAGGCCGACCCTCGTTTTCCCACCTCCAGCAGAGGACCGGGTTTGGTGGAAAAGGCACCGAGGCCGACGTCGGGGTCAACCTCGTGGTGTTCGACGTGCTCTTCGCCGGCGAGACACTCACCGGTCTTCCCTACGAGGATCGGCGGGCTCGGCTCGAGGAGCTGATCCTGCCTCGGCCCATCGTGGTTCCCGAGCCCGTCGGCGAGCACGGGCTTTCGCTGTTCGCGGCAGCGCAGGCCGAGGGTCTCGAGGGCATCGTCGCCAAGCGGGCAGGGTCTGCCTATTCACCGGGGCGAAGGTCGCCGGACTGGCGCAAGATCTCGATCAAACGTCGGCTGCGAGCGGTTGTTGGGGGATACCTGCCCGGTGAGGGAGGGAGGGCTTCCACCTTCGGCTCGATTCTGGTGGGTCTCAACGACGAGCAAGGCCTGCGCTGGATCGCCGCCGTGGGCTCGGGGTTCGACGAGTCCACGTTGCGGGCATTCATCGGTCACCTACGCCAGCTCGAACGTCCCACCACGCCCTTCCACAACCAGGTGATCTTGCCCAGACCCATCAAGCCGGTATGGGTGGAGCCCGGGATCGTGGTCGAAGTCGAGTTCAAGGAATGGACCCATGACTTCCACCTCAGGGCGCCGGTCTACAAGGGGATCGAGATCGCCGACCCCGATACAGTGACCTGGGTCGAAGAGGGACCGGGCTAGCCGGCCTTCGCCCTCTTGGTTTCCTTGGACTTCGTCGCCTCGACCGAGGCTTTCAGTGCCTCGAGCAGGTCGACGACCTTGGTCGGCTCCGGTGAGGTGGTTGCGACGATCTCCTCGCCGGCGACCTTCTTGGCGGCAAGCTCCTCGATGGCTTCCCGAGTTGGGTCGACATACTCGGCGGCCTCAAACGGTCGGGTCAGATTGTCGATCAGGGAGGCGGCCATCTTGACCTCCTCGGGTCGGATCTCGACCTTCGACTCCAGCTCCTCGAATTCGGCGTCGCGCAGCTCGTCAGGCCAATACATCGTCTCCATGACGATCACCCCGTCTCGAGCGCGCAAAGTCGCAAGTTGCTGCTTCTCGCGGATCGAGACCTTGGCGATGGCAACCCTGCCCTTCTTCTCCAGGGCCTCAGCGAGAATCTTGTATGCCTTGACCCCGATCTTCTCCGGAGCCAGGTAATACGCCGACTTGTAGAACATCGGGTCGATCTCGGACTCGTCGACGAACTGAACGACGTCGACCAGCTTGTTGCCCTCGGGATGGGCCGAGTCGAGCTCCTCGTCGGTGAAGACGACGTAGTGGTCCTTCTCGAACTCGTAGCCCTTCACGATGTCGTCCCATTCCACTTCTTTGCCGTCGGCCTCGGCCACGCGCTTGTAGCGGATGGGGGAGTGATCGGTCTTGCGCAGTTGCTTGAACTTCGGGGTCTTGTTGTCCGTCGCGGTGTAGAGACCCACCGGGATGGTGACCAAACCGAAGTTGATGGCACCTTTCCAAATTGAACGAGGCATAGGGGGAGTCTATTGAAGGCCACCGACAAGAAGTCGGGAGTGTGGATGAGCTTCATGCGGAGGGGCAGGTAGCGGCGGACCGGCGTCTGTTTGGCCGAGGCGCCGTGAAAGGAAACCGCGATGCTCTCGTCGGAGGAGTGAGGGTTGGCCTCGGCCAAAGTCCGCCGCCATATTGAGGCGCTCCCGGCAGGATTCGAACCTGCGCACCCGGCTCCGGAGGCCGGCGCTCTATCCCCTGAGCTACGGGAGCTTGGAATGGGAATCCTATCGGGAGCACCCGCCCTACCCTCCAGAGGGTGAAATACGTCTCGACCAGGGGTGACGCGCCCGAGCTGGATTTTCATGCCACGGTGTTGGCGGGTCTGGCACCGGATGGAGGGCTCTACCTGCCCGCTGAGATCCCTGTTCTTCCTGGAGACTGGGAGCAATGGGGCTATGTCGAAGCGATCTCGTCAACACTTGGCTTGTTCGGCGCCGGTGACATCAGGGAACTCGTCGAGCAGGCCGCCTCCCGTTTCCGCCATCCGGGAATCGCGCCTCTGGTGCCGGTCGGTGATCGGCACGTGTTCGAGCTGTTCTGGGGTCCCACGTTTTCCTTCAAGGACCATGCGCTTCAGGTCCTCGGTGGTCTGCTCGAAAGGGAGCTCGGCACCCGGCAGGGCACAGTCCTCGGCGCCACCTCCGGAGACACCGGGTCGGCGGCCATCGAGGCGGTTCGAGGAAGGCCGAATATGAGGATTGTCGTGCTCTACCCGGAGGGGATGGTGTCCGACTTCCAACGCCGCCAGATGACGACAACCAACGAGGCCAACGTGTCTGCGGTGGCGGTGCGAGGCACGTTCGACCAATGCCAGACCCTGGTCAAGGAGGCATTTCTCTCTCACCGCGACCTGTTGGCGTTCAACTCGATCAATTGGGCTCGGATCGCCGTGCAGGTCGGCTACTACGTGTTCCTCGGATCGAGTGTCGGGGAAGGATTCGACGTGGTGGTGCCCACCGGGAATTTCGGAAACGCCTACTCGTGCTGGTTGGCGAAGCAGATGGGGGTGCCGATCGGCACCATCACCATCGCCAACAATGCCAACCAGGGTCTTGCCGACCTGGTCAACACCGGGTCGATGAGCCCATCAACCGTCGTGGCCACCGTGGCACCCGCCATGGACGTCGGCTTGCCGTCGAATCTCGAGCGCTTCACCAGGGATCCCCGGTCCGAATTCGCTGCCGGTCATGCCGACGACGCCGAGATCCGCCAAACCATCTCATCCGTCTATCAAGACCACGGCTATGCGCTCGACCCGCACACCGCCGCCGCCTGGCAGGTCGGGGCGACCACGAGGACCAACTTGCCCCAGGTAGTGGTCGCCACCGCCCATCCCGCCAAGTTCTCAGAGACGATCGCCGCAAGTCTGGGCCGGTCCCTGGAGTGGCCCGATTTCCAGGACGACTTGTTCGAGCGCGACGAGCGAATCGAGGTGATCGATCCCGATGCTTCAGAGCTGGAACCCTTGATCCGATAGTTGGAATCCGAGGCTGCTTTGCGCAATCACGTCGAGTAGCTACGATGAACATCGCTGCCGGCGCCAAGGGACACGGCAACGACCCACTCAACAGGCCTCCTTCGAGGCATTGCCCCATAGCTATGCGATGGTGCACATCCCGGTCCAAGTGAGCCCGCCTCGGGACGAATCGCGAAGGATCCAATGACCACACGAGCTCAACTCCAGAGCAAGTCGATCGATGAACTCCGGCAAATTGCGGAAGCGGTCGGCATCGAGACCGACGGTCTCCAGAAATCGAAATTGATCAGCGCCTTGGCTGACGCCGGCCAAATTGCCGAGGACGGCTCGCCGGCAGATGTCGTCGAGTTGCCTCAGGTGACAGTACGTCCGGAGCGGACGACCCCCGATGGGGAATCCGAACCGGCCCAGGCCGAATCAGGTGACTCAGATTCGGGCTCAGGGCCACGGGTCGACGGGCGATCGGAGTTCTCGGATGAGTTTCGTGGGGGCAACCGTCAGCGGCGGCGCCGTCGCGGCGGCACCGGTCAGCGCGATGACGAGTTCATCCCGGAAGAGGACCTCGAGGTCCGCGAGGGCCTCCTCGACATCCTCCCCGAGGGGTATGGCTTCCTCCGTGTTACCGGGTATCTGCCCGGCGATAGCGACGTGTATGTCTCGGCCAACCAGGTTCGGAAGTTCCGCCTTCGCAAAGGCGACGTGGTCTCCGGCCCGATCCGGCCCCCGCGCTCGAAGGAGAAGTTCCCCGCAGTAGTCCGTATCGACAAGGTCAACGGAATGACCGCCGATGACGCGATGCAGCGGCCCAAGTTCGAGTCCCTCACTCCGCTCTTCCCCGATCAGCGACTTCGGCTCGAAATCGAGTCCAGGCCGAACGGGATTCTCACTCGGATCGTCGATCTGATCGCCCCCATCGGCAAAGGGCAACGCGGGCTGATCGTCTCTCCACCGAAAGCGGGCAAGACCACGGTGCTGCAGGAGATCGCGCAGTCGATCACCACCAACAACCCCGAGTGCTATCTGATGGTGGTATTGGTCGATGAGCGCCCTGAGGAAGTCACCGACATGCAGCGCTCGGTCAAGGGCGAAGTGATCTACTCAACCTTCGATCGTCCCGCCGAGGAACATACCCAGGTCTCAGAGCTCGCCTTGGAACGGGCCAAGCGACTGGTCGAGATGGGAAGCGATGTCGTGATCCTCCTCGACTCGGTCACCCGACTCGCCCGGGCCTACAACTTGTCAACTCCGGCCTCGGGTCGAATCCTCTCCGGTGGTGTCGACTCTCAGGCCCTCTACCCGCCAAAGCGGTTCTTTGGCGCAGCGCGCAATATCGAGGAGGGCGGCTCTCTCACCATTCTCGGCACCGCACTCGTGGAGACCGGATCCAAGATGGACGAGGTCATCTTCGAGGAGTTCAAGGGCACCGGGAACATGGAACTGCGTCTCGATCGCAAGCTCGCCGACAAGAGGATCTACCCGGCCATCGACATCGAGGCTTCGGGAACAAGGAAGGAAGAGCTGCTGTTCGATCAGACGGAGCTGACCCAGGTGTGGAAGCTGCGCCGGGTCCTGCTAGCTCTCGAATCGGGGGCGGCGCTCGAGCTGCTCATCGATCGTTTGAAGACCACGAAGAGCAACCCGGAATTCCTCGCCGAAGTCGCCAAGACGACCGGGAACTGAGACAGGAGCCAGCGGTGAGAACCGACATACATCCCACATACGCCGACACCCATGTGACCTGCTCGTGTGGCAACACCTTCACGACCCAGAGCACCAAGCCGGGCGAGATGCACGTCGAGCTCTGCAACGAGTGTCATCCCTTCTTCACCGGCAAGCAGAAGCTGGTCGACACCGGGGGCCGGGTCGAGCGTTTCCAGAAGCGTTACGGCAAGACCACGTTCACCAAGGGCTCTGATCAGACGGCCGGGGACGAACAGGCAGAGCCCGACGTCTCCGAGTGACCGCGGCTGCCAAACCCAAATTGGGAGCCAGGGGGGTCACATATGACACCTGAGTCTCCCAATTACGAGAAGGCACCCGAGCCCCCCCATTACGAGCGGGCATCTATCGACCCGGCCAAGACGGTCGGAGGACAAGCGGTCATCGAAGGTGTCATGATGCGCGCCCCGGGGGCATGGGCGGTCGCAGTTCGACAGCCCGATTCGACCATCACCGCCCGCCGCGAGCCGCTGGCCCGCCTCTCCGATCGCAACAAAGCGGCACGCATCCCGCTGCTGCGGGGGATATTGATTCTTTGGGAGTCGTTGAGCCTCGGATTCCGGGCCCTTTCCTGGTCGGCAGAGAAGGCCTCAGGTGAAGAGGAAGAGCCGCTGACAAGTGCTCAGATCGGATGGACCATGGCAGTTGCGATCCTGGTGTTCGCCGCCTTGTTCATCGTGCTTCCGGCGCTTGCCGCCG
>CAZSMJ010000030.1:8866-19741 GCA_964608055.1 uncultured Acidimicrobiaceae bacterium | reverse complement strand
CCCGTCGAGAGCTATGACCTTGCCGTCGGTGGTGACCACGAGCGGGTTGATCTCGATCAGGTCGGTATCGAGCTCGGTCGCGGCCGTCACCAAGGCCTTGACGAAAGGCCCGAAGTTGGCGGCCGCGTCACCGCGAAGACCGAGTTGATGGGACAGCTCGTTGGCCTGGAAATCGGCAAACCCGATGGCGGGGTCGACCTCCTCTCTCAAGATCCGCTCCGGGGTCTCTTCGGCCACCTTCTCGATGTCCATTCCGCCTTCGGTCGAGGCCATGACGATGTTCCGTCCGACAGCTCGGTCGAGCAGCACCGCAAGATACAGCTCGCGGTCGATGTCGACCCCCTGCTCTACATAGAGACGGTTCACGATCCTTCCCTCTTTGCCGGTCTGGATCGTGACCAATGTCGATCCGAGCATCTTCGATGCCAGCTCGCGGAGCCGTTGTTCAGCGGCCTCGGGCCCACCTTCGATGCCTTCGGTGATGACGTTGACTCCTCTGATATCGGGGTGCTCGATGAAGGTGCCCTTCCCCCGCCCCCCAGCATGAATCTGGGACTTGAGGACCACCACGGGATTGCCGGATTCCTCGATCAAGGGCCGCACCGCGCCAACCGCCTCGTCCACGGTGACCGCCACTCGACCCAACGGCACCGGGATTCCCCGGGCCGCCATGACCTGTTTGGCCTGGTACTCGTGAATCTTCAAGAGCTTCCTTTCTCAAAACCCGAGCGCGACACCACATTTTTGTCGACCCACTCCGTGATCTCATCGAGGGAGGTTCCCGGCGTAAACACCCCCGCCAGGCCGGCCGCGACCAGTTTGTCGATGTCGGCATCGGGGATCACCCCGCCGCCGAACACGATGATGTCCGACGCCTGACGCGACGCCAACTCAGCGACCACCTGGGGGAAAAGGGTGCCATGCGCCCCGGAGAGGGATGAGAGGCCAACCGCGTCGACATCCTCTTGAACCGCGGTCTCCGCGATTTGGGCTGGTGTCTGATGGAGGCCGGAATAGATGACCTCGAACCCGGCGTCACGCAACGCCCTGGCGATGACCTTGGCGCCGCGATCGTGACCATCGAGACCGGGCTTGGCGATGAGGATGCGGCGAGGCATGCGGGGCCGCAAGGCTAGTTGCCGCATGGACATCGTCCGACCTCCCCTACCCTTTGACAATGACCACTTCCAGAATCCACGGCCTGACAGCCGCCGGTGTATCGGTCTGGTCGGACCAGATATCCCGAGCAATGCTGGACTCGGGGGAACTCGCCCTCCGCATCGAGCGAGACGCAGTCACCGGCGTGACCTCCAACCCAACGATCTTCGCCGGAGCCATCGTCGGCTCCTCGGATTACGACGTACAACTCCAGGACCTGAAGTCTGCAGGCGTCCCCAGTGAAGAGATCGCCAAGAGCCTCATGACCGCCGACATCCAGAGAGGATGCGACCTGCTGGTCAAGGTGTTCCATGAGACTGGGGGAAGGGACGGTTTCGTCTCGGTCGAGGTCTCCCCGACGCTGGCCGGTGACGGTCAGGCGACGGTGGCCGAGGCCCGAGACTGGGTGAAGCAGATCAGCCGTTCCAACCTCCTGGTCAAGGTCCCCGCCACCCCCGAAGGGATCCCGGCGATCAGGGCTCTGATCGGAGAGGGGATCTCGGTGAATGTCACGCTGATCTTCTCCCTGGATCGATATGTCGAGGTCATCGAGGCGTATCTGTCAGGTCTCGAGGACTTTGGCTCCGCGGGAGGCGACCTGTCCACAGTTGCCTCGGTCGCTTCTTTCTTTGTTTCCCGGTTCGACACCGAAGTCGACCCCCGTTTGGAGGCGCTTGGGACCGATGATGCCTTGGCCTTGCGTGGCGTCAGCGCGATCGCCAACGCCCGGGTCGCCTACGGCCTCTTCCAGGATTGGTTCCAATCTGAACGGTTCCAATCCCTCGCGGCAGACGGGGCGAGAGTGCAACGTCCGTTATGGGCCTCGACCTCGACGAAGAACCCGGCCTACCCCGACCTGATCTATGTCGAAGGGCTGGTCGCGGCGACCACCGTCAACACCATGCCCCTGGCCACCATCGACGCATATCAGGAACACGGTGACCCGTCACCAGCCCCGTTCACACTGGACGACATCGAGGAAGCGAAACGGGACCTGGAGCGGCTCGGTTCGGTCGGGATCGACTACGAGGACGTGGTCCGGGTCCTGGAGGAAGAAGGGGTGGACAAGTTCACCAAGAGCTGGCTGGAGCTGCTGGAGCGGGTCGAACAGGCTTGAAAGCCGTGGCAGCCATGGCGGCATGGTCCCCGATGTCAATCATCGAGGCTGTCGAACTTCTAATTGGAGCGCCGTTCCAATGGTGGATCGCAGGCGGACATGCCCTCGAGCTCCACGTTGGCGAGTCATGGCGAAGACACGAAGACCTCGACATAGGTGTCCGCCGCGATCAGGCGCTACTCGTGCACGCCTGGTTCTCAGATTGGGATCTGCATACCTCCGCCCGAGGCGAGGTGAAAAAGTGGGATGGCCGCGCGCTCATCCTCGAGGCTGCGGAGAACAACGTTTGGGTTCGTCGATCCCCCGTCGAGCCGTGGACGATCGACCTCACCATCGGTGAGGGAACGGATTCCCAATGGGCGTACCGCCGCGATCCACATCTGACCAGACCGTGGGACCAGGCGGTGCTCCTTTCGTCGTCCGGCGTCCCCTACCTGGCACCTGACCTCCAACTGCTATTCAAGAGCAAGGACATTCGTCCCAAGGACCAGGAGGATGCCGAAAGGGTGATGCGGGAACTAACAGAAACGGAGCTGGAGTTCCTCTCCGAACATCTCCCTTCGACCCATCCCTGGCTCGAATTGGTGGCGGAAGGCTGACCATCGGAATAGATCCGGCGACGTCAGAGTAAGAGCCGCCCACTCTCACAACCCTGGGAATCAACCGAGGAGACGCTCGATGGTTGCCTCGGCCCTTCGCACCCTGGTTTGCGGCTTCTTGGCCTCGGCGACATAGTCGGCGTGCTCTCTGCGATGAGAGAAGCTCAAAGACTCAAAGGCGATGCCTGCTCTGGGATTTGCCTCGAGGGCAGTTTCCAACTCCATCGGGACATCCACAACCCGCTCTGCGTTGTCAGTCATGACACCTGCCTCCAGGAGCCGAGAGTCGTCACGCCCGCTCCAGTGGAGCCCACGCCAGAAGAAGCCGTTTCTTGCCTTGGGTGTCGAACATGACCTCAGCCTCGGCCCGATCACCGGCGCCGACCACCTCCCGCACGGTTCCGAGGCCCCACCTGTCGTGGCGAACCCGGTCGCCGGGTCCGATGTCGTCGGGCGCCACCGTGGTACGGGGGCCGGTGACCGCGGCCCGCTCCGCCGGAGAACGTCGCTCACGCTTGCCGGCTTTCTCCATGAGACCTTCGGGGATCTCGCCGAGGAATCTCGAGGGTGGGTTGTAATTGGAGCCTCCGAACAGCATCCGGCTCCACGCGGATGTCAGATACAGACTGTCCTGGGCCCGGGTGATCCCGACATATGCCAGGCGACGCTCCTCTTCGAGCTCTGAGGGGTCACCCAAGGACCGCATATGGGGGAACACCCCATCCTCCATCCCGACGATGAATACAGCTGGGAATTCCAGGCCCTTGGCCGTGTGAAGTGTCATCAGGGTGACCGCCCCGGCTCCCTCGTCCCACTCGTCGATATCCGCGACAAGCGCGGTCGACTCGAGGAAGATCTCGAGCCGGCGGAGATTGTCCAGGGAGTCGAACTCCTCGTCGCCGATCACGGCTCCCTCGTTGGCACTCTCGAACTCGGAGGCGACACCCACGAATTCCCGGAGGTTCTCCACCCGACCCATGGCCTCAACTGTCTTCTCGGCTTCCAACGTGGCCAGCATCCCGGTGTCATCGAGGACGGCCTGCGCCGCCGCGGTCACCCCGCCCTCGGCTGCGGATTCCGCCAGGTGATCCATGATCGCGACGAACTCCCCGACCGCGGTCTGGGCGCGGGCGTTCAACTGGGGGATCTCGACCGCCCGTCGCAGCCCATCGAAGAAGGAGATCTTCTGGGTCTGGCTGAAACGATCGACGTGGGCTGTGGTGGTATCGCCGATCCCGCGGCGGGGTTCATTGATGATCCGCTTCACCGAGACCTCGTCGGACGGGTTGACGGTGGCGCGTAGATAGGCGACCGCGTCCTTGATCTCCTTGCGGTCGTAGAACTTGACCGAGCCGACCACCGTGTAGGGAAGCCCGCGCCTGACAAAGACATCCTCTATGACACGGGACATGGCGTTGGTGCGATAGAACACGGCGACATCGGACAGGTTGTGCCCCGCCAACTTGAGACGCTCGATCTCGTCCACCACATACCCGGCCTCGTCGTGCTCGTCCTCGCCTTCGTAGCGGATGATGGGCACCCCTCGGCCCTTGTCCGACCACAGGTTCTTCGGAGTTCGCTTGGTGTTGTTCGCAATCACCGAGTTGGCCGCATCGAGGATGGTCTCGCTCGACCGGTAGTTCTGATCGAGGATGACGATCCGGGCGTCGGGATAGTCCTTCTCGAAGTCGGTGATGTTGCGGATGTCCGCTCCGCGGAACCGGTAGATGGACTGGTCGGAGTCGCCGACCACGCAGAGGTTGCGATGAACTGCAGTGAGTTGCTTGACCAGCACGTACTGGGCCCGGTTGGTGTCCTGGTACTCGTCCACGAGCACGTATCGGAACTTGCTCTGATATTGGGCCAGCACTTCGGGAAAGGCCCCGAACAACTCGACGGTGACCATCAACAGGTCGTCGAAGTCCATCGCCGACGCTTCGAGCAACCGCTGTTGATAGAGGCGATAGATGTCGGCCACCTGTTCGTGATAGAAGCCCTCGCCCTGGTCGGCAAAAGTCTCGAAGTCGACCAGCTCGTTCTTGGACTTCGAGATGACCGCCTTCATCGCCTTGGCGGGGAATCTCTTGCTGTCCAGGTCTAGGTCCTTGAGAACGAGGTTGATCAGACGGACAGAATCCGCCTCGTCGTAGATCGAGAAGCTCGACCGGTAACCGAGTCTGGAGACTTCACGGCGAAGGATCCGGACACAGGCCGAGTGAAACGTTGACACCTGCATCGAACGGACCGCGCCGCCGACAAGGGCGCCCACCCGGCCACGCATCTCGTTGGCTGCCTTGTTGGTGAACGTGATGGCGAGAATCGAATCCGGCGCCACTCGGAGGTCACGGATCAGATGGGCGATGCGGTAGGTGAGCACCCGAGTCTTGCCAGAGCCCGCGCCGGCGACGACCAGCACCGGTCCCTCAGTTGCAGCTACCGCCTCGCGCTGAGTCGGGTTGAGATCGCCAAAGAGCGGGGACTCGGCTGGGACATCGTCGTAGAACCACTCAGCCTGCATCTACGGTCGATGGTACTGGCCGCACCCGTATGAATCACACCGATGTGATCAAGCCGAACGGAAGACCGGATCCCCCAGATCGACTTCCGCCTGGCTGGAGTCGTCGGGGGTCTCGGCACGCTCTCCGTCGTCCACAACTGTGCGACGGCGCAGTGGCAGCGAGTAACAGAACCGGGCGCCAGTCGGGAACCGCCGCTCGTACCAGACCTCGCCACCCATGGCCCGAGCGAGGCGACGGGCAATGGGGAGGCCCAACCCGATCCCGGTCGATTCCCTGGCGTCGCCCTTGGACAACTGCTCGAAGTTCTCGAAGACTTTTTGGGTCTCCACGTCGGGAACTCCAGGGCCGTTGTCCGAGATGATGATGAGGTATTGGTCCCCCATCACGAAGCCCTCGACCATGATCTGGTCTCCGCCGTACTTGCGGGCGTTCTCCATGAGGTTTCGGATCACCTGCTGAACCCTGCGGCGATCGGCCTTGACCCTCACCCCGTCGGGCAGCGACACCAAGGACGTCTTCTTGCCACCGTTGGGGAACACCATCTTCGCCACGTCTTCGATGAGGTCACCGAGGTCGAACAACTCGGGTTGGAAGCGGAGACGGTCGGCCTCGAGCCTGGGAATGACGAGCACGTCCTCGACCAGGTCACCCAGATAGATGGCCTGCCGATTGATGATCGAGAGGAACTCGTCCACCTCGTCTTTCGGCAGTTCCTTCCAGGATTCGACCAAAGTGTCGGCGAAACCGGCGATCGAGGTCAGGGGCGTCCGCAACTCATGACTGACCATCGCGACGAAGTCGTTCTTGATGCGATGTGCCTCCTCGGAAAGGCGGACCACCTCGCGCTCCCGCTGCCGACCGTGCCTCGTGATCGCCAGCGCCCAGAGCACACAGGCAATTCCGACGACCGGAATCAGATAGGCCAACAACTCGCTGACTGAGAGCTCGAACATCCAAAAGGTTTATCGGGGCGTTTTGGGCCCGTCTGTAGCTGTAGAGCGAAGGAAGGCGCGCCCCGCCGCGGGAGTGGCGAGAGTGCCTGGCAGTCATTGACGGCACCAGCCGACAACATCGAGAATGGCTCATCACAACGGATTTCAACGAGCGTTACCGTGTCGTGGAGCACCCAGCGATGCGCCGCGCCGAGGTGGGCGTGACTGGCTGTGATTACGGAGCCACCAGCTTCACGACGCGGCACCAAGCAGGTCAGCTCGCCGACCTGCTTGAACTGAAGCCTGGAGACCTCTTACTCGACATTGGGAGTGGGGCGGGATGGCCCGGGATCTATCTGAGCCGATCCACAGGCTGTCGTGTCGTGCTCACCGATCCGTCGTTTGATGGACTCCGTGTGGCCTCTCGGCGCATACTTGCCGAGAATGTGTCCGGGGTGGCGGTTGCCTCCTCTGGAGATACTCTCCCATTCCAAGACGAGGTATTCGACGCTGTCACGCATTCGGACGTGCTTTGTTGCCTGGAGGCGAAGCAGCTGGTCTTGAAAGCGAGCCGAAGAGTGTTGAAAGACGGGGGAAGGCTGTCGTTCACCGTGATCGAGCTCGCCGAAGAGCTCTCGGATGCCTTGACGGTTGAGGCTGTTGCCGCGAGCCCGGACTTTGTCGAGACCGACGATCGCTATCAGGCGCTCATGGAGAAAGCCGGCTTCGAAAGAATCGAAAGCGTGGACGTCACGGAGGAATATCGAGAGACCTTGTCAGCGTGGATTCGCGAATGGGACAAGGCCTCGAGAGAACTCATCCCGCTTCTGGGAACTACCGAGTTCGAGGAACGACAAACGCGACGCATGCGCGCACTAACCGCGGTGAACGAGGGGTGGATTCGGAGGGCTCTGTTCACGGCCTATCGTGGATAGGACTTCTCGGTGGTCGTCGGCTTCAGGCCGTCCCGACGTCGTCGAGACCGATCAGACGGCGCAACGTCGTGGTGAGGACACCCTGGCGGAGGTCGAATTTGTCCAGGTAGGCATTGACGCCAACCTCCCAAGCAGCACGCTTCTCCTCCTGGGTGGCGACACCGGACACCATGACGATGGGCACCCGGACCTCGGCGGCTCTCATCGCCCGCACCAGTTCGACCCCGTTCGACCGGGGCATCGAGTAGTCCACGACCATGGCGTCGAAGTCATCCTCCGCCATCGCCATCACGGCCTCGCGGGCGCCTCCGGCCACCTCGACCTCGAATCCAGCGCCGTTGAGTGTCGCCGACAACAGCTGGCGGACCCCGGCCGAGTCGTCGACTACCAAGATGCGTGGCCGTCTTCCCACCAGACGCGGGCGCCGCCTGGCCAGGATTCCGAGGAAGTTCGGGTCGATCACGACTAGGACCTGTCCCCCGCCGAGCAGAGCCGCCCCGGTGACATGCCCCGGTCCTTCGAGGATCGGCCCCAAGTTCTTCACCGCCACCCGGCGCCGATCGATCAACTCGCCAACAGTCACCGCAACCAGGCCGAACCTGGTGTTCATGACGAGAATCTCCGACTCGTCGGCGTCGACTCCGGTGCCCACGGCCTGTGACAACGACACACATGGGATCGCGCCGCTTTCGAAGTGAAGCTCACGGCCACCGTTGGTGACTTTGATTTCCGCCTTGGAGAGAGGCATGGCAGCCTCGACTGCAGCTTCAGGGAAGCCCCAGAACTGGTCGCCGGCGGCGACCACGACGACATTCTGGAGAACCATCGACATCGGAAGGGTCATCGTCACCGTGGTGCCCTGCTCCTTCAGCGACTCGATATGGACCGCACCATGAACCCGCTCCACCGTGTCCCGAGCTGCTGGCAGGCCCTCGCCGCTGCCGGAGAAATCGGTCGTTTCATCGGCTGTGGAGAAACCTGGCTGGAACAACAGAGGGCTCAGGTCCGGATGGACGAAGGGGAAGTTGTTCTCCGTCGCGATCTCCGCCACCTTGTCCCAGTCGATTCCACCTCCGTCGTCGGAAACCGACACCTCGACCCCCTCATCGACGACGCGAGCTGCAACCCTGACCACTCCGGTGGCCGTCTTGCCCGCGGCGATCCGCACTGGCGCGGATTCGATCCCATGATCGACCGCATTGACCAGCAAATGGCGAAGCGGCTCCCGCAACAGGTCGACAATCTGACGGTCGAGTTGCACGTCGTCCCCGATGATCTCGAATCGGACGTCTTTGCCCATCCGTCGTCCGAGGTACCGAACGAACTGGGGAAAGGTCGACGCCGCGTCGCGGAAGGAGACGTTGGCAAGGGCGACCGCCTGATCCTGAATATCGCCGATGGAGGTACTCAGCTTCTCCAGTTGATTTCGCCACGAGCGGCGGAAGACAGCAGGGTCCGAGCCTTCGATGGACACCAGGGCCAGATCGGCCAGGGCTTCGGTGTCAAGGGCAACTTCGACGATACGGTTTATGAGCCGGTAGAGGTCCCCGGTGTCGACCCTGGTCGCGCCGCCGAGGAGAGACTCGGACACCGAGGAGAGGAGCCCTCCAAGACTGCCTGGCTCGGGGCGCCGGATCGGGAGGGCCTGGTCCATGTTGCTGGAGGCCTCGATTCCCCCAAGCAGCCTCTCGGTCAAATCAGAAAGCTGCCCACCGTCGTCGGACATCGACGCCACCAATGAGCCAGCGGAGTTCTCCATCGCCATCACGATGTCGGCGTCAGGTGCGTGGCCCTCGGCGATGAGACGCCACAACTGCTCGAGTCGGGTCGCCGCCTCCCGAATCGACTCGTATCCGAGCAGACCGGCAGAGCCTTTGATGGTGTGGGCGTCCCGGATCAGATCAGGAACCCAGGCCGCGTCGAGGGTGTCGTCGGCAAGCGCACGCGCGCCCGCGACAAGGCGACCGGACCTCTCATCCAGCTCTTCCCGGAAAATGCGCGTCAATTCAGGGGTGTTGAGGTCCACCTGCATGTTTTCTGGCCGATATGGCCGTTATCGGCAGGGCAGTGTGGGCCCTGAATGGGACGGAACGGTCTTTTTCACTCCCACTCGATGGTGGCAGGCGGCTTGGAAGAAACGTCGTACGCCACCCGGTTTATCCCCGGTACTTCATTTATCACCCGATTAGAGATCCTCTCCAAGACCTCGTAGGGGAGGCGGGCCCAATCCGCAGTCATTGCATCATCGGAGGTGACGGCGCGGACGATCAGCGGATACGCATAGGTGCGCCCGTCCCCCTGAACCCCAACGGTCTTGACCACCGGCAAGACGCCAAAGGCCTGCCAGATCTCCCGGTAGAGGCCGGCACGCCGGATCTCGTCGACCACGATCTGGTCGGCGGCCCGCAGCAGGTCGAGCCGCTCGCGGGTCACCTCACCGATGATCCGAACGGCAAGGCCAGGTCCGGGGAACGGTTGACGCCAAACGATCTCCTCTGGAAGACCGAGCTCCTCGCCTACGGCGCGAACCTCGTCCTTGAACAGGTCGCGCAATGGCTCGACTAGTTCGAACCGCATGTCATCGGGCAACCCGCCCACGTTGTGATGTGTCTTGATCGTGGCCGCCGAAGCGGAGCCGGACTCGATGACGTCGGGGTAGAGCGTCCCTTGCACCAGGAAACGGGCGTCGCCGACCGATTCGGCTGCCTCCTCGAACACCCGAATGAAGGTCTCGCCGATGATCTTCCGCTTCTCCTCGGGATCGGTCACCCCGACCAGTGCCTCCAGGAAACGGTCCTCGGCCTTGACATGGATCAAGTCGACGGCGAAATGAGAGCGAAATGTCCGCTCCACCTGTTCTGCTTCGCCCAACCGGAGTAGGCCGTGGTCGACGAAAATACAGGTGAGTTGGTCGCCGACCGCCGAATGCACCAAGGCGGCGGCCACTGCCGAGTCCACCCCGCCCGAAAGGCCACAGACGATCCTTTCCCCGCCCACCTGCGCTTTGATGGCGGCGACCTGTGACTCGATGATCGAGTGCGAAGTCCACGTCGGCGAGGCGTGACACACTTCGTACAGGAAGCGTTTCAGGATCTCGGTTCCCCGCGGGGTGTGGCCGACCTCAGGATGGAACTGGACTCCGTACAACCCGCGTTCCCGATCTTCCATCGCGGCCACCCGCGAACCGCTGGTCCTCGCCACGGAGGCGAATCCCTCCGGCGGTGATACCACCTGGTCCTGATGGGACATCCAGACCCCTTGCTCGGCGGGAAGGCCCTGGAGAAGCAGCGAATCGCCGGTGATCTCGAGATTGGTGTTGCCGTACTCCCCGGTCCCGGTGTTGGCCACCTCCCCTCCGGCCATATCGGCGAGAAGCTGATGTCCGTAACAGATCCCGAGCACGGGGATCCCCAACTCGAGTATCGAAGGATCCATCCGATAGGCGTCCTCGGCATACACCGACGCCGGCCCACCGGAGAGGATGAGCCCGATGGGTCGTCTCTCACGGATCTCTTCGGCGGTGATGTCCCGAGAAACGACTTCGGAGTAGACGTGGGCCTCACGGACTCGACGTGCGATCAGTTGGGCGTATTGAGCACCAAAGTCAAGAACCAG
>CAZSMJ010000030.1:5288-8766 GCA_964608055.1 uncultured Acidimicrobiaceae bacterium | reverse complement strand
CCCATCCCTACCCGCTGATTGCGCTGCAAGGACTTGCCCTCCGTCTGGATCGAGGGGGCGATCATGACCTCCGCCTTCTGGAACTCCTTGACGTCCGAGTAGCCAGTGGTGGCCATGGAGACCGTCAACGCTCCGAACAGGTTGAGTCGGCCGTCGTTCTCATGGGCGGGGCCGACCAGAATCTCGGCCAGGGTCCCCCGATCGCCCACCTCCACCCGGGCGCCCCGGGGCAAGGTGGGATGGAAGGTGGCCATTCCCCAGTGATAGCCCCGGCCGGGTGCCTCCGATGCCGAGGCAAGAGGTGAGCCGATCATCACCGCGTCAGCGCCGCAGGCGATCGCCTTGGCCACGTCACCACCGGTTCGCATCCCGCCATCGGCGATTACGTGTACATATCGCCCGGTCTCGTCCAGATAGCGGATCCGGGCGCCCGCGGCATCGGCGATGGCCGTGGCCTGGGGCACTCCAACTCCGAGGACCCCGCGGGTGGTGCAAGCCGCCCCCGGGCCTACTCCGACCAGCACCCCAACGGCTCCGGTGCGCATCAGGTGGAGCGCAGTGGAATAGCTGGCGCAGCCTCCGACGATTACCGGCACCTCACAATTGGCGATGTACTCCTTGAGGTTGAGTGGCTCTTCCCGGCTCGACACATGCTCGGCCGAGACCACGGTTCCCTGGATCACCAGGATCTCGAGACCGGCCTTCAACGCATTTGGAGCCCAGGACCGAACCCGCTGTGGGGTGAGGCTGCCCGCAGTGACCACACCCGCCGCCTTGACCTCCGCCACCCGCTGCCCGATGAGGTCCGGATTGACCGGTTCGAGGTAGATCTCCTGCATGCGCAGGGTTGCCTTCTCCTTGGTGAGCTCTGCGATCTCGTCGAAATAGGGCTGGGGATCCTCGTAACGAGTCCAGAGCCCTTCGAGGTTGAGGACGGCGAGCCCCCCCAGCTTGCCGATCGTCACCGCGGTGGCCGGGCTGATGGCACTGTCCATGGCCGAGCCCATCATCGGAAGCGGGAACTTGAAGGCGTCGAGCTGCCAGGAGATATCCACGTCGTCTGGATCGCGGGTCCGTCTCGAAGGGACGATCGCGATGTCGTCGAAACCGTATGCCTGACGACCTGACTTGCCGATGCCGATCTCGATTTCCACTTTCGTCCAACCTCCGGCGACGCTTTGTTGCAGGCTAACAGTGGGAGCCCTGACCCAGTCAGTAGGCTGACCGGCCCGTGCCCAAGACCTGGACTGTCGTCGACTTCATCCTCGTGGTCCTTGGTGGATTCCTCGGAGCGGGGGTCTTCGCGGCCCTGAGCCTGCTTTGGGGAGAAGACGAGTGGCTGCTGGTGTTGGGATTGGCCGGCCAGTACGTCGGGCACCTCGGAGTCCTCTGGCTGCTGGCCAGGACCAAGACTGATCGTGATCTCGGGTTCTCGATCGAGGCCGGAGATCTTCGTTATCTGGGTCTCGGGTTGCTCCTCCAACTGGTGCTCGCTGTCCTTTTCCTTCCCCTGACCGAGTTCTTCTTTCCCGATGGCGAATCGGTGCAACAAGTCGGATCGGCCCTGGCCGGAATCGAGTCCACGATGGCGCGCGTCACCGCCGTCGTGATTGCAGTGGTGGTGGCGCCGGTAACCGAGGAACTGACGTTCCGCGGCGTCCTGCTCAAATCGATGAGCAAACGGAGTCGGAAAGTGATCATCGTGGTCACGGCTCTGGTATTCGCCGCCTTCCACGTGCTCGGACTCGACCCCGCGCATCTCCTCGAAGCCGCTGCGGTGGTGCTCCCCCAGCTCTTCATCGTGGGTGCCGTCTTGGCCTGGGTGACCTTGCGCACCAACCGTCTCGGGCCGGCGATCTTCATCCACTCCGGCTTCAACCTGCTCGCAGCGCTGGTGCTTCTGGTGCCTCCGGAGTTGTTGGAGACCGGCAGCTGAGGGCTAGACGAGGCCGGTCTTCTCCCGGATCGTCCTCATCGAATCCTCGGCTCGATCACGGGCGACGGCCGCACTCGTCTCCATCACCTCGCTGACTTCGGAGTCGCTCAGCCCTGCATACGCCTCCTGGATTGGGCGCAACCCCTCTGCGATCGACTCGCCAACGGCTGACTTGAACTCGCCGTAGCCGGTCGAGCCGTATTCACGGATCAGATCCGGGATCGGGCGTCCGCTGAAGAAGCTGAACAACTCGAGAAGATTGGAGATCCCTGGTTTCTTCTCCCAGTCGTACGCCACCTCGGTCCCGGTATCGGTGACCGCCGACCTCACCTTCTTCATGATGTCCGCTGGGGTGTCTCGAAGCAGGATCCGTGAGCGGGGTGACGGATCGGACTTGGACATCTTGGCGGCGGGGTCGGTCAGCGACATCACCCGGGCGCCGATCTCAGGGGTGATTCGTTCCGGAATCGGGAACTCCTCACCGAAACGCGTGTTGAACCGTTCGGCTATGTCCCGGGTCAGTTCCAGATGCTGCGCTTGATCGTCGCCAACCGGCACCGCATGCACCTTGTGGATCAGGATGTCGGCTGCCTGGAGCACCGGATAGGCCAGGATTCCCAGGTTCTGACCGGACCGATCGGACTTCTCCTTGAACTGGGTCATTCGCTCCAATTGCCCGATCCCGGTGATGGTGCCGAGAATCCAGGCGAGCTCGACATGCTGGGGCACCTCAGACTGGTAGTAGAGGAGGGAGCGCTTGGGGTCGACCCCGGCGGCGAGGATCATCCGGGCCAGATCCCGTCTGTCCCGGGCCAGATCGGCCGGGTCATAGAGGGAGGTCATCGCATGGAGATCGACCACGCAGTAGATGGTCTCGTAGTCGTCCTGCATCTTGACCCAGTTGTGTAGGGCCCCGACCAAATTCCCGAGATGGGGCTCGCCGGTGGGCTGCATCCCCGAGAACACCCGTTTTCGATCGGTCACATTCACCCTTCCTGGATGATCACTCCACGTCGGGCGACACCTTAGGTTGACGAGGCGAGGTAGTCCTCTTGGGACTCGGTCAGCCCCCACGACCCGTCGAAGCGGGCCCCGCTGACGTCTGCGCCGCGATCCTGCTCCTGGAATCGGGTGGCCGACAGAGCTGTGCCGGAGAGGTCGGCATCCCTCAGATCGGCCCCGGCGAAGTTGGCGCCCTCAAGATCCGATCCTGAGAGGTCCGCTCCGCGCAGCTTGGCTCCCCGAAGGTCACTGAGCGACAGATTGGACTCCCTCAGATCGGCGCCGGCCAGATCGATCCCGGCCAGGTTGCAGTTTTTGAGGTAGAGGCGTTGGAGGTCTCGAGTCTGTGGCGACCAAGACCTCAAGTCGAGGCCGACCATGACCCGGCTCCGGTACTTCTCATACGACACCGCGTTGAGAAAGCGGTCGAGTTGCTCGGGCCGGATCGAACCGGTGGTGAACCTCTCGTCTCCAGGGAGAGGATCCGCGTTGTTGTGGTAGTTGGAGTCGGTTTCCCACCATCCGGGGCGATCCTCTTCG
>CAZSMJ010000030.1:0-5188 GCA_964608055.1 uncultured Acidimicrobiaceae bacterium | reverse complement strand
CGAGGCTCATCCCGCGAAGCCAGAGGCGGAGTCCTCGGCGACCTCAGGTGTCAGATACGAGGCAACCACTTCCGCGATGTCCACCTCGGAAACGAGAACGGCGGCTCCGCTTGCCGTGGTGGAATCGATGACCGGGATGTCCAATTCCTCGATCGATCCCTGGCCGAGCCCACGCATCGTCCAGGCGAGACTCACCGCGTCGAGCAGGCTCAGATCGGCATCGACTGTCACGTATGGGGCCACCGACTGGGCCATCGAAGCGACAGCCTTCGGGCTGCTGAAGTCGCCGAGACTCGACATCATCGACAGTAAGAACTCCCTTTGCCGTTCGTTGCGGGTCAGGTCGCTGACGCCGGGAACAACCCGCCAGCCATCAGCAGTCAGCTCCTGGGTGTTGCGGGATCGGAGCCAGGCGAGGGTTTCCGCTCCCGAAGCCAAGGTGCAGCCGGCGGGCAGATGAAGTTGAGCTTTCTCGTCTCGAACCGCACGCGGCAGGCAGATCTCATAACCACCGATTGCGTTCACCGCCTCCTGAAAGCCTGCCAGATCGACCAGAGCAAAATGATCCACGCTGACCCCAATCAGGTCCTCGACAGTAACCGTCAGGGCAGTTGGGCCATTCATGCCGGTCTCACAACCCTCGAGGGCGTCGTTGAGACGATGTTGCGAGTCGGAGCAGCTGTCCTCGACCAGGAGGTCACGGGGTAGCGAGAGGATCGCGGCGCTGCGCTCATCGCCCCGCGGCCGGATCAGGACCATCACCACGTCCGCCCGGTGTCCTTCGAACTCGCCGAATCCCTCGGTGTCCTCGAGGTCGTCCCTCGAGTCGGACCCCACGAGGAGAAACACGTCGAGGGCGTCACCGCCACTCGGAGGCACGCTGATGTCCACGGCCGGCTCGCCGGACTCGACGCCGTTGTCCGCTGTCCCGGAGGAGTCGGTCGGCGCCGGCCGATCGATCGTTACCCGGTTCACATCTCCCCACGTGGACGCGGCAAAAATGGCTCCGGCGCCGAGGAGCACGACGGCAATCAAGGTGCCAGTGATCAATAACCGCTTCTTCAGGAAGTCCACCCTTGGTCAGCCCCGGTGAGAAATCGCATTCTATGTCCCCTATCTGGGGGACGATTCGGGCCGCGGTCAAACTCGAAATGCCGCGTCCACGTTCGAAGCGATCGGATCTGATGACATCGGCACCGCTCGCACCGATTCCTTGGGGACAGTGGGCAGAGTCAGTTCGAAACGCGACTCGCCGTATGCGTCGACATAACGAAGGTTTCCGTCCATCAACTCGGCGAGTTGACGAGAAACGGCGAGCCCGATCCCGACCGATCCGGGCTGAGTCGGTGACTGCCGCCCCCGGTAATACCTCTCGAAGATGAGCTCCTGCTCCTCGGAAGGGACCCCCCGCCCGTCATCGACGACGAGAATCTGAGCCTGGTCACCCATCACCCTGACCAACACAGCGATCCTCTCCCCGCCGTACTTGACGGCATTGGTGAGCAGGTTGCGGATGATCTGACGACATCGGAGAGCATCTGCCCAAGCCTTCACGTTCTCCCCATCGACGATGAGGTCCTTGCTGCTCGGATGCGATTCCCGGACTCCACGAACCACACTCTCGACCTCGGCGCGAAGATCGATCATGTCGGGTTTGATCGAGAGGTTCCCGGCCTCGGCCCGTGAAGCCACCAGGAGATCCTCGACCAGCTCGGCCAGCTCGCGGCTTTGTACCGCGATGATGCCGTTGAGCTCGACCAGCTCGTCTGCCTCCAGCATGGACCGGCTATTGGCGATCTCCTCGGCCAGTCCGACAATGGCCGTCAGTGGGGTCCGAATCTCGTGACTGACGGAGGCGAGAAGCCTGTCTTTTGACTCATTGGACGCCTTCAACTCATCCTGGTCGTCCTGACGCCGCCAGTAGGCGCCAATCATGTGTGAGGCGCGCCAGAGCGTCTCCACCTCGGCCTCGCTCCAGCTTCGGTCGTCGGGGCAGGACACGAATCCGATTGATCCTCTAAAGGTCCCTGCAACGAAGATGGGGACGGACACCTCCGAGCCGATCCCGTCGCGCTCGTAGGCGGCCTTCTCCTCACCTTTCATACGCGCGGTATGAAGGGAGATGGCTCGGCCCTCGGAGAGGGCGCGGTAGGTGGATGATTCGCGGTCGTATTCTCCGCCCTTCCACCCTCCCATGTGCACCTTCGAGTTGCGCTTCGCGTCGGCGAGAATTTCCCAGTGTGGTGCTCCGTCGACCTGGATCGTTCTGTCGACGTAGGCGTAATCGGCGTCGGTGGCTTCCAGCAGGGCCTTCACTGCCTCGTAGATCGCAAAGACATCGGTCTGCACCAAGAGGGCTTCGGAGCACGTTGCGATGGCATGTTGAAGACGGGTCGCCTTGTCGTAGCGGGCAATTGCCTCGGACAGTTGATCGAAAAGTCGTGAGACCAGGGCGGTGGTGAAGATGACACCAGCGACAGCGATGACCGAGCGAACTCCGATGACGTCAACGGGCTCCTTGAGCAGAACTCCCATGGTGATACTCCACAACGCGATGCTGAGCCCGACAGCGCCGGACCAAACGAGTCTGCTTCCGGCGCTCAAGGTGCCCGCGAAGACTCCGAGCATCATCACCAGGCCGAAGGAGGTGGTGAAGTCGAAGGCCGAAATCTCCACCCCGTAGAGAGCCTCGATTATCGAGAGGATGCCAAAGAACCAGGTGGTGCTGAGCACCAGGGTCATCGTGTTGGCGTCTTCGCGCTGAGTCAGCCAGATCGCCCAAATGGCGAGCACCATGTAGCTGGCCCATCGGATGGGAGCCAATGGTGACCTCATATCCGTGCGCACGATCTCCACGATCGCCAGCGCCGGAAACGTCACGGCAAACAGCACCGCCACATATCTGTGAAACCGCTGCTGTGCCTCTATTGGAGCACGCGAACTCACCTCGACAACATCGGCCAAAACAGGGCCAAAACTTGAACCTTGCCGGTTGGGCTATAGAAGTCCAACCAGTGAGCGCACCATCCTCGCCGTCGCTCCCCAGAGGGTGTCTCCTCCGAGGTCGTAATACCAGACCGGGTGCCCGTTCCATGGGACGCTCCACCAGCGAGCGTGATCAGCGAGATCTTCGAGGGGCGGGGTATAGATCCGCGCTACCTCGCGTTCGCTGGGGATCAACAGCACCGGTGGCTGCAGCCGGCCGACAATCGGGACCACCCATGGCTTGAACTCCACGGTGTCGATCGGCGGGAGATATCCGAGGACCTCGACCGATGACGGCTCGATTCCGACTTCCTCGTGCGCCTCGCGCAACGCGGTGTCGACCGGTCCGGTGTCAGAAGGATGCGCCCGCCCTCCGGGCAATGAGATATGGCCGGCGTGGGTGGGCATGGTGTCGGGTCGCTTGGTGAGAACGATCCTCACTGCACCATCGTCGTCCTCGTACAAGGCAGCCAGCACTGCGGCAAAGGGCTCGTCTCCGAGAATTGGCGCATCATGGCTCAGATGAAGTCGGTCCCACATTCAGATGTCAGGTTAAGGGCGCCGATAACCTGATCCAGTGCCACGACCCTTGTTCGAAACCGATCATCTGATAATCCAACGCTTCACCAGGCGCGATCAGGCCACCCTCGATGACGCCATCCGCTCGTCGTTACCCGAGTTGAACCAATGGCTCCCATGGGCGCGCATGGACTATGAGTACGCGGACACCACGGCATTCATCCGGGAATCGATGCAGGCCTGGAAGGAAGACCGGGCATGGGACTATTCGATCCGTTACAAGCAGAAGCCCGATCGTCATCTCGGCAACGTCTCGTTGTGGACCATCTCCAAGCTGGGCAAGATCGCCGAGTTTGGATACTGGGTTCGCACCGATGAGAACTCGAAGGGGATCTGCACCGAGGCGGTGGAATGCCTTCTTGGCGAAGCATTCGGATCGCTGGGCTATCACAAGGTGACCCTTCGGATCGCCGTTGGAAACGACCCGTCCGACCGGGTAGCCCACAAGCTGGGGTTCACCAGGGAGGGGGTCCTCCGCGAGGAGCTGTTGATCAGGGGCAACTGGGTTGATCATTCACTGTGGTCCCTGCTCGACCGGGAATATCGCGCTTTGCGCCGAACCGGCGAGGTACGCAGGACCAGATGAAGGAGCTGGAGACTCAGGGCTTTGGCTCCTGGATCGACCAACGGGCGGATCAGCATCTGTTCAGCGGGGTGGTTCTGGTTTGGGAGTCCGGTGCTCCCGTCTTCTCCCATTCGGCAGGGTTGGCCCATCGCGGGCACCAGGTCCCGGTGACCATCGACACCCGCTTTCAAGTGGCCTCTGTCACCAAGATGGTCACCGCGACGACTGCGCTCCGCCTCGTCGAACGGGGAACGCTGAAACTGGACCGGCCCCTGATCGACTTCCTGCCCCCCGAATACCGACCAGCCTCCCTCGACCAGCGCCACACCCTCCATCATCTGCTGTCCCACACCTCCGGACTGGCCAACTATCACGACGACGAAGACGAGACCTGGGCCTCGTTCACCTCCGCCTGGGATCGGGTACCGGTCTATCACGCCCGCGGGCCGAGAGACATCCTTCCCCTGTTTGCGGACCTGCCGGCGGCCTCGGACCCCGGAGACTTCCTCTACGGCGACGCCAATTTCATCCTCACCGGAGTGCTGATCGAATGGGTGACAGGGAAATCGTTCGCCGACGTGGCCGCAGAAGAGGTTCTAGCGCCGGCTGGGATGGCTGATTCGGGCTTCTTTCAGATCGACCTGGAGCCTCAGAACATGGCGACCGCCTACCTGGCCACCGATGAGCCACCCGAGACCTGGCGCTCCAACGTCTACAGCGTTCCGGCAGGCGGAATGCCCGACGGCGGGCTCACCACGACGGCGACCGATCTTGCTCGTCTCCTCGACGCCATCGCCTCGGGTTCTCTCCTCCAGCCCGACACGGTCACCCGGATGCTGACCGCCCACGGGTTCGACGAGAACGGGATCGAAGCCTATGGCTACGGGATGGAGCTGGTCGTTGTCGAGGACCGGGTGACCATCTTTGGCCACGGTGGAGCCGACCCCGGGGTCTCGACGATGGTGTCGCACTACGTCGACCCCGACATCACCGTGGTTGTGCTCTGCAACCAGGACCGAGGATCGTGGGCGACGGTGCAGAAGATCACCGAAATCCTGG
>CAZSMJ010000029.1:16681-20262 GCA_964608055.1 uncultured Acidimicrobiaceae bacterium | reverse complement strand
GCGAACAGTGTGTAGGCGATTCTCATCTCGAATCCGATCCCCTCATTCGAGGAGAACACCTCGGTGAGCACGGTGACCTTCCATGCGACCGAGAAGCCGAATCTGATCGCGGTGAAGAGGAACGGCGCCAGGTGGGGAATCACGATCTCCCGCTGCCGTCGCCAGGTGGTGACACCGAAGGCGCGAGACATGTCGATGAGATCCTTGGGCAGCGCCCGAATCCCCTCGGAGATATTGACTGTGACCAGGGCGAAGGTGGTCATGAAGATGGCGAAGATCCAGCCGGCAGGCTTGAAGCCCCAGATCACCAGCCCGGTGAGGGCCCAGATCAGACCCGGGGACACCAGGCTGATGGTGACCGCGTCTTTGAAGAAGCCTTCCACCCATCGATTCTGGGTGAACACGCCGAGCAGGGCTCCGAACCCGAAGGCGACGGCAAAGCCGATTCCGATGCGGGTCAGGGTTGCCCCATAGCTCTGGAGGAACCGCCCGCTGTTCCAGAGGTCGGGGAAGGTCTCGATGATCCTGGTGGGCCCGGGAAGGAGGTTCTCGTCCAAGAGCCAGGGTGAGGCGAGCTCCCATGCCCCGAGCACTGCGACGTATCCGGCGATCCTCCAAAACCACTGGCGGCGGGTGTCCCGTTTTCGGAGCGCGATCAGCCGCTCTTCTTCCGCCGAGCGGGCGCCGAGGCTCTTGTCCCGGGTTTCTGTTGCCATTGGTCCCTTGGTGCCAGGTCAGGGAAGGCGGATGAGCAGGCTCATCCGCCTTCCGATCCTAGGTGCCGATCAGGGGGCCTCGACCACTTCGAAGCGTGGTTCTTCGAAGTCAGGGGCGATCCGGTTCTGGTTGTCGGGGTTGAGCTCGGTCATGAACTGCCAGATGTTCTTCTCCGATTCGACCCACTCCTCGGTCAGGTAGACCGAATCCACGAACCAGTCGTTGGGACCGGCCATGAACTCCTGGATGAACGCCACGTCTTCGTCGGATTCGACTGAGAAGTGCTGGGGGTAGGTGGAGATGATGTCGGCCTGGTTCTCCTCCCATAGATCGATGCCACGCTGCCACAGGTCGAGGAACGCCGCGATCTCGTCGGGATGGGAGTCGAAGAACTCCTCAGTCGCGGTGAACAGGTTGGACATGATGTGCATCTCGTCGCTCTCCACACCGGAGAAGGTGTTGTAGAGCTGGAATGGCATCAAGCCGTCGTACATGAGGACCAACTCACCGGTCCTCAGGTAGGGGGCGGCCGCCTCGGGGATGATCACCGCCGCTTCGCAGTCTCCGTTGAGCAGGTTCTGCGGATTGACGAAGTGGTCGTTGACAATCAGCTCGTAGTCGCCGCCACCGACCCGGTAGTCGATACCGTGCAACTCGTTCATCGCCACCGTCCAGAACCCGGTGTTGGACACCGGGCTGCTCACACAGATATTCGAGCCCGGAGGAACATCCTCGAGGGTCTCGTACCCGGTGTCGGCTCGTGTCATCATCGGTGACCGTTGCGCGTTGTACTTGCCAAAGCTCACGGTCTTGATCGAGGTCTCCTGCTCCAGGACCGGAAGCTCCTGGGTGCCCATGGAAACGATGTCACCATGACCACCGGCAAAGAAGGTGAACTCGTCCCAGGTGGAGCTGGTGACGATTCTGACGTTGTGGTCCTCTTCCCACTCCACGATCACACCGTTGTCGTTCATGTAGTCCCACACTGGGTCGGGGGCAAAGGCGAATCTGATCACCGACCGCTCGTCGCCACCCTCCCCATCGTCGTCACCGGTGGTCCCGCAGGCCGCGGCCACAAGGGCCAGCAGGGCACTCAGCGATACCCACCACCATTTCGATCTCGGTCGCACGTTTCCTCCCGATCGTCGCCAGTGGTATCTCATCCAGCCCCGGGCACTGGACAGGCGAGATCATATATCAGACAATCCATACTTTGCACCGTTAACCGGAATGAGTTCTGAGATGAGTCCAACGATCGTTCGGATCCGTGGTTTGCGCTTTGCGTACCAGGCAACCGGAGGCGGTGGGTCGGTGCTCGCCAACCTCGACCTCGACATCCAGAAGGGAAGCGTCCACTCCATCGTCGGCCCCAATGGTTGTGGCAAGACCACCCTGCTCCGGATCATTGCCGGTCTGGAGAAGCCGGCCGGCGGAAACGTCGAGTTCCTCGGTGCCACCGACCGTGAGAACCGGACCGCCCTCGTGTTCCAGAACCCCCGTCTTCTCCCCTGGTGGAACGTGGAGCGCAACATCGCCATCGGTTCGGAATTCTCGGAAAAGCCGCCCGACCTCTATCGAAAGGTCCGGGACTTCAACACCCGTCGGGTGGGACTCGACTCGGTCAGGGATCGGCCCCCACACGAGCTCTCCCTCGGCCAACAGACCATCGCCGGGCTGGGGCGGGGCTTGGCTCACGACGCCGAGATCATGCTGCTCGACGAGCCTTTCGCTCACCTCGATGCGATGACCAGACGCCGGTTCTATGAGGAGTTCGAGACCCAGTGGCAGGTCGAGCCCCGCACCGTCGTCCTGGTCACCCACGACGTGGATGAGGCGGTGACCCTCGCCGACCGGGTGTCAGTGATGGGCCGGGGGCCCGGTCCCCTGATCGACACCATCGAGGTCGACGCCGATCGGCCGCGGGTCGGCATCTCACCGGCGCACCCCGGCATCCGCTCGGCGACGACCTGGGTCTGGGACGCATTGGAGAGATCGGATCGGTGAAGGCGACTCCGGAGGTGGAGGACGATGATCACAATTGGGTTCCTGGGATTGGGAAGGATGGGCGGGCCGATGGCCCGGCATCTCGTGGAGGCCGGCTATCGAGTGGTCGGGGTTGACCCTGCAGCTTCCGCAAGGGAGTTGGCTGCCGGCTTCGGTGTCGAGGCCACGGATGAGCTTTCTGCTGTTGCTGCCGGTTCCGTGATCATGACCTCACTTCCTGACACACCCCAGGTGAATGAGGTGTACCTCGGTGGTCTCTTGGGGCGCCTGCCAGCCGGATCGTTGTGTCTCGACCTCTCGACCATCGACGTCGAGGCCTCTCGGGACATTGCCGCGGCCGCCTCGAAACGGGGAGTCGCCTTTCTCGACTGTCCCGTCAGCGGCACCTCGCTGCACGCCGAGGCCGGGACCCTTGCGATCATGGTGGGCGGAGACCAAGAGGCATTGGAGCGGGGGCGCCCCTACCTCGAGCCGTTCGCAAAGTCGATCCAACACCTGGGGCCGAACGGCGCCGGCCTCGAGATGAAACTGATCACCAACCGCCTCCTCACCACCCACCTCGTGGCAATCGCCGAAGCCATCCTCGAAATTGAGGACGCCGGTCTCGATGTCGCCACCTGCCTCGAAGTGCTGCGAGCCGGAGCTGTCCCCAGACTCCTCGACTACAAGGCAGACCCGATGGCATCACGGGACCACACCCCCCAGTTCACCGTCGATCTCATGAGCAAGGATCTAGGTCTTGCCGAAGCCCGAAGACCACCAGGACCGGTGACCGCGACCGCGGTGCGGCTCCTCGCCGAGGCACAGAACCGGGGATGGGGGGCGAGTGACATAAGTGCGGTCATCGAAGTGTTGGCGGC
>CAZSMJ010000029.1:0-16581 GCA_964608055.1 uncultured Acidimicrobiaceae bacterium | reverse complement strand
AGGGGGTTAGCTCCGCGGCCCGCCCTAGATCCTGAGTAAGCGGGCGGCGTTGCCGCCGACGATGAGGGAGTGTTGCGCCTCGGTCAGGTCGGCTTCGGCCAGGAACCCCAGGGGATCGGTGGGGCCCATGTCGAACGGGTAGTCGGTTCCCATGAGGACGTGGTCTGCCCCGAATTCGGCAACGAGGTGGTTGACGGCGTCCGAAGCGAACACGGTCGTGTCGAAGTAGAGGAGGTGCAGGTACTCGCTAGGGGGTCGGGGAATGTGCCTTCGGGCCTCGGGTCGGACCTTGTAGGCATGATCGGTCCGGGCGAAGTAGAAGGGAAGATATCCGCCGCCGTGGACCACCAGCATTCGCAGATCGGGGAATCGTTCCCAGACCCCGCCGAGAATCATCCTGGAGACGGCCACGGTTGACGCGAGGGGCATGCAGACCACATTGATCAGGTAGTAGTCGTCCATCCGCCGGGGCTCGGTCCAACCGTGGGGATGGAGGATGATCAGCATCTGCAGTTCCTCGGCTTTGGCCCATACCGGGTCGAATCGTCGATCGTCCAGATCCTGGCCGTTCACGTCGGCATTGATCTCGACCCCGTTGAAACCGAGATCGCGGTTGACGCGAACCATCTCCTCCACCGCCGCCGAAGGGTGATTCATCGGCAGGTTGGCGATTCCAACGAACCGACCGGGCCGGGCCGCCACCAGCTTGGCTATCCCTTCGTTCTGTTGGGCCGCCACTCGAGGGCCGAGGGGCTCATCGAGCCAGTAGAAATACTGTGGAGGCGCGATCGACAGCGCCTGGATGTCGATTCCCTGGAGGTCCATGTCGGCGAGACGGGCCTCAGGATCGATGAATTGCGCCGTTTGGGTGGCGCGCAGCTCTCGGTTGTACCGGGTGCTCTCCTCAGGCTGGACCAGCATCCGGGGGTCGTACTCGGGTTTGAAGTGGGGCGCGGCAAGAGCAGCCGCCCCGGGAACCTCGACGTGGGTGTGGATGTCGAAGGTCAGATAGGGCGGTTTGGGGGCAGCGCTCGGTGCCCATTTCGGGCCCAGCTCCGGCCACCACTCGCCGCTCATGCGCTCGTACCATGGCTGAGGAAAGGTGCGGCAAGGTGTCGGATCAGGCTCACGTCCCTCAATATATTGTGTACATCGCCCGACCTCGTCCCACCTGATACAAGATGCATGATGCACGATGTACCATCGGCGTCATGCGGCTGGCGACCTTCGAAATGGACAATCGACGTGTCGTCGGAGCCATCGACGGCGCCAACATGGCCGATCTCTCCGGCGCTCTGCCCGATGAGATGATCGACTTGATCGAATCCTGGGACCTCGATGTGGCTCGAGCCGCTTACTCCAAGGCCAGGAGAATTCCCCTGAGCGACGTACGGTTGCTGGCCCCACTGACTCCCCGCAAGAACATCATTGCCGTGGGCCGCAACTACCACGACCATGCCCAGGAGTTCTCCGCCTCAGGATTCGATGCCTCCGAGAAGCAAATGATTCCCGACTACCCGGTGTTCTTCACCAAGGCGCCCAGTTCCGTGATCGGCCCGGAGGAGCCGATCGTGCTCGCCAACGACCCGACCGGAACGACCGACTACGAAGGGGAGATGGCGGTGGTCATCGGGCGAACTGCTCGCCACCTCACACCCGAGAACGCCCTGGATCATGTTTTTGGGTGGACCATCGTGAACGACGTGACCGCTCGTGACCTTCAGAAACGGCATGTTCAATGGTTCCTCGGCAAGAGCCCGGACAGTTTCTGCCCGATGGGGCCGGCGATCACCACAATCGACGAGTTGCCGGACATCGAATCGTCGTGGTTGAGGACCACAGTCAACGGTGAGCTCCGCCAGGAGACACCGATCAAGGCGCTGGTATTCGATGTCGCAACTCTTCTCACCACGTTGAGCCAGGTGATGACTCTGGAACCGGGAGATATCATCGCGACCGGGACGGGTAAGGGCGTAGGCATCGGATTCGATCCACCCATCTACCTCGCGACGGGAGACGTAGTCGAGGTCACCATCGACGGCATTGGAACGTTGCGCAATCCTGTCGTTTGAAGTTTTGAAACAAGGAGAGAGAAATGCCCGAAAGTGAGCCAAGCACCTACGAACTGAGCGAACCGATCCGGCTTCGACCTGTGAGCCGGCCCCGCACCGCAACCGACTTCGTATCGGGGTCACTGCGCCGCTCGATCTTGAATGGTGAGCTGGTAGGCGGCACCCGCCTCAGCCTGGCAGACCTCGCTTCGACCTTCGAGGTCAGCACCACTCCGGTGCGGGAGGCGCTCCGGGAGCTCTCGTTCGAGGGCCTAATCCGCCTAGACAGCTATCGAGGCGGCACCGTCAGTGCCGTTACCCGGGCCGATGTGGAGGAGATCATCAGGATTCGCCAACTGCTCGAGCCCGTTGCCGCACGCGAGGCGGTCGCAGGAATGACGCCTCGGATCCTCGAGGAGGCTGAAGCCATCCTTCGTGAGATGGCCGCATCCGACAGTTGGGGCGTCTGGGTCCAGGGCAACCGGGCCTTCCATCAGAAGCTGTATGAGGCATCGGCTTCTCGCCGATTGGTCTCGGTCATCAGCAGTCTGCAGAACACACAGGTTGTGTTTGTCAGCACGACCCTGAGTAAGAGCCCATTCCTCAAGGAGACCGCGACCAAGGACCACAACGAGATGATGGAGGCGATCCGCGCCGGGGATGGCGAGCGGCTGGTGGAAATCACTTTGCGCCACCTAACCATCCCGATCCGCGACTGAGCATGTCTGAAATCCCCGAATGTCTCCCCCCGATTCGAGAGACGCGGCGGGCGAGTCTCCGGATTCCAGCAGGATCGGTGGATTGCCACACCCACGTCTTCGCCCCCGGCTATCCGCTCTCTCCTGACCGCGGCTACACGCCGCCGGACTCGACGTTGGACGACCTGCTCCGGATGCATGAACTTCTCGGAATCGAGAGGGTCGTGTTCACCCAGCCATCGGTATATGGGACCGACAACTCGGCCATCCTCGACGCGGTGGCCAGGATCCCGGACCGCGCCCGGGCGGTGGTCGCAGTCGCCGGGTCGATCAGTGACGACGAGCTGGCTGGTCTCGAGGCCCAAGGAGCCCGTGGTATCCGCCTCAACCTCGACAACGTAGGTGGGATGCCGGTCGAGATGGGAGACGTGCCCGCCCTGGCCGACCGGGTGGCCGAGTTGGGCTGGCATGTGGAGTTCCTCTTCGCTGGCCACGAGCTCCCGGAGTTGGCGCCGATGCTTCGGTCGCTGACTGCTCCAATAACGATCGGGCACTTCGGCTACATGCCGGCTGCGGAGGGCGTGAGTCATCCTCCGTTCCGGGTTTTGCTCGAGCTGGTGGCTGAGGGCAACACCTGGGTCAAGCTATCGGCGCCCAACCGCCTCGGTGTCGGCGACCTGCCACCGTGGCCCGAGGTGGTCCCCTTGGCTCACGCCCTGATCGAGACGAACCCGGATCGGATGCTGTGGGCCACCGATTGGCCCCATCCCAACAAATTCACCGCCCAGCCCAACGACGGCGACCTCCTCGATCAGCTCGGGTTGTGGGCGCCCGATGAGTCGATTCGCCAGCGGATCCTCCTCGACAACCCGACAACCCTCTACCGGTTCTGATGGGGGGCTCAGCAGTCGCGGTGATCGGGCTCGGCCTCATGGGCTCGAGAATGTCCGCCCGATTGCGCGGGGCCGGGCACTCGCTTCACGGTTATGACCCCGACCCCGACCGGTCCGCCGAATTCGTGAGAGCAGGCGGCGTCGCCGCCGCCTCTCCGGCAGAGGCGGTCGAGGGCTGCTGGGCTGCCCTGCTTTCGCTTCCCAATTCAGACATCTCGCGTGAGGTATGTCTAGGCCCGGGCGGGATACGTTATAGCGGGACCGAGATGACGGTGTACGACGCCACCACAGGATGGCCCGACGATGCCATCGACATTGCCCGGGAGCTCGCCAAGGCCGGTATCACCTATGTCGACTCGACAGTGAGCGGCAACGGAGAAATCGCGGAACGAGGGGAACTGGTGGTCATGATGGGTGGCCCGCGCGAGGCCTATGAGCAAGGGCTCCCCATCTTCGAGGCCATCGGGCGCTCACACCACCATGTTGGGCCGGTGGGGGCCGGGTCGAGAATGAAGCTGATCGTCAACCATGTGTTGGCGATTCACCGCATGGCCCTGGCCGAGTCCCTCGTCGTCGCAGAGCTCGCCGGGATGGATCTCGGGACCACTTTGACGATCCTCAAGGACGGGCTCGCCTATTCGAAGGCAATGGACGCATGGGGCGACCGGATGGTGGCCGCCGACCACGACCCACCCTTCTCCCGTCTCCGTCAGAGCCACAAGGACTCTCGTTTGATTGTCGATCATGGCCTCGAACTCGGGGCCACCATGGACCTGGCTTTGGTGGTCCAGGCTGCACTCTCGGAAGGAGAGGGAGAGGGCCTCGGAGACCTCGACAATTCTGCCGTGGTTGAGGTCGTGCGACGGCGGGCCAGGATCGGTCGGCTTCCTTGACTGGCGACCGCCCTCAGGACTGGGTTGATGCCTGGGGCCCGACGACGGCGAGCCGCCCACCGACACGGACCATCGACGTGCATACCCACCTCATGGTTCCGGAGTCGGTGGAGCTCACCCGCTCTCACGCCAAGCCCGAGAACGACCCGCGCACCTTCTTCTCATCACCTCTCACCAATGAGCTGAACCGGGAGTTCTATCGCCTGGCTGAAGACAAATACCTCGATGCCGACACCCGCATCAGGGATATGGACGCCATGGGCATCGACACCCAGCTCGTGGCGATCACCCCGTTCCAATACTTCTACTGGGCCGACGCCGAACTGGCGCCTCAGGTCGCCTCCACTCAGAACGAGCGAATTGCCGAATTGGTCTCCACACACCCGGCTCGCTTCGTAGGTGTCGGCACCCTGCCTCTGGGCCATGCCGATCTCGCCATCGATGAGGCAAGGAGGGTCGTCGAGCTCGGATTCCCCGCGATCCAGATCGGCGCCGACGTCCAGGGAGAAGATCTCGACGATCAGGGATTCGACCCGGTCTGGGCCGCCATCGAGGAACTGGGGCTGCTGGTGATCCTCCATCCAGCCGGGTTCACCGAGGCGAGGCGACTGACCGACTACTACCTGGTCAACGTGATCGGAATGCCGCTGGCTACCACGGTCGCGGTCTCGCGAATGATCCTCGGCGGGGTCTTCGAGCGGTTTCCCCTCCTCAGGGTGCTCCTGGTCCATGGCGGCGGATATCTAGCCTTTTACCCGGCGCGGACCGATCACGCTTTTCGACACCGACCCGAGCTCCGGGGTCACATCGACCGGCTCCCCTCCGACTACCTGTCAAACCTCTATTTCGACACCACGGTCTTCGATCCGGAGATGGTGAGACAACTCGTGACCCGTTTCGGAGTCGATCGGGTCCTTCTCGGCACCGACTACCCCTTTGACATGGGTCTCGCCGATCCCCTTGCCTTGCTCGAAGAAACCGGGCTCGACAACCAGCAACAGCAACTCATCGCCGGTGTCAACGCCTCAGGTCTGTTAGGAATCGCCTGATTGACCGGCCAACTTGGGCACCCCGCAGCCGATCTTATATTGTGCATGATATGAACCCAGGAAGGGGCTTCGATTGAGCTTGGGTCGGGTGATCGATATCCATTGCCACCGCGAGTGTGGTGCCGCTGCGGCATTGGTCAAGCCCGAGGCCGACCGACTGGGCAAAGTGCCCTTTCAGTTCGGCAACGAGCTCACCAGGGAAGTCAACCGCCAACAATTGGCCGACCTCCGACCAAAGATGGAGTCGGTCGAAGTCAGACTTGCCGACATGGACGCCATGGGCGTCGACGTCCAGGCGATCAGTCTGTCCCCATATCAGCTGTTTCATTGGGCCGAGGGCGACCTGGGAACACGAGCTTTTCAGATAGTCAACGATGACCTCGCTGAACTGGTGAGCGCCCACCCCGACCGTTTCATCGGGCTCGGCGCCGTTCCCCTGCAGAACACGGACATGGCAGTAGACGAGCTGCGCAGGTGTTCGGAGGACCTGGGGTTTCCAGGCATCGAAATGGCTACCCACATCGAGGGTGAGGAGCTCTCCAGCCCGCGCTTAGAGCCATTCTGGGAGGTTGTCGAGGAGTTGGGCATGGTGGTTTTCATCCATCCCACCAACTTCACCCAGACCCAAAGGTTCACCGACCACTACTTCCTCAACACGATCGGACACCCCCTGGAGGAGACCATCTGTGCTGGTCGTCTCATCTTTGGCGGGGTCATCGAGCGGCACCCGGGTCTCAAGTTCGTGTTCTCCCACGGAGGCGGTTTTCTACCCGCATATGCCGGACGCTTCGACCACGCCTATCACGCCCGGGAGGACGTCCGACATGGCCTTCCCAAGCCACCAAGCGAGTATCTGCGGACGTTCCACTTCGACACGATGGTCTTCGAGCCCGACCAGCTCGGATACCTGATCCAGAAATACGGCTCCGACCACGTGCTCCTCGGCACCGACTACCCGTATGACATGGGTGAGACTGATCCGCTCGGGCTCCTCAACAAGGTGAGCGGGCTTTTCGAAGACGACATCGATCTCATCGCAGGTGGCAACGCGGCCCGACTGCTGGGCATCGACCGATGAGGGCAGACGGGATCGGCCTGGCGATCGTCGGCTGCGGGACCGTCGGACGCATTCGCGCGACCCTGGCGCGCGAGCATGCCGCGGTCGATTGGCTCGGACTCTGCGACATCGACGCCGACACCGCAAAGCGGCTTGGTGATGACACCAACGCCGAGCTGGTAACCACAGAACTCGACGAGTTGCTGTCCCGACCCGAGGTCACCGCGGTCATCATCGCCACCGACGAGAACGCGCACGTCGACCCGATCATGGCTGCCATCAAGTTGGGAGTGCCGATCTTCATCGAGAAGCCCCTGGCCACGAACCCGGTCGAGTCGGCGAATGTTCTGGCTGCGATAGAAGAGGCGGGGATCGATGCGGTAATGGGGTACACCCAGCGATTCCGCCGACGGTTCCAGACCGTCAAGCAGCGGCTGCGTGACGGTCAGATCGGCGAGGTGACCAGTGTTGTCACCAGGGCGTTCATGAATCGAATGGTCCCTGATGCGACGCTGCGGAAGACCTCGAATCGCTCGAACCTGACCCCGATGGTCGTCTCGGGCACCCACAGCCTCGACATGTGCATGTGGCTGATGGAGCCCAAGACCCCCGTCGAGGTCTACGCCCGATCCGTTGATCACACCCTGAAGGAGATGGGAACCAAAGATGCCACCTTCGGGCTCTTCACCATGGACGACGGGACCATCTGGAGTATGAATATCAGCTGGGCGTTGCCCACCGTGTGGCCGGGAGCCGTTTACGGGCTCGAGATAGGGATCGTGGGGACCAAGGGCGTCATCGACATCGAGGACACTCACCGTGACGTGATTCTTGCCACTCAGATTCCCCAACCTGCCGGCTACACCTCAAAGGGATACGAACCGGACTCCCAGCGTTATGTCGACTTCATCGGCAGTTACCCTCCTGGTGACGTCTCCGACGGGCTGTTATGGGGCCCGATGCGAGAAGAGACGATGACCTGGTTCAACCGACTCACTACCGGGATCGAGACCCCACATGCCACTGCAGCCGACGGGCACCGCAATCTGATCCTCACCATGGCAATGGACCTCTCTGCCAGAATCGGGATCCCGGTCCAGTTTCCGATCGAGCCGGAAGCACTGCTTTGAACTCGAAAGGACTGACATGGAACCCTTGAACGTTGGTGTGATCGGAACCGGGTGGTGTGGCGGGATCCGCGCCACCGCCGCGGCCAACAGCGCCCTCGTCGGCGAGCTTCACATCGCTGAGATCAACCCCGATCGGCTGGCCGAGATCAAAGCCGCGACCGGGGCCGTGACCGCGACCAGCGACTGGGAGGATCTCATCGGGAATCCCGATATCCAGGCGATGATGATCTCGGCGACACCAGAGACCACCCATTATCCGATGGCGAAGGCTGCCCTGGCCGCCGGCAAGCACGTGCTCCTGGAGAAGCCGATGTCGATCACCCTCGATGAGGCGGACGACCTCATCGAGCTGGCCGAGTCGAAGCAGGTCAAATTCACGATTGGCTACTCACAGCGCTTCAACTCCAAGCAAGCCCTGGTCAAGCGCAGCCTCGGCAACGGGACGTTGGGTGATCCGGTGAGCATCCTGATCAGCCGACACATCACGAGATCGCTCGGAGCCAAGATCGGCGCCAGGACCAAGCTCTCCCCGGCGGCCATGGAGGCGACCCACGACATCGACTTCTCGCTCTGGTGCCTCGAGCCCAGCCAGCCGGTCCGGGTCTACTCCCAGATCGCATGGGGAGCTCGCAAGGACCAAGGCGTCCCAGACACCCAGACGATGATCATCACCATGGACGACGGCGTCACGATCACTGTCAGTGCCGGGTGGTCACTCCCACCCGGGTACCCGAACTTCTCGGCGACCTGGATCGAGTTCATCGGCACCGACGGTGCGCTGCTCATCGATGCCAGCCACAAAGACATTGTCCTCAACACCATGGAGCACGGGGTTCAATTCCCCCTGTCAACGATGCCCGGGGAGTATGTGGACCACGTGTATGCGGGGCCTATGGAGCGCGAGACCACCCACTTCCTCGAGGCGGTCTATTACGACAGGCCGGTGATGGTCGAGCCGAGACTGGCGCGCCAGACGATGGAGGTCTATGTGGCGGCCGACCTCTCGGTGGAACGGAACCAGGTGGTCGAACTCCCCCTCGACCGGGACGCGACCGATTTGCCCCTGGCGTCAGCCGTCAGGAACTGACCGGGCTCTGGGCCCTCAGTCGATTGCTGGCTACGAAGGCAGCCGTGGCGATCGCAGCAGTCACCGCCACAAAGAGCCAGGCCGCCGGATACCTCCCCCGCCCGGCCAAGGCACCGACAACGAGCGGCCCGATGACCGTTCCGGTCAGATTGCTGGACAGAACCAGTCCCGATGCCCGGGCAGGGAACTCGGGATAGCTGTGAACGACGCTGAAGAAGAAGATGCCGGGCCACCCCCACGCTCCGAGCAGGGCAACTGGCATCGCGACCAGGTAAACGGCGGGGGCTCCCGACAACGCCAGCACGAGCGCCCCTACCGTGCCTGCTCCCGCCATCCATGCCATTTCGGCGTACCCGCTGCTCCCCTTCCTATCGACGATCCAGCCGGCTCCGATCCTCACGGCTACTACCAGAAGAGAGCAGACCGCCAATACCGCCCCTGCCGCCGCCTCCGTGATTCCGATGTCGACGGCTGAGGGGACGATGAAGAGAGCGAGCCCATTGCCGGCCATGGCGCCGCAGATCCCGGCGACCGCCAACAGCAGCAGCGAATTCGGCGGCCTTCCGATCGGGCCCTCGTTCCTTTCGGCTGCTTTGGCCATGTCGAGGTGCGGAGCGGAGATGGCGAGGATCAATGCCAGCAGGGCGGCGAGGGCGAACACCCAACGCCAGCCGAAGACCAGCCCGACCACCGGCAACGAGATCCCGGCCAGCACACTGGCCATCGGGACCGACGCCTGCTTGGCCCCGAACGCGAGGCCCTGACGGCCCAATGCCACCCCATCGAATATTGCCAGGTTGGCGGCCACTTGGATCAGGCCATTGCTGACACCCCCGACCGCGGTGGCGATCGGCAGAACCCACCAAGTCTTGGCGGTTCCCGCAATCACACACGAGGCGAGGGTGAGCAAGCCGCCGATTCGAAGACTCCGACCCGGTCCCAACCTGGCGACAACGCTTCCCGCCGGATTGGCGGCCAGGGCGGCCAATCCGAAGAAGGTGGCCGTGGCGTAACCGAGCTGTGCGACACCGAATCCGATCTCCCGCTCGAGCTGAAGGATCTGAGCGCTCACCAGGAACAGAGGGAGCACTCCCATACCGGTGTAGATGACAGCCGTCAGCAACGGTCGTCTGCTCAGATTTGCGCGCAGGAGATTGGCCATCTCAGGCCGTCAGTCGAGGATTTCGACGGTCACGAATCGGAGGGGCGTCGTCCCGACATTCTCCAGGTCGTGAATGAGGGCCGATGCCGGGGTGTGCTCGAGATACTTGGTCTCACCCTCCAGATAGTCACGGACCACGAAAGTCCCATCTGCGAAGCGTTGCATTCCTCGGCCCGCCTCGACGACGGTCCAGAAGTAGTTGCTGGCATGGGTGTGAAACGGCCCCCGTTCTCCCGGCTGCAGTAAGACCTCCCAGACCCGGATCCGATGGTTCTCGAACCACAAATTGGTCCCCACATCGAGGTTCTGCGGTGCGGCGGTCAATTCGCCCGAGAACTCCTCGGGGTCGAAGACTCCCTCCTCGACGATGTCCGGACGAGATTCCACTCAGTTCACCTGATAGTCCGGCTTCTCACCGGTGAGGACCTTGATCACTTGGGTCGCCGCCTTGCGTTGCGACTCGGCCAGAGCCTCCTCGGAGTAATAGGCCATGTGGGGCGTGATCATAAGGTTGGGAACCCCTTCGATCCGTGCCGGATCCAGCGGCTCGATGTCGAAGACGTCGAGCCCGGCGCCGCCGAGTCTTCCCTCGCGCAACGCTTTCGCCACTGCGTCCAGCTCGACTAGCGGGCCACGTGAGGTGTTGATCAGGATTGCGCCCGGCTTCATCTTTGCGATGGCAGTGTCGTCGATCATCCCCCTGGTCTCAGGTGTGAGGGGGAGATGGAGCGAAACGATGTCGGACGTCGCCAGAAGCTCATCGAGCCCGAGCAGCGGCGGTAGGTCGTTGCTGGGCGTCAAATAGGGGTCGTATCCGACGATGCGGGCTCCCAAGGCCTCCAGAGGGGCAGCGATCCGTCGCCCGATCCGCCCAAAACCGACCAGCCCCACGGTCAGGGTCGAGAGTCTTCTGATCGGCCGGAACCGATCGATGCTCCAGGCGCCTTGTCTCACCGTGTCGTCGGCCAGCGACAGTCTTCGCACCGAAGCCAGGATCAAGGCCAGTGCGTGGGTTGCCACCTCCTCCACCGAGTAATCCGGGACGTTGGTGACGACGATGCCCTGCCCCGACGCCGCCGCCAGGTCCAAATTGTCGATGCCGATCCCGTAGCGGGCGATGATCCGGCATTTGGTCAAGCGACTGATGGCCGCGGCATCCCATGGCAGGTAGGTGTTGAGGATGGCGTCGGCGTCCCCGGCGATTGCCAGGACCTCCTCGATACCCCCAGTGGCCACAGTGAGCTCGGCGTCGATGGCGGCAAGAAGCCCTCGTTCCACCTCCACGGATGGGAAGACCTGATCACTAACCACCACTTTGTACCTACTCATGTGTCTCCATGAGCCGGCCGGGTTTCAATGACTCTCTCGGAAAGGTGACCACCAGCACATCCTATATGATGCAGGATCGACCCGTAATCACCATGGAGGGCCAATGCCACGTGTCCAGATGATCGAGGAGCGAGAGGACGCCTCACCGGGGCAGCTCGACACCTTCGACCACATCGCCGCAAGCAGGGGAACCATGATCCGGCCCTTCGCCGCCATGCTCCACCGCCCGGAGATCGCTCGGGCCACCGCCGATCTCGGCGCGGTCATCCGATACCAATCAACGCTCTCCGACCACGATCGGGAGTTGGTCATCTGTGTGACGGCAGTCGAACGCGAGTGTGGCTTCGAATGGGATTCCCACTCGCCAATCGCCCGGGCGGCCGGTGTGGCTGATGAGACCCTGACGTCGGTGCAGCACCGGGAGGTGGTAGCCGACGAAGCCGACGCCCCCCTGGTCGGGTTCGTCCGCGAGTTGAGCCGGGACGGAAGGGTCAGCGACCAGACATTCGAGCAGATGCACTCCAAATTGGGAGATGCCGGGGTGGTCGAGTTGTCAGCCGTGATCGGGTACTACACGATGATGGCGGTCTTCATGAACGCCTGCGAGGCCTGCTGACCTCCTGCAGAGAGCGTCTCACATGGCCGGTCGAACGAAACGCCCGAGGCGCTGGTCGTGGGACCGTCCAGCCGACGCGATCTGTGTTCCTCGCAGATAGGTCGAGACCACCCCACCTCGAAAAGTCCGACCTTCGTACGGGCTCCACCCCGCTTTGGAGATGATGTCCTCGTCCTTCACAGTCCAGGATGCCCCGGGGTCGACCAGCACGAGGTCGGCGTCAGCACCCACCTCGATGACACCCTTGGGCAATCGATATCTAGCCGCAGGAGCCGTGGCGTAGAGCCGGACTACGTCGGACATGGTGATCTCTCCGCTCAAAGCGGCGTCGAGCAGGAACGGAAAGGTCGTGTCCAAACCGGGCAAACCGAACGGGGCATCCCAGAAGTCCGGGCCTGTCTTCTGTGCCTTCGTCGACGGTGCGTGATCCGTGGAGAAATGGCTGAACCGGTGGTCGTTCACCGCCTGCCACATCCCATCCCGCTCCTCGTGATCGCGGATACGCGCCGGCGGAGTGAACTTGCGCAGCGCGCCGGCAACCGCCAGCTCGGCCTCGTCCAGCGCGAAATGCTGCGGGCATGCCTCGGCAGCAAGGTCGGCGCCGAGTCGGCGAAATTCCTCAATCACGTCGAGGACCGCAGGGTTCGACACGTGAGCGATGGTGGCCACAGCCTTGGTCTCCAACACGGCCGCCGCCGTTGCGGCCACTGCCACCAACTCCGCCTCCCGGCTCCGCCATTCGACCAGGAGCATCGGATCCACCCGCCCGAGGCTCCGCAACCGACGCTCAGCGTCGAGCGTGATTGCCTCGTCTTCGCTATGTATCAAGCAGCGCCCACCGCTTCGAGCCACCGCACCGAGCGCATCGGTCATAGCCGCCGGGCCCAGGCTGGGAACACCGTGGGTGGTGCAGGTGAAGATCTTGAAGAAGCTGATCCCTTCTCCGACCAATGACTCGATTGCGTCGATCCGGTCCGGCCAGACATGAGCTGCGAGGCCGAAGTCCACGTTGGCTCGCCCGTCGAGGTGGTGGCGCTTCTCGTGCAGGTCGTCGACCGACCGGATCGGATGGGAATGGGTGTGCTCGATGATGGTGGTGACACCCCGAGCCGCTGCAGCGCTGGTGCCGGTGGGGAAATCCTCCCTTTCGGTGTCCCCGGGGTCCATCAGATGAACATGGGTGTCGACCATGCCTGGCAACACCAACAAGCCGGAGGCGTCGATGATCTCACCTCTGGGGTCGGGCTGGCCTACGACGGCGATGCGCCCATCGACGATGAGCAGGTCACCGTTCGTCGCCGCGTCGGCCGTGACAAGGGTCCCTCCACGAATCGTTGTTGTCGCCAGGTGGTTTCCTCCGGATATCACGCAAGATATAGGATCGCCGAGTACCGGAGGAGAAGCAATTGGCAGATAAGGTCAGGCTGGCCAGTGTGGGGCTCGGCTGGTGGGGATCGGCGTTGGCGGATGCGGTCGCGAAAGGCGGGGGGGCAGAGATCGTGACCTGTTACGCCCGCACGCCAGACGGTAGAGCTCAGTTCGCAGCCAAACATGGCTGCCGGATGGCGGGGTCCTTGGACGACCTCTTGGGCGATCCCGAGGTCGAGGGTGTGCTCATCGCCACCTCTCATCAGAGCCACCGAGACCTCATCGAGCAGGCAGCAGCGGCAGGCAAGCACGTCTTCGTAGAGAAGCCACTCACCAACTCGGTTGTAGACGGAGTCGCCGCGGTCAAAGCAGCCAGAGATGCCGATGTCCTCCTCCAGGTCGGTCATCAACGGCGCAGAGCCGCAGCCAAGCGTCGCATCAAGAAGATGCTCGACGCCGGGGAGTTGGGCGACGTGGAAACGGTGATCGCCCATCAATCGATCCCCAACGGGTACAAGATGGTGGACGAAGCGTGGCGCTGGGACCCCGAGCAGAGCCCGCTGGGCTCGATGACCTCGCTCGGCGTGCACAAGATCGACACCATGCACTACCTGGTCGGGCCGATCCACACCGTATTCGCCCTGACCCGACCCGGGCGCACCCGACCGATCGACGAGGCCACGATCCTCGCGATAGAGTTCGATACCGGCGCCCTGGCCACGCTCACCACCTCCTTCTTTACCCCCGTGGTCAACGAGATCCAGGTGTTCGGGACCGATGCCGCCGCCTACAGCAGTGGAGGTGGTGAGCGGTTACACGTCCAGGGCCGGAACGACCCGAAGCCCGAGGAAGTACCGCTGGACCCGATCGATCCGGTCGTCGACCAATTGATCGACTTCGCCCGCGCCATCCGGGGTGAGATCGAAGTCGAGGTGGACGGTGAAGCTGGTCTGGCGGTGATCGCGGTACTGGAAGCAGCGCTACGGTCGGTCGAAGAGCGTGGCCCGGTCGAAGTTGCCCGGTTCTGACGGAGTGTCGAGGGAGATGACGGTGGACTACGACGAGATCAAGTTCGAGATTCGCCATGACGCGGCCTGGATTGGAATCAATCGGCCCGAAGTGCGGAATGCATTCCGGGAGCAGACCCTCGACGAACTGGCGCATGCGCTGGACTCGACGCGGAATGACCCAACCATCGTCGCCGCAGTGGTCTACGGAGTTGGAGGTCACTTCTCCGCCGGTGGTGACTTCCACGCCATGATGAAACTGAACAAGGCCAACTCCTACATGTGGAACGACCGCATGCTCAAGGTGGCGATGACGTGTCGCAACCTCCCGATTCCGGTGATTGCCATGGTCGAAGGCGCTTGTGTCGGAGGTGGTCACGAGTTGATGCTCTGGTGTGATCTCGTCATTGCCAGCGAGGACTCGGTATTCGGCCAAACCGGGGCCCGGGTAGGGGCCTGCCCCACGGTCGGGGCCACCCAGTACATCGCCAAGCTGATTGGTGAGCGGCGAGCCAAGGAGATGATCTTCCTCTGCAAGCGTTACAACGGGAAGGAGGCAGCGGAAATCGGGCTGGCCAACGAGGCCGTCCCCTCGGAGTTGCTCCTGGAACGGGTCGAGGAGGTCGTGCAGCAAATCAAGAGCTACTCGTCACAGACCATCCGGGCCACCAAGGTGTCGCTCAACTTCGACTCCGACTCGCTGTACCCGTCGTGGCAGCACGGCATGGAACTTCTGGCCAACGTCTGGGGGACCGAGGAATCCCTGGAGGGCATGAACGCGTTCCTCGAGAACCGACCAGCCGACTTCCACCAGTTCCGGGTGCGCAACAAGGAAGCCATGGACACCTACCTCGATGATTTCGAGGAGGGTCGCAACCAGAGCGAAACCTCGCGGAACGCCCGGGGATGAGCGCCGAGGGGGCCCTTGCTGGGGTCCGGGTCATCGACCTGTCCCGGGTCCTCGCCGGGCCCCTTTGCACCCAGACCTTGGGGGATCTCGGCGCAGACGTGATCAAGGTCGAGCGACCCGGTGAGGGGGACGACACCAGGAACTGGGGACCGCCGTATGCCGGCCCTTTGTCGGCGTACTACCTCGGCGTCAACCGGAACAAGCAAAGTGTGACCCTGAACCTGTCCAAAGCCGAGGGCTTGGAAGTTCTGGCGCGGCTGATCCGCACTGGGGACATCGTCGTCGAGAATTTCAAGACGGGAACACTCGAACGCTGGGGCTTCGATGACCAATGGTTCAACGCCAATGCCCCCCAGGTCATTCGCTGCTCGATCACCGGCTACGGCACGACCGGCTCCAAGGCGGACCAGCCCGGTTACGACTTCATCCTTCAGGCCGAGACCGGGCTGATGGCGATCACCGGAGAGCCGGACGGCAGCCCAATGAAACTGGGAGTCGCCATCGTCGACATCTGCGTCGGGATGCAGGCAACCATCGCCATCTTGGCTGCGCTCGAAGCCAGGCATGGCACCGGGGTCGGGCAGCGCTGCGAGGTGAACCTCCACGACACGGGCATCCACATCCTGGCCAATGTCGCCTCCAACCACCTGGTATCGGGTGACGAGCCGGGCCGGTACGGCAACGGTCACCCCAACATCGTCCCCTACAGGATCTATCGAGCCTCCGACGGGGACCTCGCAATCGCGGTAGGCAACGATCGTCAGTTCGAGTCCCTCGCCCGGGTCATGGGCAAACCGGAGTGGTCTGCTGACCCGAAGTTCATGGCGAATCCCGACCGGGTGAGAAACCGGACTGAGGTCGATCGGATGGTCGGCGAGATCATCGCCACCAAGACCAGAGCCGAGTGGTTCACCATTCTCGACGAGAAGGGGATACCGGTTGGACCAATCAACTCCGTTTCGGAAGCATTGTCCAGCCCACTGACCAGAGAGCGGGAAATGGTGGTCCATCGCGATCATCCCGTCGCCGGCCCGGTTTCGATCTCCGGTCTGCCGATCCGACTCTCAGCCACCCCGGCCTCGATACGCCTCGATGCACCGGCGCTAGGTGCGGATACCGATGCAACGCTCGAGGATCTGGGTTACACGTCTGAGGAGATCACCGTCTTCCGAGAGGCCGGAGTCATCTGATCTGAGTCCTCGCCACGCGGCAAGGGTGCCTCCCTAGTTTCTCCCCCCAGTGAGCGGAGCGAGCATTTCCTCCTCCAGGAGCGGAGCGACGTTGGGGGAGGTGTCGCCGAAGGCGACGGAGGGGGTTCCTAGGGAGTACCG
>CAZSMJ010000028.1:0-20824 GCA_964608055.1 uncultured Acidimicrobiaceae bacterium | reverse complement strand
ACCGCACGGCGGCCTCCGCGGCCTACGAGGTGAAGGGTGAGATCATCCCCGCCGATCACAAGGACTCCCTCTTCCTGGCCATGCGCCAGCCAGCGGGGGTGGTCGCCTGCTTCGCTCCGTTCAACGTCCCATACATCCTGGGCAGCCGCTCGTTCACCGTGCCCATCGCCTACGGGAACACCGCGGTGCTCAAGCCCTCGGAGGACGCCCCGCTCACCGGTGGCCTGCTCCTCGCCGAGATCTTCGAGGAGGCCGGACTGCCGGCCGGCGTGCTCAACGTGATCACAGGGACACGCGAGGCGGCTTCGGCTATCGGCGACGAGATGATCTCCAATCCAGCGGTGAGGCGGATCTCCTTCACTGGCTCCACAGAGGTCGGCAGGATCATCGCGGAGAAGGCGGGCAGGCACCTGAAGCGAGCGGTCCTCGAGTTGGGCGGCAAGGACCCGCTGATCATCCTCGGCGACGCCGACGTCGACTACGCCGTCGACGCCGCGGTATGGGGATCGTTCCTGCACCAGGGCGAGATCTGCATGTCCACCGAGCGGATCATCGTGGAGAAGAGCATCGCCAAGGAGTTCACCGACAAGCTGAAGAGAAGGGCCGAGGAGCTGCCGGTAGGCGACCCGACCAACCCCGCCACGGCGATCGGTCCGCTGATCAACCAGCGCGCCGTCGACAAGGTCCATGCCCACGTCGAAGAAGCGGTGGCCGGTGGTGCCCACCTGGAAACCGGAGGGAGATACGACAATCTCCTCTACTACCCGACCGTGGTCACCGAAGTCGATCCGGACATGCGTCTGTTTCGTGAGCAGACCTTTGGGCCCGTGGCTCCGGTCGTCGTGGTGAAGGACCGGGACGAGGCGCTGGCCATGGCCAACAATTCGGACTATGGGCTATCCGCCGGGATCATCACCAACGACTTCATCAGCGCGCTGGAAATGGCCCTCCGCCTCGAGACCGGGATGGTCCATATCGGCGACCAGACCGTGAACGACGAGCCCCAGGCGCCGTTCGGCGGGGTCAAGGGGAGCGGCTACGGACGCTTTGGCGGCCAGGCCGCGCTCGACGAGTTCACCGAGCTGCGCTGGATCAACATCCAGACCCGGCCCCGCACCTTCCCCTGATCGCGACCCCAATCAGGTCCAGGGAAGGGAGCCTGCGCTCTCGCTGATCGTGCGCGCGGTGGAGAGCAGCCGGGGTCGGAAGTCCTCCAGCATCGTCTCCAGGGTGACCCGGGAGGCATGACCGGAGATGTTCATCGCCGCAACCACCTTGCCCCGCCCATTCGTGATCGGGGCAGCAATGGAACGGACCCCTTCCTCGAGCTCTTGGTCGACCAAGGCGTAGCCCTCGCTGCGGACCACCTCGATCATCTTGCGAAGCTCCACCGGGTCGGTGATGGTGTGCGGCGTGAGCTGTTCGAACTGGGTCTTCTCGAGGTAGTCGTCGATCTCCTGGTCGGCGAGCCCGGCGAGGAGGACCCGCCCCATCGAGGTGGGATAGGCGGGGAGACGCGACCCCAGAGCGAGGGAGATGGTCATGATCCGCTTGGTTGGGACCCTGGCCACGTAGACGATCTCGGAGTCATCCAGTACCGACATCGATGACGACTCCCTCACCTCCTCGACCAGCCGCTCCATGGGGTACTGGGCCAACTCCACGATCTGGAACGAGGAGAGATACGAGTAGCCGAGGTCGAGGACCTTCGGCGTCAGCGAGAATGACCGGCTGTTCTGGTGGACGTAGCCGAGTTCGGCAAGTGTGAGCAGAACACGACGCGCAGTGGCCCGGGTCAGGCCGGTCATCTGTGCCACCTCACTCAAGGTCTGGGCTCTCCGCTCCCGGGAGAAGGAGTTCATGACGGCAAGCCCCCGCTCCAGGGATTGAATGAAGTCGTTGGATCTCGACTTGGGCATTCCGTCAGTCTAGGGGACCACTTGTTCGCATTGCGAACAAACACCGGCCTCACCTCGAGTGGGCCTGCTCCGTCCTTGTCTTGAGATCCCGAAGGACGCCCAACTCGTCGGCAGTCGGTGGCTCGCTGACAGTGAGATCGGGATCGACCCGGAGATCCCAACCGGTCTCGCTCCGAACCCGGTCCAATTCCACCCCGGGGTATAGCGCCGCCAACATCAGCTCGTTCGTCTCCGGGTGGGGCTCGAGGACACCCAAGTCGGTGATCACCACAGTCGGGCCCTTTCCCAGATGACCGGCTCGACCCTCACCGGCCGGACCGAAGCCGACCGAGGTGATGAAATCGACCTCGGGGACGAAGGCACGCTCGGAGTGTCGCAGCATGACGATCACCTCTCTGGCCAATGAGGCGATCTCGGGTGCGCCCCCTGCCCCAGGGAGCCTCACCTTCGGGCTTTGATAGCCGCCTATCACGGTCGTGTTGAGATTGCCGAAACGGTCGATCTGCGCCGCGGAGAGGAAGCCGACGTCGACCCGTCCCGCCTGGAGCCAGTAGCTGAACACCTCGGACACGCCGACCACCAGGTCGGCTTGCTCGGCCAACTCGCCGTCTCCGATGGACAGGGGCAGGATGTTGGGTGCGGTGCCTATGGTCCCCGATTCGTAGATGAGCACGACATCTGGAGCATGGGTCAAACGGGCCAGGTTCGCCGCCTCGCTGGGCAACCCGATGCCGACGAAGCACACCTGCCCGTTGTGCAGAGAGCGGGATGCGGTCACCGTCATCATCTCATCGGAGGTGTAACCGGTTCCCCCGGCCCTGCCCTCATCCATCGACCACGCTCCGCAGCAACGTCCCGTCTTCGAGGGCGCTCAGATACCCCTCGAAGTCCTTCTGCTCCAGTATGAAGGCGTCCACCCACCGGGAGAACACCTCCCGATCTCGGGAGATGCGGTCCCACGCCGTGTAGAACCGGTTGTCCCGGGTCGTGTAGCCCATCGAATAGGAGGGGTGAGATCCTCTGGGCACGTGGGAGATGGCAGAGACCGTCCAATGGGGAAGGACGGCATGATTCGGACCGTTCCCGGCCAACTCGTCCACGAGCTCCTCGACGGTGACGATCACCGTCGAGGCGGCAAGGGCCGCCTCTCGTTGCACCCCGGTGATACCCCACAGGCCCACGTTCCCCTGGCGATCGGCCTGTTGGGCGTGGATCACTGCCACGTCCGGGTTTATGGCAGGCACCGCGGCCACCTCCTCCCCGGTGAAGGGGCAGCTGATCTGAGCCACGTTCGTGTGCTTGACCAGGTCCGACCCCCGGTAACCACGCAGGATCCCGAAAGGAAGGCCGGAGGCCCCGGCGACGTACCGGGCTGCCATGCCGGCATGGCTGTGCTCTTCGATGTCGAGATGGGAGGGGTACCCGTTCTCCACCGCGTCGCGAAAGCGATGGAGGGACCCGACCCCGGGGTTTCCCCCCCAAGAAAACACGAGCCTGCGCGCACACCCGACACCGATCAGCTGGTCGTAGATCAGGTCGGGAGTCATCCGGATCAGGGTGAGATCCCGCTTGTCCTGGCGGATGACCTCATGACCGGCTGCGAACGGGATCAGATGGGTGAAACCCTCCATGGCCACGGACGCCCCGTCCGGGATCAGGTCGGCTACGACATCCCTCAGTGAGCCGAACTCAGTCACTGCTCATCCTCGTCGCCGCGACTCCATCGTGGCCGATGTGGTACACGTCCCTCCTTGCCTGCGACGTCGAAGTTCAACATGCGCACGTCCGTTCGGTGTGCGAACATAGTATCGCCATGAGAGCAGGTGCGCTCCGAAGGGACGCTCACGTCTAGACGGCGGTTGGGGCATGTCTGAGATTCCCAACCGGACCCGCATCGTCATCGTAGGGGGTGGCCCGGCCGGCTCACTACTCGCCTATCTCCTTCATTTGGAGGGAGTGGAAAGCGTCATCCTCGAGCTTCGCACCAAGGAGCATGTTTTGGAGCGGGTCCGGGCTGGCGTGATCGAGCACGGAAGCGCCGAAGAGCTGCGCAAGGCCGGGCTGGGCGTGCGAATGGACCGGGATGGGTTCGTCCATGAGGGGGTGAAGCTCGCCTTCGACGGGCGCCTGCTCAGGGTCGACTTCAAAGATCTGCTCGACAAGCACGTGGTCATCTACGGCCAGACCCAGTTGCAGAAGGACCTCTACGACGCGATCGAGGCCACCGAGATCAATCTGATCGACGAAGCATCGGACTTACGCCTCCACGACATCGAAGGCGAGAGCCCCGGCGTCACGTTCGCCCGGCATGGGCAGACCCACACCCTCCTATGCGATTTCATCGCCGGATGCGACGGGGCTCATGGCGTCACCCGTGACTACATACCGCCCTCCGCAGGGAAGACCTTCGAACGAACCTATCCCTTCGTCTGGGTGGGGGTCCTCAGTGAGACGCCGCCGGTCAGTGACGAGATCATCTATGCCAACCACGAGACCGGCTTTGCCCTGTGCTCGATGCGGAACGAGAACCTGAGCCGCTATTACGTGCAGGGCTCCGCAGAGGACCGAATCGACGACTGGCCCGACGACAGGTTCTGGGAGACGCTGATGCAGAGACTGCCCGACAGCGTGGCTGACCGACTGGTGACCGGCCCCTCGATTGAGAAGCTGGTCACACCGCTTCGCAGCTGGGTGTCGGAGCCGATGCGGCTAGGACGGCTGTTCCTCGCCGGCGACGCGGCCCACGTCGTCCCCCCCACCGGCGCCAAGGGGCTCAATCTGGCGATATCCGATGTCGTCTACCTGGCCCAGGCGTTCGCCAACCATTACGCCACAGGCTCCACCGAAGCCCTGGATGAATACTCGGCCACGGCTCTGTCCCGGGTGTGGCAGGCCGTACGCTTCTCCTGGTGGATGACAACCATGATGCACCGGTTTCCCGGAGTCCGCGACGACTTCGACCGGAGGATGCAGCTGACCGAGCTCGAGTATCTGGAGAGGTCTGAGACGGCGCGACGATCCCTGGCAGAGAACTACGTGGGTCTGCCCTTGTGAGCGAGGAGGAAACGACCATGGGCTCGATCGAAGATGGGATGGAGGTGCGCCGCCGCGTGCTGGGCCAAGAGCACGTGGACCGGGCCACAGCCGCCACCACGGACTTTGACCGGAGCTTCCAGGAGTGGATCACCGAGAGCGTCTGGGGTGGCATATGGACGCGGCCCGGCATCGACATCCGCAGCCGGAGCATGGTCACCATCGCCATCCTTGGGGCCCTCAACCACGAGGAGCTGGAGCTGCATCTGCGGGCCGCCCGCAACACCGGGCTCACCCCCGAGGAGGTGGCGGAAGTGCTGCTCCACGTCGCGGCCTACGCCGGCGTCCCCGCCGGGAACAGAGCTTTCAAACTGGCCAAAGCGATCTATGAGGAGGACGCGCGATGACCGAGCCGATGATTCGGCACTACGGTCCCAGGGCCTACTCCGACCATCCCCCATTCCGGTATCCCGATTACAAGTCGACGGTGAAACGAAGCCCCAGCCACGACCTGCTCTCTATCGTGGCCACCCTGTCCGAGACCACCGGGCCGGGGCCAATCTGGTCCGACATCTCCGAGGAGGACGCCGACCTGACCCTGAACGCTGGGACCGGGAGCCCAGCAATCGGTGAGCGGATCATCGTCACCGGGCACGTGCTCGACGAGAACGGAGACGGGGTGCCGGGGACGATCCTCGAGATCTGGCAGGCGAATGCCTGCGGACGCTATGCCCACTGGCGTGAGACCGCATTTCCTGCCCCCATCGACCCGAACTTTCTCGGGGTGGGCCAGTGCCGCACCAGCGAGACCGGCGAATACCGATTCACCACGATCAAACCGGGCCCGTACCCCTGGGGCAACCACCCGAACGCCTGGCGGCCGGCACACATCCACTTCTCCGTCCTCGGGCCCGCTCTCCTGACACGCCTCGTCACCCAGATGTACTTCGAGGGGGATCCACTCTTCCCTCTGGACCCGATCTACAACTCAGCGCCCGAGCATTCCCGGGAGAGGATGATCGCCCGCTACGACCACGAGGTCACCGAGGAGAACTGGGCGCTGGGCTACAGGTTCGACATCATCCTCCGCGGCGAGTTGAGCGTGCTGGAGGAGCTCGACGAGTCATGAGCCCGAAACTCGGCCAGACCCCTTCACAGACCGTCGGCCCCTTCTACTCGATGCGTCTGGGCGGCGAGGGTCAGAATGTGATCCTCGTCCCGGCGGAGGGAGGGCAACAAATCATCATCACGGGCAAGGTGTTCGACGGCGACCGCAATCACATGGAGGACGCGCTCCTCGAGTTCTGGCAGGCCAACCCCGTGGGGCGTTACAACCATCCCGACGACACGCGCGAGCTGGATCTCGACCCTCGCTTCTCCGGCTTCGCAAGGGCCGTGTCGGACTTCCAAACCGGCACGTATCGCCTGGAGACGGTCAAGCCGGGCCGGGTCCCCGATCTGGAAGGAGCGTTTCAGGCTCCCCACATCTCGGTCGTGGTGCAAGCGCGGGGCATGCTCGACCCGGTCTTCACACGGATCTACTTCTCCGACGAGGAGGAGGCGAACCGCGACGATCTCATCCTGCGCCGGGTGCCCGAGGCGAGACGCGGCACTCTCGTCGCCGAACTGGAGCCTGGGTCGGATCGCGTGACCTACCGATTCGACATCAGGTTCCAGGGCGAAGACGAGACGGTGTTCTTCGACTTCTGACACACTCCTCACCATGACCAAATCGCCTGCCCCCTTCCCCGGCTTCTCTACGGCGGAAATGGACGGGATCTGGGCCGCGGCCAACGTGGTGGCGGCGATGCTCGAATTCGAGGCCGCCCTGGCCCTCGCCCTGGCCGACGCTGGCCTGGCTCCGAGGGAGGAGGCCGAGGCGGTGGCGGCAGCATGCCGCCAGCCTGTCGAGGACCCGGAGGCGATCCTCACCACAACCTGGGAGACGGGCACCCCGTTGATCGCCCTCGTCGACGTGGTGACAGCCCGCCTGGAAAACGACAGCGAGCGCCATTGGGTTCACCACGGCGCCACCAGCCAGGACGCCATCGACACCGCCCTCATGTTGAATGCGAGGGGATCCTTGGTGGTCCTCGAGGATTCGTTGCTCCGCATCTCTCGGTTGCTGCGGGCCCTCACCGAGGCCCACCGGTCCCAACCGGAGATGGGCCGCACCTTCCTGCAGCACGCCCGGCCAACTACCTTCGGCCGACGCGCCGCGGGGTGGCTGGAACCGACCCTGCGGCACATCCAAAGGATCCGTCTGGCGAGGAATCAACTCGCGTTTCAACTGGGAGGGCCGGTCGGAAGCCTCACCGACTACGGGTCGCAGGCCCATCAGCTGGTATTGGCACTGGCCGATCGGCTGGGACTCCAAGCCCCGATCTTGCCCTGGCACACCGACCGCTCGCGGATATGGGCACTGGTCGAGGCGGTGGAGGGCCCCGTCCGGACCAGCTCCAAGATCGCAATGGACCTCGCCCTCCTCGCCCAGAGCGACATAGAGGAGCTCAGGGTCAGAAGCGGTAAGTCGTCCAGCATGTCGGGCAAGCGCAATCCAATCGACCCGGTCCGGGCCCTAGCCTCGGCCGAGGCGTGCCGCGGGGCGGCGGCGATGATCACCCGGGCAAAGCCGCACGAGCTCGATCGGGGCCTTGGGTCCTGGCACGTCGAATGGTATGCACTGCCCATCCTGTTTCAGACCGCCTCCGCCGTGTTCGAAGCACTGGGAGACTCGCTCGAGACCCTGGAAATCGACGGTGAAGCCATGGCCGCACAGGTGCCCGCGGAATCAGAGGAAGGGCTGCAGAGCGCGACAGCAACGCAGATCGATGCTGTCATCGACCTGTTCGACGAGGTGGTGGGGGGAGATTGAGCCGGACCGAGGGTCGGACCGGGAATCTCGATTGGACGGACCACGGACCGGAAGGTGGACGAGCGTTGCTCCTCCTCCACTCGCTGGGGACCGACTCGACGATGTGGATGCGCCAGATCCCTGCCTTCTCCCGGATGCGGCGGGTGGTGACAATCGATCTCCCCGGACACGGCCGTTCCGTGGCGGGAGAAGGCGAGTACCGGCTGGAGGACCTGGGACGAGACGTACTCGAGGTGGCCGACTCCGCCGGTATCGACCGGTTCGATCTCTCCGGGATCTCGTTGGGCGGTCTCATCTCCCTCTGGCTCGCCATCGCCGCTCCGGATCGTGTCCTCACCCTGGTGGCGAGCAACACGGCAGCGCGAGTCACCACCTCCGAATTCTGGTCGGAGCGAATGAGCGCCGTCGCCGAGTTGGGAATGGAGGGGATCCGCCCCAAGGTCCTCCCCCGCTTCTTCACGCCCGGTTTCCCAGAGCGAGACCCGGCGATGTTCCGATCAATCGAGTCGGTGTTCACGTCGGTGGATCCGGTGGGATACGCCGGTTGCTGTGCCGCCCTGCGGGATGCGGACCTGCGCGACAGGGTCGCCGAGATCCGGTGTCCCACCCTGATCGTGGTCGGAGATCAGGATCAGGCGACCCCCCTGGCGGATGGTGAATTCCTGAGTGGCCGAATCGCGGGGAGCCGCCTCGTGGTCATCCCTGGCGCCGCCCACCTGGCCAATCTGGACCAGCCGGAAGCGTTCACCAACACTGTGCTGAAGGCGTGGAATGAGTGGTGAGCCTGCACACCGTCACGCCACAAGGCGGTTTGTTACACTCGGCCGGGTTCGTCTGCCGCACGGACGTTCGCTAGGCGCACGAGGAGGACACTGAGATGAATCGAGGACTTCCCCGGTCGAGGCTGCTCGTCTCGATCGTTGGGCTTGCGCTGGTGGTGGCAGCTTGTGGAGATGGTGCAGGTGACTCCACCACCACTGCCGCTCCCGGCACTACCGAGCCCACCGCAACCACCGAGCCCACCGCAACCACCGAGCCCACCGGGACCACGGCCCCGGCCAATGGAGAGCCGATCAAGATCGGGATGCTGACCGACCTCACCGGGTTCACCCCCTGGGGCGTCAACGTCCGGGACGGGATGCTGCTCGCCGCCGAGGAGATCAACGCCGCCGGCGGTGTCGACGGCCGGATGATCGAGATCGTCCAAGAGGACTCGGCCAACGACGCCGACGCCGGCACGTCCGGATTCGAGCGGCTGGTGGAGGCAGAGGTGGTGGCCATCGGTGGCATCATCTCCAGCACTGTGGGTGGCACCGTGGCTCCCCTCGCTGAGGAACTGCAGATACCCACCTTCACGGTGAAGTCGGGCACCGAGGCCGCCCTCACCCAGGCCAGCCGGTTCGTGTTCCGTACCTGTTTGCCGGCGGCGCCGATGACAGCGCCACCGGTGCTCCAGTACGCCCAGGAGAACGGCATCACCAATGTCGGCGTGATCGTCGCCGACTATCCCTGGGGGCAGTCCTTCAAGGCGGCCGTCGAGAGCACCTTCGAGGGCTCCGGGATCGACTATGGCGAGATCCAGGTCGCCCCGGTTCAGCCGGACACCGATTTCACCCCTTACGTCCGGGCGTTGGGCGACGCCGACGTCGAAATGGTGATCGCCACAGGCCACCCGCCAGGGAACGCCGCCATCGTCACGTTGTCGGCAGACCTGATCGGCGACGTCCCGGTCACCGGGGCATGGATCCCGCCAGATCTGGCAGTGGGAGGGCTGGCCGACCTGGCCATCGGCCGCTACTTCGACTTCGCCTGCGCCGACTACACCAGTGACGGCTACGCCGCCCTGGCGGCGCGCTATCTGGCGTTCTCCGATAACGCGTTCATGTCTGACGACGCCGTGGCCGGCTTCGGGATCGTGACGATGATCGCTGACGCAGTTGCCAATGTTGGCGACGACCGAGTGGCGATCTCGGACTACCTCCACGACCAGACCTATGACCTGGAGGGTTACGCTCATCCGGTGAGCTGGACAGAATGGGGCGAACTGGCGTCATCGGCTCCAGTTCTCCACGTCATCAGCGAAGGCCCGGCCCCCGAGGGGCTGAACGAGGCCGGGGACTGGTGGCTCGAGCGGCTGAGCCAGTCCGAAACGCTGGAGCCGTACGTGCCGGCGTCCTGACGTTCAGGTGCCGTATCTCGAGCTCAACGAGGTCGGGAAGCATTTTGGTGGTCTGCCGGCCGTCGATGGAGTGAGCGTTGGGGCTGACGATGGCGAGATCCTCGCCATCGTCGGCCCCAATGGCGCCGGCAAGAGCACCCTGCTCAAGCTGATCGTCGGCCTCGAAAAACCGACGAGTGGGACGGTACGTCTGGGCGAGCATGACATCACCGGTTTTCCCACGCATCGCGTCCGCAGACTTGGAGTGGCGATGGTGCAGCAGACCCCGCGTTCATTTGCCACCATGACGGTCCTGGAGAACGCCACCCTTGGTGCGATGTTCGGGGCCGGAGAGGGTCATCGAGCCGAATCCGAAGCCATCGAGATCGGCGCAGAGATGCTCTCGCTGGTCGGTCTAAAGGACCGGTGGGACGATCAGGTTGGCAACCTGAATCTGCATGAGCAACGGTTTCTGGAACTGGCCCGGGCGTTGTCCGGGCACCCGAAGCTGCTCCTGCTCGACGAGGTCATGGCCGGGCTCAACGATGCAGAGTTGGGTGCATCGATCGAGATGGTGCGGACCATCCGTGACCGCCTCGGGATCACGGTCGTATGGGTCGAGCATGTGATGCAGGCGGTGATGCAGCTCGCCGAGCGGGTGGTGGTCCTCAACTTCGGGCGGGTTCTGGCCGAGGGGCCGGCCGAGGCCGTGATGCGAGACGAGTCGGTGGTGGACGCGTACCTCGGCTCGGGGGGCATCGACCGTGCTTGAGGTCCAAGGCATGACCGCCGGTTATCAGGGTGGCGACGTGGTCAGGAACGTCGACTTCCGAGTCGACGCCGGCGAGGCAGTCATGATCATCGGCTCCAACGGCGCCGGGAAGACCACGCTGTTTCGCGCGGTGCTCGGCCTGCTCCCGCTCTCCTCGGGGAGCGTGGAGTTCCAGGGAGAGCGGATCACCGGGCTGCCGACAGAGCGTGTCGCCCGCCTCGGGATCAGCTTCGTCCCAGCCGAGCGTCATCTGTTCCCCCGAATGACCGTCGAGGAGAACCTCTCGCTGGGCGCCTACCCACGCCGACCCGACCCGGAGACCGCGCAAGCGGTGTTTGACCTGTTCCCGCGTCTCGCCGAGCGACGCCGTCAGCGCGCCGGGACGATGAGCGGCGGCGAACAGCAGATGCTTGCGGTGGGACGTGCATTGATGTCCCAGCCTCGTCTGCTCATCCTGGACGAGCCCACAACGGGACTGGCGCCCAAGCTCGCAGCCGAGGCCTATCACGCGCTCGGAATCCTCAAGGACCGGGGGCTCACGGTGCTGGTCGCCGAACAGCAGGTCCCGCTGGCCATGGCGCTAAGCAATCGTGGCTATGTCCTCGAGAACGGGGTCATCCGCAAGGAGGGAACCTCGGCGGAACTGTCAAACGACCCGGACGTGCGCCAGGCCTATCTGGGGATCGTGTGATCGCCACCATCCTCGACGGGATCGTTCTCGGGCTTCAATTCGCACTGCTCGCCGCCGGGCTGACACTGGTATACGGCCTTGGCGGCGTCCTCAATCTCGCCTACGGGCAGATGGCGGTGCTCTCGGCAACGACCGTTGTCCTGTCCATGGAAGCGGGTCTTCCCCTCTTTCCCGCGGTGATCCTGGGTCTGGTGGCCGGGGGGCTATTGGGCCTCGTCTTCGACCGGACCATCCTGCGCCCGGTCTACCGCCTTCGGGGCGAGGCCAGGGTCCTTCTCAGCCTTCTCCTGACACTCGGAGTGGCCCTCGCGGTCGACGGCTTCCTGAGCTGGCGATACCCAACCAAGGCGCTCACTCTCCGGATCGGCGGAGGCCCCGTCGAGATAGCCGGGGTGCGGATGGTGAGGGGCGCAGTGGTGGCATCGGCGATTGCCATATTGGTGCTCGCTGGGCTGCTCCTCTTCTTCCGCAAGACCACATTGGGGCGGGCGGTCAGGTCGGTGATCGAGGACGAGGAAGGGGCGCGCCTGGTCGGCGTCGATCCCCATCACATCCTTCGCATCATCTTGACCCTCACCGGAGTGCTGGCTGCGCTGGTGGCTGTGACCCGGTCGTTGGTCACCCCGGTTTCGGTCACTGCTGGTTTCGAACTGACGGTGTCGGCCCTGATCGTCACCGTGGTTGGCGGGTTGGGCAGTGTCGGCGGCGCCATTCTCGCCGGTGTCATCCTGGGGATCGTCAGCACCGTCGCGGCCTCCTCCATCGGTACCGTGATCTCGCTGGTCATCCTGCTGGTGGCGGCGGCAGTGACCATCCTCATCCGTCCCTCCGGCCTGCTCGGGGTGCGGGAATGACCGACAGGTTCATCGAGGCGACCGGCACCTCCGGCATCGGCGGGGTGGAGCACCGAGCATCGCGGTCACTGATTGCCCTGGTCTGGCCCATCCTGGCCCTGGGTGCGGTGCTCGCCCTCGTCCCTCTCTGGCTCGGCGGCTCTCGGGTGATGATGGGTGTGTCGGTGGTCGGTCTGGTCTTCGCTTGCTACGCCATCGGGTTCAACCTGATCTTCGGAAGTACTGGGCAATTGTTCCTCTGCGTCGGGGCCCTGGCGGGGATCGGGGGGTACGGATCGGCCATCCTCGCCGACACTGTGGGATTGCCGCTGCCGCTGAGCATGCTCCTGGCCACCGCGGCAGCGAGCCTGCTAGGGGGTCTGCTCAGCTGGACCGCGGTGCGCCGCTCCCTCGGGGTGATCTTCACCGGGATCATCACACTCATCTTCTCGCTGGTGTTCGGGAACCTCCTGCTCGGGGCGGGCGGTGTTACCGGGGGCGACGGGGGCTTTCGTGTCCAGACGGGAGCCGGGACCTTCCTCCGACAGCCGATCCCGCCCTACTACCTGATGCTGGCCCTGGTGGTCAGCTATCTGTTGATCCATGGCCTGATGCGCCGGTCCCGTGCCGGCTGGGCCTTCCGAGCCCTCCGTGACGACGAGGTTGCAGCCGAGTTGGCCGGAGTCGACGTTGCCCGATATCGGGTGTATGCCGCCCTGGTGGGCTCCGCCATGCTGGGGCTGACCGGGTCCGTCTACGCGATCACCGAGGGCACGATCAGCCCCACTACTTATGGGTTCGCCCAGGTAGACGTGGAGACGATGGTGATGCTGGCCTTCGGTGGCATCGGCACCCTCTTCGGCCCCATCCTCGGAGCGGCCGTCTTCACCGTCATCAACGAATTGATCCTCGATCTGGGCCAGCTCCGCTTGCTGGTTTACGGGGGGCTCATCATCGCTTTGTTCCTTTGGGTGCCCCGGGGTGTGATCCCCACCATCCGCGACGTCCTCCGGCGGCGGGCGCGCGCGTCTAGTCGGCCCGGTACGACCGCCGGGCATAGTCCGAGTACGGGACCGGGCTGACGGTCGCCCGGATCACGGTCTGCTGGTGGCGCTCCACGTTGACCTTCTTCGAGCCGCCGTCCGCCTCCCCCCAGAGCAGGGTCACCTCGGTGCCGGGCTGGGCGAACTCGTTGGCGATCACGGCAAGAGCCAGCATCTTGCGCTCGTTCGAGCTGTAGCCGATCCAGGTGGAGATCCCCACCGTCTCCCCGTCGACCACCACCGCGTCGTAGGGATGCATGGCGTAGACGGCCGAGGGGAACTCGATGAACTTGCCACGGTCCCCGGGCTCCAACTGGGATGCGATGATCCCGAGGACGTCTCCCTGGTCCAGGACGAGAGTCACCTTGGTCCGAGGCGGGTCCTGGGACAGGTCCTCGAGAGCGGAACGACCGATGAAGTCGTGATCGAACCGCACGAACCTGCCGTACCCGAGGTCCCAGGGTGTGAAGTAGTAGTCCTTGATGTCCTCGGAGTAAAAGCTGCCCCCGATCGAGGCGAAAGCCTCGTAGCCGTCGGAGGGAAGCCACTCCCGGTAAGCCTTCATCGAGTCACCGGTGTACACCGCCGGGAGCGGGGAGGGGATCCAGCCCGACTCCAGCGTATTCGAGGAATAGGCCCGTGACCCGGAGCGTCGCAACCCGTACTCCTCCCCGGCGGCCAGGATGGCCTCCTGCACCGGCTCTTTCTCCTCCCAGGGCCCGAACAGCTCGAACCCGGGCTGGCCGACCATCCCGTGACGGAGAGCACGGACCGGAGAACCGGCGATCTCCAGGGTCGTCATGTGGAAGAACATGACCTCGGGTGGGGGTCCCCGCAGCACCTTCTCCACGATGGGCAGGGCGTTCGGGCCCTGAATCTGGAAGCGGTAGGACCGGCGACTGGACGGGTCCTCGCGCAGCAAAGTCCGCTCGTCCCAGTCGTAGCTCACATCGAAGCCTCCGGTCTCGGCGTGGTACCGGATCCAGTTCAATGCCGGCGCCCTGCCCACCAGGTTGAACGACTGCTCGCCCATGCAGAACAGGATCACGTCGCCGATTACATACCCGTCATAGCTGCATGGGGCGAGATGCTTCGCCTGGTCGACCCCGAAACCGTCGAAGCTGTTGAACCCGACATGGGTCAGCAGGTCGAGGGCACCGGGGCCTTCAAGCGCCAGGTCGACCATGTGGTACGAGAGGTCGAAGAGGATGGCAGTGGTCTGCCAGGCCTCCTGCTCGTCCCGCCAGTTGGTGAACTCGGGTGGCACGCCGGGATATATGTTCGGCCCCAACTGGACGTTGAACAGCCTTTCGACGACGTTCCCGGTGGTGGCGAGAAGCTCCTCCAGACTCCGTGCCATATCGCTCCTCCTGACTCACGAGCCGGCCCGAGTCTAGGGATCCGCTCTATGCCGGACGTGGCCCGGATGGCAACGTCCCCGACGTGACCTCGACCCGACGTAGAGTTGGCAGCCGATCGAATGACCGGGAGGAGTGGCAAATCCGAACCAATCTCGACATCGCCCATCTCGGTTATGTGGAGCTCTTCAGCCCCCTCTTCGAGGAGAGTCTCCGCTTCTTCACCGACGTCCTGTCAATGAGCGTGGTCGAGTCGTCCTCCGGCACCGCATACCTGCGCACCTGGGACGACTACGAGCGATTCAGCCTCAAGCTGACCGCTCGGGCGGATGCCGGCGTGGGCCGGGTGGGGGTCCGCACCGTCGACCCTGATGCCCTCCAGCGTCGGGTCGTGGCGATCGAGGCGTCGGGATCGGGGGTCGGCTGGGTTGAGGGCCAACCCGGTCGGGGGCCCACCTATCGCTTCGCCGATCCCGACGGTCACGAGTGGGATCTCTACTTCGAATCGGAGCGCTTCGCGGCGACCGATGCGGCGGTCCCCGCCCTCAAGAACCAGGCGCAGCGCCGCCCCGACTACGGCATCGGGGTCCGCCGACTTGACCATGTCAACTACCTGGCAGCGGACGTCGAGGCCAATCGCGACTTCGTGATGTCGGTGCTCGGTGCCAAGCCGACCGAGCAGATCCGCATGGACGATGGCCGCATCGCAGGCATCTGGCTCACCTTCACCAACAAGGGGTACGACGTCGTCTACACCTCCGACTGGACCGGAACCCGGGGACGGCTCCACCACGTCGCCTTCGCCGTCGACCAGCGCGAGGACGTCCTCCGCGGCGCCGACATCTTCCTCGAGAGCGGGGTGTTCATCGAGGCCGGGCCGCACAAGCACGCCATCCAGCAGACATTCTTCCTCTACGTGTGGGAACCGGGTGGGAACAGGATCGAGATCGTCAACGCTGGGGCGCGGCTCGTCCTCGCCCCTGACTGGGAGCTCATTTCCTGGACCGAAGCCGACCGCGCCAAGGGGCAGGCCTGGGGCCTGAAGACGATCGAGTCCTTCCACACCCACGGGACCCCTCCGGTGGCACCTACGGGCAACGGCTGAGATCAACCGGCGGTGGGGCCAGCATCAGACCCGGGACCGGCCTCCCGCTGGCGAAGACGCCTGAACTGTTCGATGACGGCGCTGGTCATGGTGGCGGGGACACCCAGGTCGGTGAGCAGATCCCGAGCTGCCTCCATCTCCTCGATGCGCCGCCCGACGTGTGATTCGGTGCCGGAGAGGAGCCGGTCCATCCAGACCTCGTCGATCGAGCCGAGCTGATCGACCAGATGGCTCCAGAACCAGTCGCCCTGGCCATACCGGGCAGCGGCCTCGGTGCTCTCGATGAGCAGGGCGGCGAGACCCTTCATCACCACGCTGCGCAACAGCTTGCGCGCCGTCGCCTCCCCGGCCTCCTCCCCGACCACCTCGACTCTTCCTCCGCGGGCATTAAGCAGGCGGGCGTAGCCGGCCGCGCCGGTCCCCGATGCCAGCGCCGGCGTGGAGAGACCGCGCCCCGGGACTGCGGACATCAGCGCCACGTCGGCAAACAGTGCCCCGGCACCAGCGGCGATCCCGGCCATGCACTGCTTTGCCGATGGGGCGGCGGTGGACAGGTCGGCGTAGATCGTCCCCTCCTGCAGATAGGGGGCGACCCGCTCCAGCACGGCGCCAGCCTGGGAGCCTGGGGTCGCCGCCAGCACCAGCGTGCAGCCGGCGACAGCCGCCTCCGCCGTCTCATGACGCTGCACTCCTTCGATGGCCGGCAGCCATGCCGGGTCGTAGCCCCGGACCTCGTCGCCGCGCCGGGCCAGGTCGGCGGCGAGGAGTGACCCCGCCTCTCCGAGACCGAGCACGCCAGCTCTCACGTGCGGCTCACTCCTCGGAGCTGTCCACCCAGCGGACTCCGAGCTCGTCTAGCCGCTGACGGAAGCCATACATGTCCAGGCCGAGCTCACCGGAGGCGAGCCGCTCTCGGGTCTCGGCCTCTCTGCGCATCCGTAGCCGGGCCATCTCCAGCACCTCGACTGCCCGTTCCCGCTCCACCACCGCCACGCCGTCGTCGTCGGCGACCACGACGTCTCCCGGTCTCACCTCGACTCCGGCGCAGACCACTGGCAGGTTGACCCACCCGACCCCGCTCTTCGTGGTCCCGGCAGCGTGGACCGTCCTCGCCCACACCGGGAACCTCATGCGACGCAGATCGTCGACGTCGCGCACTCCCCCGTTGGTGACCAGGCCGGCACAGCCACGGCCGCCCACCGAGACTGCGAGCAGCTCGCCGAACATCCCGTTGTCGGCGGGCTCCGTGGTCGCCACCACCAGGACATCGCCCGGCTCGATCGTCTCTACCGCGGCGTGGATCATCAGGTTGTCGCCGGGTGGGCAGGAGACGGTCACGGCCGAGCCGGCGATGCGGGCACCTTGCTGGATCGACGCCACCTCCGGAGAGAGGAGACGGGCGGCGCCCGCTTCGTGGACCGTGGCTACCCCGGCATCTTTCAGACCGGCGATCACCTCAGGTTCCGCCCGCCGGACCTTCCTCACGATCACCGCTCGTCCCATCTCAGGCCAGCTCGGCCGCCACCTGCGGGTAGACCCGCTGATAGGCCTCGGCCTTGGTGTCGTCGGCCATCCCCAGGTTGGGGCCGGAATTGCGTCGCGCCTGGGCCCCCCTCCGTGTCGCCACGCTGGTGTAGTAGTCCCAGAGATGCTCCTGGCCCTCCATGCAGCGCATCGCCTCCAGCTTCAGGTCCCAGACCCCGGTGATGTCGAGTAGGACGTCAGGCATGAAGCCCGAGTACTCGGTCTGATGCGGCTCGAAGAGAAACACCGGTGGGGCGCCGATCACCTCCGTCTCGGGGTCGTGGCCCGCGGCCTGGGCAATGATGCGGGCCTTGGTGGCCATGGAGCTCGCCACCTCGTGGTCCCGGTTCCATGGGTCACGCTCGGTATGGGTGAGCACGACCGTCGGTCGCACCTCCCGGTAGATAGCGACCAGTCGGTCGAGGAGCTCGTGGGTCTCGACCAGCGGGTAGTCGTCGCCATCGAAGGCGATTAGATCGGCGCCCAGGACCTTGGCGGCGGCCGCACCCTCCCGGTGTCTCGCCTCCTTGACCTGCTCCAGTGTCATCCCCTGCCGCCAGTACCGTGCGGACTCGCCTCGCTCCCCGTAGGAGAGGCAGACCACGGTCACCTCGTCGCCCCTCGCGGCGTACAGGGCCATGGCGCCACCGGCGCGCCACACGAAGTCGGCGACGTGGGCACTGACCACCAGAATCGACTCCCGGCTCATGTCCCCAACCCTATCCCGGGCCCTTCTCGCTATCTTCCCGAAGGAGAACACGATGATCAGCGACCTTCCAGGTATCCGTTGCATGCTGATGAGAGGCGGCACCTCGAAGGGGGCGTTCTTCGTCGCCGACGACCTGCCCTCCGACCCCGCGGAGCGAGACGCCCTGCTTCTCCGGGTCATGGGCTCGCCCGACCCACGCCAGATCGACGGGGTGGGCGGCGCCCATCCCCTCACCACCAAAGCGGCCGTGGTGACGCCCTCCAAAAGGGCAGACGCCGACCTCGAGTACTTGTTCCTCCAGGTGGCGGTGGACCGGCCCGAGGTCACCGATCGGCAGAACTGCGGGAACATGCTGGCAGCGGTAGGTCCGTTCGCCGTGGAGCGGGGGATGATCGCCCCCACCGAGGGCCGCGCCTCGGCTCGCATCCTGATGCGGAACACCGGGGGGAAGGCGGTGGTCACCTTCCCGGTGACGGGAGGGAGCCCCGTCTATGCCGGGGAGACCGAGATCGCCGGCGTGCCCGGGAGCGCGGCCGAGATCAGGATCGAGTTCGAGGACATCGCCGGCTCGAGCACCGGCGCCTTGCTCCCCACGGGTCGGATCAGCGACGAGATCGACGGCATCGAAACCACACTCATCGACAACGGGATGCCGGTGGTGGTGATGAGAGCGGCCGACCTCGGGATCACCGGGTACGAGCCCTGTGAGGAGCTGGAGGCCAATTCGGAGCTGAGAGAAGCCCTGGAGGGGATCCGGCTCGCGGCAGGTGCGCTGATGAACCTCGGCGACGTCGCCACGACCACCGTCCCCAAACTGACGCTGGTCTCCCCGCCCCGAGAGGGCGGAGCACTCTCCACCCGGACCTTCATCCCCCATCGATGTCATCAGGCGATAGGCGTCCTTGGGGCGGTGAGCGTCGCCACCGCCGCCCTCCTCCCCGGCTCCCCCGCCTCCTCGGTCGCCCGGATCAGGTCGGGCGACGATGTCGTCCGTCTCGAGCACCCGACGGGTAGCTTCGATGCCCTGGTCCGGCTGGCCACGGACGGGGAGCCGCGGGTGCTCGGGGCCGGGATCGTCCGCACCGCCCGCAAGCTGATGGACGGACTGGTCTTTCCCCGGGCGTACTGAGCCCGGTCCGACCCTCCTCCTCTGACCCCGGTGTCGGTTCAGCTCGCCCGTCCCCGCCACCTGCCCCCGTAGGATTCTCGGGCGTCCCGAGAGTATGGGGTGGGGGCAACCCGGACCTGGATCTCAGTTTGCCGGTGTCGCTCGACAGTGGGCTTCCGGGTCCCTCCGTCGGCTTCACCCCATACCAGGGTCAACTCGTCTCCCACTTCGACGTTGGGATCGACGGTGCCCAGCGAGAGGAAGGCCCGATCGTTGTACGTGTAGCCGCTGAACATGGAGAAGCCGACCGGCTCGCCGTCCCGCAATACAGCGTCGTAGCTCGCCGAGGTGTAGTTGGACAGCGGCAGGTCGATGTGCTTGAAGTTCTGGCCCTCGGGCTCGAACAGGGACTGCCAGACCCGGACCACGTCGTCGGGGTTCCACTCGAAGGTGACCTTCTTGCGGTGTGGCTGGTCGGCCATGGCCTCTAGGGCGTCACGCCCGATGAACTCGTGGTCGAACTTGATGTAGAAGCCGTAACCGAGGTCATGAGGCGTGAGGTAGTAGTCCTCGATGTCGTCGGAGACGAAGCTGCCACCGATGGAGCCGACCGCCTCGTACCGGTCCGCCGGCAGCCACTCCCGGTACGCCTTCATCCTCTCCCCGGTGTACACCGCAGGGAGCGGTGAGGGGATCCAGCCCGACTCGAGGGTGTTGGTGGCATATGCCCGGGCGCCCACCTGACGGATCCCGAGATCCTCGCCTGCTTCGAGGATGGCCTGCCTCACTTCCGGCCCCTCTTGGTAAGGGCCCCAGATCTCGAGCCCCGGCTCCCCTGCCATCCCGTGGTGCAGCGCTGGCACCTGGCGTCCCCGCACCTCGATCGTGCCGACGTGGAAGAACTTGATGTCGGGGAGCGGCCCCCCGTTCAGCTTCTCGATGACGGCCCGGGCGTTCGGCCCTTGGATCTGATAGCGGTAGTGGCGCCGCACGGCCGGCTGGTCGCCAGGACGAGCCGGCGACCGGTCGTCGCGGTGGTACTCGACGTCGTGCTCGCCGGCCTCGCAGTGGAACTGGACCCAGTTGACCGTCGGCTCCCTCCCGACCAGGTTGAAACTGTCCTCGGCGAGACGGAACATGATCACGTCACCGATCACATAGCCGTCGTAGCTGCAGGGGACGAAGTGTTTCGCCCGGTTGGTGTCGAAGTCGGCCAAGCTATTGATGGCCAGACCGGACAGCAGGTCGAAGGCGCCGGGTCCTTCCACCATGAGCTCGGCCATGTGATGGGATTGATCGAAGAGGACGGCGCTGTCCCGCCAGGCACGCTGCTCGTCGCGCCAGTTGCTGAACTCGGGGGCAACGACGGGATACACGTAGGCCCCGATCTGGGAGTTCCGCAGCATCTCCACCGGGTTGTCCGCCGACTGCAGGACGTCTTCCAAGCTCCTTTGCGCCATGGCCTCTTTCTCCCTAGATAGGCGGTTCGAGTGACGTACACATGTCCGCCAAGCGTACACAACGCTGGTCGAGATGTCCCAGGGGGACACTGGCGTTCACCCGAGGTACGTAGAGGGAGAAAGGTACAAGGGCCGTGAGATGGCGTGAGAGCTGGGTTTCGGCTGTTTTCCCAGTTCAAGCGCCATTTCTGGGGGGGGGTCCCCGGGTCGGTGAATTGTGGGCCCACGTGGACTTG
>CAZSMJ010000027.1:0-20923 GCA_964608055.1 uncultured Acidimicrobiaceae bacterium | reverse complement strand
GACATCCAGGATCGTCTCAGCTCTCTCGGCTACCAATCCGATCCTGACCCGCGTTCGGTGTTCGGTGAGAGCACCGTGGTCGCCGTAAAGGAGTTTCAAAAGGCCAAGGGCCTGGTCGTCGACGGGATCGTCGGACCGGATACCTGGAGGTCGCTCTACGAAGCCGGCTACCGATTCGGTGACCGGCTTCTCTTCTTCCGTCGCCCCATGTTCCGGGGCGAGGATGTCTCCGAGCTCCAGTCCCGTCTCAGCTCGCTCGGTTTCGACGCGGGCAAAGTCGACGGGATCTTCGGCCCCAAGACCGAAGCCGCGGTGCTCGAGTTCCAGCACAACAGAAATCTGGCAGAAGATGGAAAAGTTGGCCCCGAGGTTGTGACCGAGGTCCATCTCGTGACCCGGGGCGAGATGAAGGAAGGGCGTCACGCGGTTCGGGAGCGGGAGTGGCTGCGCCGGCTCCCGACCACCGTGGCCGGGGCGAGGATCTATCTCGACGCCGGCTGCCGAGACCCCCATGAGGCCACGATGGCCTGGGAGGCCGCTTCGGTCGCCGCACTCGGTCTCCAGGAGTTGGGAGGGCTACCCGTCATGTCGAGGTCACAGGACGCCTCACTTCCGGAACGGGTCAGGGCCCGTCGCGCCAACCGGGTCGGTTCCGACCTCATCGTCGCCTTCCAAATGAGCCCCGATGGGGACGACTGTGTCTTTTTCTTCGCCACCGAGCACAGCAGTTCCTCGGCCGGGGAAATGCTGGCGAGATCGATCGCCTCCGTCACCGGAGGGCGGGTCGAGGGTCGAGCCAACGCGCTCCTCAAGGACACCAGCGCCCCCGCGGTGGTCGTGTCCAGGGCGAAACTCAACGAAGAGGCCGGACTCGCCGTGGTCGACGGAATCACACTCTTCTTCGCCAACGCCGCTGCTACGCGGTGAAGCTGCGGTAGATCCGCTCCAGTTCTTCTAAGGAACCGAACTTGATCTCCAGCTTTCCCTTCTCGTTGCGATAGTCGATCTTGACCGGGGCTCCTAGCTTCTCCCCGAGCCGCTTCTCCAATTCGATGATCTGCACCGGTCGAAGCGCCCGGACCCGGGTCGAGGGCCCAGTCTCGATCGACTTGCGCGCTCGCACCGCCTCTTCCATCTGACGAACGCTCCATCCTTCGGCGACGGCTCGCTCGGCGAGATGGGTCGAATATGCCACGTCCTCCATCCCCACCAACGGGCGAGCATGACCGGCGGAGAGCTCTCCGTTGTCGACCAGAGCCTGGATCGCCGGCGGCAGTTGGAGCAGGCGGAGAGTGTTGGAAACGGTGGGTCTCGACTTGCCGACCCGGTCGGCCACCTCTTCCTGTTTCATTCCATAATTTTCCAGGAGATGACGATAGGCGTTGGCCTCTTCGAGCGGGCTCAGATCCTGACGTTGCACGTTCTCGACCAAAGCCTCCACCAGAGTCGAAGAACCGGTTGCCTCTCGCACCACCGCCGGTATCGAACTCATGCCGGCCCGTTTCGCGGCGCGCCATCTTCGTTCGCCGGCGATCAGGACGAACCCGTCACCGGTCTCGGTGACCACGATCGGTTGCAGGACCCCCACTTCCCGCATCGAAGCTGCCAACTCCTCGAGCGTGTCGTCATCGAAGTGGGTCCGGGGTTGATCGGGGTTGGCCACGATGGCGTCCACCGGAACCATCCTGAAACCGGTCGGTTCGGCGGCGGGGGTGGTGGTGGGGATCAGGGCATCCAGACCACGACCCAAACCGGAGCGTCGTGTCGACATCGCTATTTCTCCTTCATCCCATGACGTTCCCGGAACTCCTTGCCCAGATGGCGATAAGCGATAGCTCCCCGGCTCATCGGGTCGAAGGCCTCGATCGGTTCGCCATATGAGGGGGCCTCGGAGAGCCGGACCGAACGGGGGATCACGCTGCGGTAGGTGATTTCCCCGAAATGCTCTCGGACCTGTTGGGCCACATCCTTGGAGAGCTTGGTCCGACCGTCGTACATGGTGAGGACCACCCCCCCAACCTTCAAGCTCGGGTTTAGGTTTGTGGTCACCAATTGCACATTGCGCAGCAGTTGGCTGAGACCCTCCAATGCGTAGTACTCACATTGGATCGGGATCATCACCTCGTCCGCAGCGGTGAGGGCGTTGACCGTGAGCAATCCCAATGAAGGTGGACAGTCAATCAGAATCACATCGTGTCCGTCACCCGAGGTCTGGATGGCATTGCGGAGCCGGTTTTCACGTGAAAACAATGAAACCAACTCGATCTCGGCCCCGGCGAGATCGATGGTGGCCGGAACCACGAACAAATCCCGCACCGAAGTGGGCTCGATGGCGTCGACCAACTCCGATTCTTTGAGCATCACGTCATAGATAGAGACATCGATGGAGGATCGGTCGATCCCCAAACCACTGGTGGCGTTCCCCTGGGGATCGAGATCGATGAGAAGGGTTCGTTGCCCCTGGAATGCCAAAGCGGCGGCCAGGTTGATGGCAGTCGTCGATTTGCCGACACCACCCTTCTGGTTGGCGAGGGCAACGACCAATGGTCCACGTTCGGTCACGTTTGATGCATCATAAGAAGCCAGATCGTGTGGTCAAGGACCTCAGCCGGGATCTCCAATGTCGCCCACCCCTCGTGCTCTGGTCGGCGCTCCCAGGAACCGCCGAGAACGGCCACCGCGCCCGGCATCAGCCAAGGTGTGATCAGCTCTCGAGCTCGGCTCGGGGGTAGGGTAGCCCGGGACACCACCGCCATCTCCTGGTGGGAAGGGTGTTCGATTTCCCCTTGTTCCACCGTGACATTCTCCAACGCCAGGATCCGCACTGCCCGTCGGATCAGATCTACCCTCCGCCCCGATCGATCGAGTAGGGTGAATCGAGTATCACCCCAGAGGACGGCCAAGGGGATACCGGGCAACCCCGCTCCGGAGCCGAGGTCCAGCACCTGATCCGGGATCGAAACAAAACCGGCGGCAAACAGGATCGAGTCCCCGAGATGCCGATCGTGGAGACGTTGACTCTCCCCCGGGCCCAGACTCCCGGCGGGAACCGCCTCCTCGGCCAGCCACCGCTGATAGGTGTCGAGACGTTCGAGTGCGGTGCCGTCCAACTCGACACCCACCCACTCTCCGCATCTGAGCCAGGTCTCGCGATGTTTCACGTGAAACGGGAGTCGCGGGTCGACAGGAAAAGAGAAGGGGCCCCCATCGGGGCCCCCTTGGTCGAACTCAGAGTCGATGCTGGGATCATTCTTCCTCGGAGCGATCAGGTTGATCGTCGTCTACGGCGTCTTCGTCGTCGTTATCGATCTCGACCCGGGTCAGGACCACATAACGTCGCGGAGTCTCACCTTCAGAATACGACTGAACATTGTCGTGGACCGCGGCGGCGTCGTGGATCACCTTGCGGTCGGCGGGACTCATCGGTTCCAACATGATCTCGCCACCTTCGGCCATCAACTGCTCGATGAGTTGCTCGGCGTAAATAGTTAATGCCTGACGACGTCTTTCGGCGTACCCTGCGATGTCGAGACGAAGCCGGGCGGTGTCCTGGGCATATCGCTGCATGACGGTGCGGGTCAATTCGTGGATCGCGGACCGCACGGCTCCCCGCACTCCGACCAGGGCCTCGGTCTGCTCACCATTGACATCGGCGATGATCACGTCCTCGACGACCGAAGTCGAAACCGAACCCTCCAATCCATATGCGGCGACCAAGCCCTCGAGGAATTCACCGGCGATTCGTGCCTGGTCGTCGATCGTCATCACGGGACGATCGTCAACCCGGGGTTGGTCATTCTTCTCCTGACGGTTCATTTCGCGACCCCTGCTGTTGGTGTTGCTCTTCTGTCGGTTCTCCCCATTGTTACCCGATTTCGGTGTCTCCTGTCGGGCTCTAGTCTCGGAGCGCGCTTCCCGGGGGTTGCGACGGCGCTCGTTGCGGCGGCGTCTGGTCTTGCGTTGGGTGACCCGGACCACCGCATCCTGTCCCCCGAACCCGAGAAAACCCTTCTCCGGTTCCTGCAGCACTTCGACGGCGAGCTGCTCACGGTCGGCGATCCCCAACTCGGTCATCGCCGCCTCGACGGCGAGATCGACCGTCCTCGCCCGCACCTCTAGGTAATCCACGTCATCTCCTCCTGCGCCGTCGGCGCTTGTCGGCTGACCCCACTTGCGGTTTCTTGGGCTCACCCTCAACCGATTCGGCGTCCTGGCTCGACTCGGTCTTGGCAGCACCCGGGGTGGGGCGTCCATCCATCTTGAAGATCAGCGCCTGCTGACCGAGACGGAAGAGATTGGAAGTGGTCCAGTAGAGGACCAGTCCGGCGGGGAAGTTCCAAGAGATAAAACCAATGAACAAAGGCATTATCTTGGTGATCGCCTGTTGGGCCCCGGCCCCCTTCTGGTCGGCGGGACGCTCCTGGCCGTAGGTCGAGTGCCACTGCTGGACGTACTGAGTTGCGACCATGACCGTCATCAGGATCAGATAGGGCAGGGCAGTCGCCAGGCCGATGCCAAAGGCATCACTAGGGCTGAAGCTCAGGTCCATACCGAGGAACAACTTGTCGGTTCCATCGAGCAGCGCCATCCCCAGCGAGGAGGTGGGATCGATGGGGTGCGCCGCCCCCGGCGCCAGGACCCCGGTCGTTGCGTCACGGATGAGTGGTGCCCGCAACAATTGGAACAGCGCAAACCAGATCGGCATCTGGATCAGCAGGGGGAGGAGACAACCACCGGGGGTGGCCCCAGCCGACTTCTGCAGGGCCATGAGACGTTTCTGCATCTCCTGGGGGTCGTCCTTGTACTCCTTCTGTAACCGTTTTATCTCGGGCTGGATCTCGGTGAAGGCCCGGGTGGCTCGGGTCTGTTTCAGAGTCAGCGGGAAGACCACGAGGTTGATGAAAATCGTGAGCAGGATTATGGCGATGCCGAGCCCAGCTCCTTCGCTCAAGGGGGGAACCAAGATCTCGTAGAAGAAGGCGAGCACCGAGCCCAGTGCCTGCTTGAGAATGTCGAAAAGCCCACCCATTATTGAGTTCTCCAGGTTTCGGGGACGGGGTCATAGCCGCCGGGTCGAAGCGGATGACACCTACCAATCCGCTTGACGCCGAGCCAGCTGCCACCAATCACGCCAAAGCGGGTGATCGCCTCTGCGGTGTAAGAGGAACAGGTCGGCTGATACCGACAGTTCGCCCGCAACGAAGGAGCTACCAATTTCTGGTAAATCCGGATCAGACCCACGGCCAGGAAACGGGGACGCAGCCACCTAAGCATCGTCAGTTCCCCCAAGGGCGCGCTCCAGCCATCCCACGAGACTGGGATGGGGCACGTCTGCTACCTGGCTGGCGCCGATGATCACGTAGTCAATTCCTGGCTTGAGCGGCAATGTCCGCACGATATGGCGCAGACGGCGTTTGATCCGGTTCCGGGTCACCGCGTTCCCGGCACTCTTCGAGACGACGAGCCCGACACGAGGCGGTCCCTCAAGACCTGGACATTGAACCATGACCACGCCGCCAGAGCGACGTCTGGTTCCTTCTTTCAAGACCCTCCGGAAATCGCGCGGCGAGCGAAGAGGCTCGATGTCAGGCAGCGAGACGCTTCCGGCCCTTGAGACGGCGCGCCTTGAGGGTGGCACGACCGGCCCGAGTCTGCATGCGATGGCGGAAGCCGTGTCGGCGCTTCCGACGTCGCACCTTTGGTTGGTAAGTCCTTTTCATCGCCAGCGTTTCGTCGAAGGGGGAAAGAGATCACAGGTTACGAAGTGTGCCGAAGTTATGTCAAAGCGTCCCGATCGTGATCGAGGCTGCCGGCGTCTAGCCAAGGGCCATCCGGTCCGCGAAGAATTCGGATGGGTCGCGAAAAGAACCCATGGGCCGTTCCTCGCCATCTGGGGCCGAAACTGGCATGGAAATGTATGGAAAAACCTTATACTACCTGGGGTTTTCTTGTGGACAGATGACGGTGGAGTCATCCACACCGTTGATTTCCGCGTTCTTGACGACCTCGTGACCCCGGGTCGATACTCGCCACCCTTGACCTTGGGAGCGCGATCGACTTCCCCTGTCGTGAGCTGGATGATTGGACCGCTCTCGGTGACAACCTGGAAGACATCCCGGTGGGATGTTCACAGTCCTTTCCACAGATGTGGATGTGTCTGTGGACAACTCGACCGGACTTGGAGGAGTTGGTCCTTTGACACAAGCAAATACCGCGCCCGATGGATGGAATCAGTTTCAGGACATTCTGCGGGCGGGAGCTTCCAAAGGGAACTGGGAGACCTGGCTTTCGCGGATCGAGCCTGACTTTCAGGGACGGACCCCGATTCTCACCGCACCCAGCGAATTCCATCTGAGATGGGTCCGTGACAAGCACGGCGATCTGATCGAGGATGCATTCAAGGAGATCTACGGGACCGATTCCCCACCGCGATACAAGGTCGTCGAGGTTGAACTCACCGATCAACAGCTGACCCTCGACCGTCAGGACGACGCCGAACCGGGCGGCGAGGCACAGGATCCAACCGGCAAGGGATCCCCGTCGAATCTCTTCTCGCGGTACCGATTCGAGAGCTTCGTCGTCGGCCAGTCCAATCGTTTCGCTTGGGCGGCGGCGATGGCGGTCGCCGAGCAACCGGGAGCTCATTACAACCCGCTCTTCATCTACGGCGCCGCCGGCTTGGGCAAGACCCACCTGTTGAATGCGGTCGGGCACCAGGCCCTCGAGATGTACCCCAACCTGGTGGTCCGCTATGTCTCGTCGGAGAACTTCCTCAACGACTTCATCGATTCCATCAGACGCAAGCGGCCAGACGACTTCAAACACCGCTACCGCGGGGTCGACATCCTGCTTCTCGACGACGTCCAATTCTTCGAAGGCAAGGAACAGATCCTCGAAGAGTTCTTCCACACCTTCAACTCGCTCTACGAGTCGGGTAAGCAGATGGTCATCAGCTCGGACCGTCATCCCCGCAACCTGTCCTCGCTCGAGGACCGGCTTCGCAGCCGGTTCGAGTGGGGGCTCCTGACCGACATCCAGCCACCCGACGTGGAGACCCGGCTCGCCATCTTGAAGCGCAATGCCGAGTTCGCTCCGCGCCCGGTGCCGATCGACGTCCTCGAGCACATCGCAGGATTGGTCTCTGACAACATCCGCGAGCTCGAGGGAGCCCTGACGCGCGTCACCGCCTGGTCGGCGCTAAATCGACGTGACATCGACCTCGAGACCGCAGAGCGGGTTCTCCGTGACATCGTCACCCCCGACGAGCCGATTCCGCTGGGACCGGACACCATCATCCGGACCACGGCCACCGCCTATGGGTTCTCGGTCGAGGATGTGCTGAGCCCTAGTCGGAGACAACCTCTGGTCCTGTGCCGGCAGATCTCGATGTATCTCTGCCGGGAGCTCACCGACCTCTCCCTGCCCAAGATCGGCGAGCACTTCCAGCGGGACCACACCACGGTCCTCCACTCGGTCGAGAAGGTGAAGCGGATCTTGCGCTCAGATCGAGCCGTCTTTGACCGGGTCACGCAACTCACACAAGACCTGAGGAAAGGTGGGGTTGTATCCACAGGCAAATGAGTTGTCCCCCGAACTCGGTGAGATATGCCCATTCGATCAACAACCCCATGAACAGGACAATCACCAATGCCCGCCCCGTCATTTGCCCGAAATCCCCAAATCCACAGCCCCCTACTACGACTAATACTCTTTAATGACAATTAGTAGAGACAGAAGAAGGGACAACCACCTGTGAGAATCCGAGCTCAGCGAGACGACTTGGCCGATGTGCTGGCCAGGGCCAATCGCGCGGTAGGGACTCGGACCGCCTTGCCAGTGCTCCAGGGTCTGCTCTGCGAGGTGTCGGGAACGAGCTTGCGAGTCACCGGCACTGATCTGGACATCACGGTGCGGACCTCCGCCGAGGTGGAGGTCATGGAGGAGGGACGGGCGGTGATCCCCGGGAGGTTGCTCTCGGAGGCGGTTCGCAAGATGCCAGCCGGCTCGGTCACGGTGGGGACCACCGAGAACGACATCGAGATTCAGGGCAACGGGCCCCGCTTCACGTTGCGACCGCTGTCGCTCGACGACTTCCCGCTCCACGAGGAGATCGTCGCCGATGGAGTCGAGGTCGACGGCGAGGAACTGGCGGAGGCGATCAACCAGGTCACGATCGCGGCTTCAGCCGATGGGGCGCGGCCGATACTCACCGGGGTGCTCTTCGAAGGGTCGGACGCCGGTTTGCGCATGGTCGCCACCGATTCCTACCGACTGGCACGACGGGATCTCGTCGGAGTCGGGCTCCAGGGGACGGCGCTGGTCCCGGCCCGAGGATTGCGAGAGCTGCCGCGAACGATCGGGTCGACCAAGGTGACGGCCCAACTCCTCGACCGGGAAGCGGTGTTCACCTCGGATAAGGGTCTGCTCCGGCTTCGCCTCATCGATGGCAGCTTCCCCAAGTACCAGTCGCTGCTCCCTGACATCTACCCCAATCAGGTGGTGGTGGAGAAAGAGGGCCTGCTCGAGGCCCTGGGACGGGTCAGCCTGGTCGCCGAGGATCACATCCCGGTGCGACTCAAGATGATGGACGGAGGGATCGAGGTGACGGTCACCCGTCAGGATGTCGGCGCCGAAGCCGAGCACCTCGACGGCAAATACACCGGGACCGACGAAGAGGTCTCGATCGCATTCAACCCCCGGTATCTCCAGGATGGGGTGTCTGCCATCCCTGGCGACTCGGTGCGGATCCGGGTCATCGACGCCTTCAAGCCGAGTGTGATCGACCAGGGCACGGATGACCAGTTCCTCTACCTGTTGATGCCCGTCCGGGTGTGAATGCAGGTCGACTGGTTATCGCTCACCGACTTTCGGTCGTATGACACTCTCGAGTGGAGCCCGGACCCCGGTGTGAACCTCTTGCTCGGCCCGAACGGGGCCGGGAAGACCAATCTCCTCGAGGCCATCGGCTTTTTGGCGACGCTCCGGTCCTTTCGCTCGGTGGAGGAAGGAGCGTTGATCAAGGATGACGCGGACGGCGCCATCCTCCGCGCCGGCATCTCCACCGCGGAACGATCTCGGCTCATGGAGATCGAATTGAACCGGGTCGGGCCCCGGCGGGCCCAGGTCGACAAGACCCGATTGCGCCGGACCTCGGACCTCCTGGGTGTGGTCAGGGTGATCGCTTTCCTGCCGGAGGACTTGGACCTGGTGAAGCGGGGCCCCGCCTATCGACGCGACCTGATCGATCAGGTCGCACTCCAGTTGTGGCCGGCCGCCCATCTCGATCAGGCCGAATTCGATCGTGCCCTTCGGCAACGAAACGCCTTTCTCCGTGCCGGCGAGCGTGACGAGTCCACCCTCTCGGTGTGGGATTCCCGATTCGCCCAATCCGGGGGGCGGGTCATGGGGAGGAGAGTCGCCGTGATGGAGACCCTGGCCCCCTGGCTCGAAGAGACTTACGCCTCGATCTCACAGCGAGACGACCTCGCCGCACTGGGCTACGTGTGCTCATGGACGACCAAGGAGATCTCGACGAGCTCCTCCGGGGAGTTCGCCGCGGATATCGCTGCAGCACTGGAACAGTCACGCAGGGCGGATTACGACCGGCGCCTGACCACCACTGGCCCACACCGGGACGAGCCGGTGTTCCGGATCGATGGGGTGGATACGAGGACCCACGGCAGCCAGGGCGAGCAGCGAACCATGGCGCTGGCGGTGAAACTTGCCGCCCACCGCGCGGTGGCTGAGGTGGTCGGGGAACAGCCGGTGTTGCTTCTCGACGATGTGTTCTCCGAACTCGACCCGGACCGGGCCAAGGCACTGGCGGGAGCCATACCCGACCATGCCCAGACCCTGATCACCTCCGCGCGGCCCGAGGACGTCCCGGTCCCGGGCTCGGTGTGGCGGGTAGGGGACGGGGTCCAGAGATGAACGGCGGCGACCTGTCGTCCTTCGAGTCGTCTCTCGGCGATGTCTTCAGGAAGATGGGCCTCCCCGATCCGGTGCTCATGTCACAGCTGATCGATGAGTGGGACGAGCTCGCCGGGACCCCATGGGTAGGGAGGTCGAGACCGGTTGTGATCAAAGGGAGGACCCTCGTGGTTGAGGCCTCGGCACCGTCGATGGTGGCATTCCTCAGGTATGGGGCGACCCAATTGGTGGAGACCCTGAGGGTCCGTTTCGGAGACGGGGTGGTGGATCAAGTCGAGGTCACCCCACCGTCGAGAAACTGAGAGCTGCCGCCACGGATGGATTGGTTTTGTCAGTAAATATCGGTAAAATGACATACGTGAAAGTCTCCGCGAGCAGGCGGACTCCACCTTCCATCCAGGTCACCAAAGGAGGGTCGTGACGGCCACCCGCGATAGTTACGAAGCCAAGGACATCACCGTTCTCGACGGTCTCGAGGCGGTGAAACGCCGCCCCGGCATGTACATCGGATCGACGGGGCCCCGGGGGCTTCACCATCTGATTTGGGAGGTGGTGGACAACTCGGTCGACGAGGCGATGGCGGGGTTCTGCACCAAGATCAGCGTGACGTTGCGCGCCGACGGAGGCGTCGAAGTGATCGACGACGGGCGTGGCATTCCCGTCGAGCATGTCGAGAAGTCGAAGAAGTCGGCGCTGACCACGGTGCTCACCACGCTGCATTCGGGTGGGAAATTCGAGCAGGGCGCCTACACGGTGTCCGGTGGACTGCATGGCGTCGGGGTCTCGGTGGTCAACGCCCTCTCCTCTCGTCTCGAGGCCGAGGTGCGGCGCGGTGGCTTTGCGTACACCCAGGAATTCAAGGACGGCCAGCCGAAGGCGAAGGAGCCCAAGAAGGGGCGCCCGATCAAGAACAGCGGCACGACCATCCGGTTCTGGCCGAGCTCCGACACCTTCCAAGAGACCACCAGCTTCGAATACGACACGGTGGCGTCACGTCTTCGCGAGACGGCTTTTCTCAATCGGGGCCTTCACATCACGCTCACCGACGAACGGGAGGCCGAGCCCAGGATCGAGAGCTTCCAATACAAGGGCGGTTTGGTCGACTTCGTCAAACACCTGAATTCGAAGCGGGACCCGCTCCATGCCCATGTGACCGACATCTCCGACGTGGGTACCGACGCCGAGCTCGAGGTGGCCATGCAGTGGACCACCTCCTACACCGAGTCGGTGCTGTCGTTCGCCAACAACATCAACACCCATGAAGGCGGCACTCACGAAGAGGGATTCCGCAAGGCGCTCACCAAGGCGATCAACGACTTCGCCCGGGCCAAGGGCATGCTCAAGGAAAAGGACGAGAATCTGACCGGCGAGGACGTGCGCGAGGGCCTCACCGCGGTCCTCTCGGTGCGGGTGAAGGAGCCCCAGTTCGAAGGTCAGACCAAGACCAAGCTGGGCAACACCGAGATCCGCTCCTATGTGGAGAGGGCCCTCAACCGCAAGCTTCCCGAATGGCTCGAGCGCTACTCACCCGAAGCGCGGCGCATCGTCGAGAAGTGCGTCGGCGCGGCCCGAGCCCGCGAGGCGGCGCGGAAGGCCCGAGAGCTCACCCGACGCAAGTCAGGGCTGGAGTCCGGCGGCCTCCCCGACAAGCTCGCCGACTGCTCGAGTCGCGACCCCAGTGAGTCCGAGCTGTTCATCGTCGAGGGCAAGTCGGCTGCCGGTCCCGCCAAGTCGGCTCGCGACTCCGCCACCCAGGCAATCCTCCCCATCAGGGGAAAGATCCTCAACGTGGAGAAGGCCCGGCTCGCCAAGGCGCTCCAGAACAGCGAAGTGCAGGACATCATCACCGCCATGGGCACCGGGGTCGGCGAGGAGTTCGATATCGACAAGGCCAGGTACCACAAGATCGTCCTCCTGGCAGACGCCGATGTCGACGGGGCTCACATCCGCACCCTGCTCTTGACTCTCCTCTTCAGGCACATGCGCCCACTCATCGACTACGGGTACGTCTACATCGCCCAGCCGCCGTTGTACCGGGTGAAGGTGGGCTCGAAGGTCCACTACCTCAAGGACGACCTGGCCCTCACCGAGTTCAAGAAAGAACATCCGAAGGTCAAGCCGACCCGGTTCAAGGGTCTCGCCGAGATGAACGCCACCGAGCTCTGGGAGACCACCATGAACCCGGCCACCCGGACCTTGCTTCGGGTGGATATGGAAGACGCGGTCCTCGCCGAGGAGGTTTTTGTGACCCTGATGGGTGACGACGTGGCCTCCCGCAAGCTGTTCATCCAGCAAAACGCCGACGACGTCCGGTTCCTGGATATCTGATCATGGCCACCCGCACCCCACCCACCGAAAACGTTCCCGAGATCGAGATCACCCAGGAGATGGAGCAGAGCTTCGTCGACTACGCGATGTCCGTCATCGTCTCCCGAGCCCTGCCCGACGTCCGCGACGGTCTCAAGCCGGTCCAACGGCGGATCATCTACTCGATGTTCGAGAACAACATCGTGGCCGGCTCCGCCCACCGCAAGTGCTCCAAGGTGGTCGGAGATGTGATGGGTAACTACCACCCCCACGGCGACCAGGCGATCTATGACGCCTTGGTTCGGATGGGCCAGGACTTCTCCCTCCGCCACCTCCTCATCGATCCCCAGGGAAACTTCGGGACCATCGACGACCCGCCCGGCGCCGCTCGTTACACCGAGTGCCGGCTCACCAAGCTCTCGACCCACCTCCTCGACGGGATCAGGGAGAACACAGTCGATTTCAACGACAACTACTCCGGCGAGATGCAGGAGCCGGCGGTCCTCCCCTCCCGCTTCCCCAACCTCTTGGTCAACGGATCCCAGGGCATCGCGGTGGGGATGGCGACCAACATCCCGCCCCACAACCTCGGCGAGGTGATCGACGCCTGTATCCATGTGATCGACAACCCCGACGCCGGCGCCGAGGAGCTGATGCAATTCGTGAAGGGCCCCGACTTCCCAACCGGGGGCTTCCTGGTGGGCACGGCGGGGATTCGCGACGCTCTGACCACCGGCCGGGGGTCGGTGAAGTTGCGGGGCGTGTGCGACGTCCAGGAGATCAGGAAGGGACGCACCGCGATCATCGCCACCGAGCTTCCCTATCAGGTCTCGATCGAGCGGATCGTGGCCAAGATCAAGGAACTGGTCGACTCGAAGCGGATGGAGGGGATTGCGGAGGTGCGCAACGAAACCTCGGATCGGGTGGGCACTCGTCTCGTCATCGAGTTGAAAGCCAATGCCGTTCCCCAGGTGGTCCTCAACCAGCTCTACAAGAACACCCCGCTACAGGATTCGTTCTCCTACAACATGGTCTCCCTGGTCGACGGGGTGCCGAGGACGCTGAACCTGGCCGAGATGGTCGGTTACTACCTCGACCACCAGATGGAGGTCGTCGAGCGCCGGACCCGATTCCGGTTGGAGGAAGCCCAGGCCCGAGCCCACATCCTCGAAGGTCTCATCATCGCCGTCGACAACATCGACGAAGTGATCCAGGTGATCCGCGGCTCCGCGGACACCCCCGAGGCCAGGGCCAACCTGATCGAGCGATTCGAGCTCTCCGAGATCCAAGCCAACGCCATCCTCGACATGCCGCTGCGGCGTCTCACCGCCCTCGAGGTCGACAAGCTGCGCACCGAGCTCGCCGAGCTCCAGGGTCTGATCGCCGAGTTGGAGCGAATCCTCGACGACCCCAAGGTGCGGTGGGCGATCATCAAAGAGGAGCTGACCGAGATCCGGGGGTCGTTCACCGAGCCTCGCCGAAGCCGGATCGTCCCCGACGAGGGAGACCTTTCCCTCGAAGACCTCATCGCCGACGACGAGTTGATCGTCACCCTCTCCCAGACCGGGTACATCAAGTCGGTCCCTTCATCCACGTATCGGACCCAGGCCCGTGGCGGGCGTGGGATCAAGGCGGCCGAGGTTCAGGGCGACGACGTCATCCAGCACCTGGTCCACACCACGGCCCACGCCTATCTCCTCTTCTTCACCAACAAGGGCTTGGTCCATCGGATCAAGGCTCATGCGATTCCCCGTCAGTCCCGGACTGCCAAAGGGGTGATGGCGCAGTCGGTGCTCCCCCTGGAGCCGGAAGAGACGGTGCAGGCCATCATCGACACCCGCGACTACGAGACCGGGCGCTATTTGGTGATTGTCACCAAGCTCGGGGTGGCCAAGAAGACCGAGTTCAAGGAGTACGAGTCCCGGAATCAGACCCTGGTGGCGATCAAGCTGGCCGATGACGATGAAGTCGTGTCGGTGCGCCCGACGAACGGCGCCAACGACATGCTGATCTTCACCCGGTACGGGATGGGGATCCGCTTCGCCGAGGCCGACCTCAGGAGCATGGGGCGGAGCACTCAGGGGGTCCGTGGGATCAGGCTCCGCGAGGGTGACCAAGTGGTGGCCGCGGTCTCCAACGTCGAAGGCGACGAGGTGCTGTTGTTGAGCTCAACCGGTTACGGCAAGCGAACCGGCATGAGCGAATTCCGTCGCCAGACCCGGGGAGGACAGGGCATGAAGGCCTTCAAGCTCACCCGGGTGCGAGGCACCTTGGTCGGCGCGCTAGCCGTCTCCAAGGACGGGGATGTCTTTTTGGTGTCCTCGGCGGGCATCGGGATTCGCACCCCGATCGCCAAGATCAGCCGTCAGAAGCGGGACACGACCGGGGTCCGGGTCATCCACGTCGGCGAAGGCAACGAGCTATCGGCTATCGCCACCGTTCACGATGTCGAGGAGTGAAGGAACCCCTGCTGACCTGATGTCGTTGGTCAACTGTGGCTGTCTCGTAGACTTGCCCCACAACTAGGAGCCGGTATGGCAACTGTTCGTCGTGTCCGACGCATAATCAGAAAAATCGATCCCTGGACCGCGCTGAAGGTTTCGGCCGTGGTCTGGGCGGTGGTTGCCATCGCCATGGTGCTCGGCGGTGTCATCTTCTGGTCAGTCTTCGAGCGGGCCGGGATCCCCGACCGCCTCACCTCCTTCATGGTCGAGATCACCCTGATCGACGAGGGCGCCCAACCGTTCGCCAACGTCGAGCAGTTCTTCAGGGTTGTCGTGTTCGGGTCGGTGGTGGGCTGGGTCATGGCCACCGGTGCCACCGTTCTCCTCGCCATCACCTACAACCTGGTCTCCGATGTGGTCGGCGGTATCGAGGTCGTGGTGCTGGAAGAGACACTCAACCCGGTTTCCATGCCCCAGCAGGTCCTGCATCCCCCGACCGACTACCGACCGGGCAACGGATCCACAGCTCCCGGCGACCAAGCCGACATCCCGACCGAGGAAACCGCTCCGGTTGCAGTCCCGTTGACCTGAGTCTGCCGCCTACCCCTCGTAATTGGGTTGCTGAGGGTCCACATATGACCCCTCCTGATCCCAATTAGCGGTCGTGGGCCATCAACAATCCCATCGCGGCGGCCGTCTCGAGATAGGTCAAAGCATCGTCAAACACCATCTTCGGGGCATCTCCGACGATGTCGACACCGGCCGCCAGGGCGATTCCCGAGAGGAATGCCCCGTCGTCGACGATGGTCACACTCCGCCCGGCGCCGACGGCCAGGCACGCCGCGAATCGGTTGGGGGACTTCGCCATCGCCACCCGGCGCTGGGAGTAGGTGGTGTCGGCCACAGTGCCCCGTCCCACCGGCTCCGGGAAACGCACCACGTGATCGGAGCCCTCCTCATAGTCGGGGTGGGCCACGGCCACCAGGCGAGGATCGGGCTCGCGCGCAGCCAAAGCCAGGGCCAGGCCTGCCGCGGTGCCGCCGGCCACGATGACCCCTTCTTCGGTCGTCTCGCCGTCCCAGATAAGAGGCACCCCATGGTTTCGGGCCAGTCGTGGGGCGTCAGGCCCGGTGCCGACGAGTAAGTCGCAGCCTTCGGCCGTGGGCACAACCCGAAAGCTCTTGCTCCGTGCCGGGCCGATCACCACGACTTCGTCGACAGTGGGATGAGCGCTCAGCGAATGGGCGGCTCGGACCGCGGTGTCCCCGGTCACGAGCACACCGACTATCACGAGGGAAAGATCGGGCTCCAGGCGGAATCGGGCTCCACCGGGTCGCCGCCACGTCTGCGCATCAACAAGAAGGCGACGATGGCCCCGAGGATGAGGAGGGGGGAGAGACGCTTCATGAAGCAAGTCTACGGTGGATCCCACGCCATCGGTCGTCGATGGGGAACAGACCTTGCTGGAGCCGAATTGACTCAATGATAGTTGAGTCAATATACTCTGGGGTATGGATCTACTTCAGAGGGCGACCGTCCATCGTGCCTTGGGCGACGAAGCCCGTCTTCAGATCGTCGACGAGTTGGCCCTTTCCGACCGGACACCACAGGAGTTGGCCCGTCTCACTGACTCGGAGACCAATCTTCTCGCCCATCATCTGGGCGTCCTGGAGGAGGCAGGCCTGATCCGGCGTCGGGTGTCCTCCGGTGACCGTCGCCGCCGCTACATCTCCCTCGAGACCGAGCTGGCTCGCGGCTTCCTCCCGGAGCACCGATTGACGACGAGCTCGGTCGTGTTTCTGTGCACCCACAATTCGGCCCGTTCGCAGATCGCTGAGGCTCTCTTCCGGTCGAGGTCGAGCATCCGCGTCCAGAGCGCAGGCCCCAACCCCAGGGATTCCGTGCACCCCAAAGCGATCCAGATCGGTGCCGAGATGGGTGTCGACCTCGGCGCTCACCGGCCCAAGGGCTACCCCGAGGTCGCCGGCTCACCCGATCTGGTGGTCTCGGTTTGCGATCTGGCGGTCGAGGGCGAGGTCCCGTTCGAAGCTCGAAGGATGCACTGGTCGATCCCCGATCCGGTGGAGACCGGGCTCATCGCCGACTTCCGCAGTTCTTTTTCGGAGATCGACCGACGCGTCGACTTGTTGGTGAATGCGATCGACAACGAGAGGAAGCAGTCTTGACCACTACCCGGGCCCAGCTGACGACCGCGCAGCAACTCCACCTGCGTCAGGGGGCGGAGCGACTCAAGCGACGGTTCGAGGGTCAGCTCAACACCGAGACCATCGAGCGATTCCTCTACGACTCGACCGATCGGTTGCTGAGCAAAGCGCAGGCGACCACATGGGTGCCACTGCTCGCCGAGCGATTCGCTGCCGACCGGATCCGAGCGATGATCCGTCTCGAGGCGGACGTGACGACTCTCAACCCCAGCGTGTTGTTCCTGTGCGTCCACAACGCCGGGCGGTCGCAGATGGCGGCCGGGTTGATGCGAAGGCTGGCGGGGGAGCAGGTGGACGTCTTCTCGGGTGGTTCCGAGCCCGCCAGTTCGGTGAACCAGGCGGCAGTGGCAGCGATGGCCGAGCTGGGCATCGACATCAGCAGCGAGATTCCCCAGCCCTGGGCTGACGAGATCGTCCGCGCCGCGGACGTGGTGGTGACCATGGGATGTGGCGACGCCTGTCCGATCTACCCCGGGAAGAAGTACGTCGATTGGGAGCTCGACGATCCATCCGGCAAGACGGTGGACGAAGTGCGCCCGATCCGGGACGAGTTGGAGCGTCGGGTGCGCGCGCTGATGGCCGAATTGGGGGTTGCCCCGCTCCAGGGTTGAACCGCGAAGCATCTTGACCGCTGTCATATCGTATTGATATCATTGTGATATGACAGAAAGGCAAACGATGTCCGCTGAGCGGTTGATCGCCGGTTTCTCGGGTTGGCTGATGGCGAGTCTCGCCCTGGTGCTCTGGCTGGGTGGGGCTGTCCTCTTCGTGGTGGCTCTCGACCGGGAGAATTGGTGGTTGGTTGGGGCGGCGGCGCTGGCGATCCTGATCGGGATCGTGATCGTGCCCGGGCTCTTCATCAACCAACCGAACCAATCACGGGTGGTGACCCTGTTCGGTCACTATTCGGGGACGGTGCGGGAGAACGGCTTTCGCTGGGTCAACCCGTTGACGCAGCGCAGGCAGGTTTCGCTTCGGATCCGGACCTTCGATTCAGACGTCCTGAAGGTCAACGATGCGGTGGGCAACCCCGTCGAGATCGCCTCGGTGATCAACTGGCAGGTGGTTGACACTGCCCGTGCCGCATTCGATGTCGAGGACTACGAGCACTTCGTCAAGGTGCAGTCCGAGGCGGCGATCCGCCACGTCGCCAGTGAATACCCCTATGACGAAATCGAGGACGAAGGTCCGTCGCTGCGGGCCAACGCCGACGACGTGACCGCCACCCTGCAGCACGAGCTTCAGGACCGTTTGGACGAGGCCGGGGTAACGGTGCGCGACTGTCGTCTGCGCCGCCTGGCCTATGCCCCTGAGATCGCAGGGGAGATGCTGCGCAGACAGCAAGCCGGTGCCGTGATCGCGGCCCGCAAGCTGATCGTGCGTGGTGCGGTCACCATGGTTCAAGACGCGCTGGAGCAATTGGCATCTGAGCACATCGTGGTGCTCGACGAGGAGCGCAAGGCGGCCATGGTGTCCAACCTGATGGTGGTCCTCACCGGAGATCGCAGCGTCCAACCGGTGGTCAATGCCGGCACCCTCTATCCCGGATGACCGATCGCAAGAGTTTTCTCTTGCGTATCAACCCGAGGCTGCATCGGGTCCTGGAGCGGTGGGCAGCCGAGGACCTGCGCAGTCTCAACAGCCAGATCGAGTTCCTACTCGTCGAAGCGGCGAAGAAAAGCGGGAGGTGGGTAGCCGAGGAATCGGTCGGGGATCGTGACGAAGCCTGAGCCGGCTCAGACCGAGGCCAGCGCCTCCAGAACCCGGTCGACCTCGCCGGTCGTGTTGTAGTGGACGAACCCGATCCGGACCAGGCCTCCCTGGTCGAGGACCCCGAGTCGGTTCATGGCGTTGACCGCGTAGTAGTGACCGGACCAGACATAGAGCCCGGACTTGGCCAGTTGGGCGGCAACTGACTCCGAGCCGTGGCCTTCGACCCCGATGGCGAAGGTGGCCACCCGGCGCTGGTCGGCCGTCGGCACCCCGTAGATGCGAATCCCGGGGATGGATAGGGCACCTGCGAGGAATCGCTCCGAGAGGGTTCGTTCGTGTTCGTTGATCATTGAATAGGCATGTTCGAGTCGTTCCCGCCGGGACCCGGCGCTGTCGCTGGCGAGCCCTGCCAGGTAGTCGACGGCGGCGGTGACACCTGCTATCGACTCGAAGGACTGGGTCCCGGTCTCCATCTTCCCCGGTGGGTCCGAGGGTGCGGGGCGAACCTTGTAGGCATCGAGGGTGGCGAGACGGTCCAGCTTGCCGTAGAGGATCCCGGTGTGGGGACCGAAGAACTTGTAAGAAGAGGCGACCAGGAAGTCGCAATCGAAAGCTCTGACGTCGATAAGCCGGTGGGGACCGGCGTGGACTGCATCGAGATAGACCAGGGCGCCGTATTCGTGGGCCATGGCGGCCACGCTTTCGACATCGACCACCGTGCCGATGGCGTTGGAGGCGACGCAGATCGCCACTAGACGGACCTTCTCGTCGAGCAACCGGCCGATCGCTGCAGGGTCGAGCTCACCGGTGGCTGGGTCGAACTCGGCGATTCGCACCTCGACCCCGGCTTCGGTGGCCGCCCGGACCCAGGGGGTGAAATTGGCGTCGTGGTCGAGACTGGTGACCACGATGGCGTCACCGGGTTTCCAGGTGTTGGCCAGGGCCCGGCTCACAGCGAAAGTGATGCTGGTCATGTTCTGGCCAAAGGAGATCTCGTTGGGGTCGGCGTTGAACATGTCGGCCATCGCTTGGCGGGCCTCGGTGGTGATGTGGTCGGCGTAGTCCGAGGAGCCGAACCCGCCACCGACATTGCTCACTCCCTCCCGGAGCACCTGGGCCATGGCGTCGATGACCTGTCGTGGGACCTGGGTCCCCCCGGGGCCATCGAGGTATGCCGCCTGCTTGGTTCCCTCCAGCCGGCTCAACGCCGGGAAGAGGGTGCGGACCGCGTCGACGTCGAATGTGGCGCGACTCATGGCTCCATGTGTAGCACCTGCGCACCGGGCGGCAGCCTTGCCATCAAGGATGCTTGACAGACCGGATCCGTCGCGTCTATTGTAAAATCAATCAACTGATTGATAAAGGAGGTAGTTGATTAATGACCACTGATCCGATCGCCGACCACAGTCTCGACCGGGCCTTCTCCGCCCTGTCCGACCCGGTGCGACGCCGGATCATCGCCCGTCTCAGCCGGGGTCAGGCGACGGTCAACGAGTTGGCCGAGCCGTTCGAGATCACCAAGCAGGCGGTCTCGAAACACATCCAGGTGCTGGAACAGGCAGGTCTGGTGACACGCAGCAGGGACGCCCAGCGCAGACCGGTTCACCTCAACCCGGCCCAACTGGAGGCCCTCACCGCTTGGGTTGATAAGTACCGGCTGGTCCACGAGGAGCAATTTCGGCGTCTCGACGCCCTGCTCGAGAACATCGACGGCGCCAAGAGCGCCCATGACACGAAAGAGGAGAAGAAATGACCAACCCATTGACCGTCCATGCCCCCGAAGGCCTGCCCTTCGTCGATTTCGAACGGGATTTCGACGCCCCAGTGGAGGCGGTTTTTCGTGCCCACCAGGATCCGGACCTCGTCAAGCAATGGCAGGGGCCCGATGGCTACGAGATGGAGCTCGAGAGCTACGAGTTCAAGACCGGGGGGCGCTACCGCTTCACCCACCGCGATCCGGAAGGCGAGGAGTACGTTTTCAACGGTGTCTTCCATTTGGTCCGTGAGAACGAGTTCGCGATCCAGACCTTCGAATTCGAGGGTTTCCCGGATGTGGTGAGCATCGAAAGCCTGAACTTCGAGGATCTCGGCGGCGGACGCAGCCGACTGCGCGGTCACTCCACCTATCCGTCCCTGGAAGCACGTGATGGCATGGTGTCGAGTGGCATGGAGACAGGGATGTCGCAGGGCTACGACCGGCTCGACGAGATCCTGACCACGCTCTGACCGAGGGGACTCTGTGGTGGGCCCACGTGGACTTGAACCACGGACCTCATCCTTACCCGGGATGCGCTAAACCTCCCG
>CAZSMJ010000026.1:0-21175 GCA_964608055.1 uncultured Acidimicrobiaceae bacterium | reverse complement strand
CCTCATCGCCATGTTGTCGCGCAGATAGTCGAAGCCCAGCTCGTTGTTGGTCCCGTAGGTGATGTCGGAGGAGTAGGCGGGCTGTCGATCGGCAGGCGTCATCGAAGTCTGGATCAGTCCGACCGAGAGGCCGAGAAAGCGGTGAATGGCTCCCATCCAGTCGGCGTCGCGTGACGCCAGATAGTCGTTCACAGTCACCATGTGGACGCCTTTGCCAGAGAGCGCATTGAGATAGGCCGGCATCGTGGAAACCAGGGTCTTTCCCTCCCCGGTCTTCATCTCGGCCACCATCCCCTTGTGAAGGGCGGCGGCGCCGACCACCTGTACGTCGTAGTGGCGCTGGCCGAGGACACGCTTGGCCGCCTCACGGACGACAGCGAACGCCTCGGGCTGAATGTCCTCGAGCGGTGCCCCGGCTTCGAGGCGCTGTTTGAATTCGGTTGTCTTGGATTTCAGCTCTTCGTCTGACAGGGCTTCGAAGACGGGCTCCAGTTGGTTCACAGCTGTGGTGATGCCCTGGAACTCCCTGAGTGTCTTGCCTTCCCCGGCACGAAGAACCTTGGAGAGGATTGGCATTAGGTGCCCATGTTACAAGTGGGCGTGACTTGACCCACTTCGCGGGCTGCCGTCAACGAACCTCGATCAGACCCTCGCGCTGGGCCCAGTTGACCGCCTCGAATCGTGACCGCAAACCGAGCTTGTCGAGGACGTTGCGCACATGGTTGCGGACTGTGTTCTCAGAGATGAAGAGCTCTTCGGCGATCTCTCGCGAGGTCTTCCCGTTCCCCACCAGCCCCAAGATCTCCAGCTCCCTGCCGGTGAGCTCGGGCGCTCGGGCGCTCATGGTCCCGCTGTGCCGGAGCAAGGCTCGCAGCGCCGTGAACAGCTTTCCTCCCATCGCAGGAGAAACGGCGGCCCCGCCGTCGATCACGTCGTGCATGGCTGCGACCAGCCGTGGAAGTGGGGTGTCTTTGGTCAAGTAGCCCGACGCCCCCGCCTTGACCGCGGCCAACAAGTCCTCCGCCGACTCACTCGAGGTGAGAAGAACCACTTTGGTGCGCGGGCTCGCCTTGATGATTGTTGCGACGACCTCGAGCCCGGACATGCCTGGCATCAAGAGATCGAGCATCACCAGGTCAGGCTGGTGCTCCCTGGTGATGTCGATGCCTTTCATGGCGTCGGCAGCGACTGCCTTGACGTCGAACCCTTCCTGGGCAAAGGCAGCCCTCAAGGCCTCGCGGAACAGCTCAGCGTCGTCGACTATGACTACAGATGACATTTTTGGTGGTACCGATCCTGGCTATTGACAATGTTTCAGATCTGCTCGCGTCTCGGTGCCAAGAGACTAGACACCGGGGGTGCGGCGTTAGCGGACACCGCCAGAGCCACCCTCTCCGAGCCGATCAAACCGATCGCCGCCTCGAGAGTCCTCCCGGTGGTGACCACGTCGTCAACCAACACCAAATCGGTCGCGGGCATCCTGGAAATCCGGAATGGCGCAACTGGTCTCGAGTGATCGCCTCCTGCACGTCTTCGGGTATGTATCGGCGCAACCAGCGATTTGATAACCGGAACCCTTTTCAGCTTTGCGAGACGTTCTGCCAGGGCGACCGCAGGATCGAGGCCATATTGCAACTGTCGAGTCCAAACCCGGGGAACGGGAACGATCGGCAAAGCGGGGAGTGACGGAGCGAGCACCAGCGCCACCAGGTCGGCGTAGCCCGTCAACCCGCGGTACTTCAGCTGATGCACCAGGGCGCGAGCCGGCCCGGAGTGCTCGAAAGCGGACACGAGACGGACCCCTCCAGTCAGTATCCGGTCCGGAGCCGGGCGCATCAAATACCGACAAGACTCACAGATCAAGGCGCGAGTCGGTCGAAAACAGGCCTGGCAAAGCATGTCGCCAACGTACGCGCCGGAAACGACAAATTCTGATGGTCAACGCTGACGCTGAACGGGTCTTAGGTTCCCTCTCGCCACCCAGTCAGGTACGACACCTGTTCGTCGGTCAATACCTCGAGACCACCGCCCAGATGCTCGAGCTTGATGCGAGCCACTTCCTGGTCGATCTCCGGGGGCAGGGTGTGGATGATGGGCTCGAGAGTGTCCTGGTTCAAGATCAGGAACTCGGCCGCCAGGGCCTGGTTGGCAAAGCTCATGTCCATCACGTCGGCAGGGTGGCCTTCGGCGGCTCCCAGGTTGACCAGGCGCCCCTCTGCGGCCACCAGCAGCCGACGGCCATCGGCCATCTCGAATTCCTCGAGATTGGTGCGGATCTCACGCCGCGCCACCGCCATCTGAGCCAGGGCGTCGAGTTCGATCTCGATATCGAAATGTCCAGCATTGGCGAGGATGGCCCCGTCTTTCATCAACTCGAAGTGATGACGGCGTATGACGTGCTTGTTGCCGGTGACGGTGATGAAAATGTCACCTTCCCTGGCAGCGTCGTTGGAGGTCATGACCCGATAGCCGTCCATCGAGGCGGTCAGCGCCCGCACCGGATCGACTTCGACAACGACCACCTTGGCGCCCATGCCATCAGCCCTATCGGCGACGCCCCGGCCACAATCGCCATAGCCGACCACCACGATCGTGGAACCTGCCAGCAACACATTGGTGGCGCGCAGGATGCCGTCGAGAGCCGATTGCCCGGTCCCGTAATGGTTGTCGAAGAGGTGTTTGGTGGCAGAGTCGTTAACCGCCACCACCGGCACTCGGAGCGTCCCATCGGCGGCCATGGCTCGAAGTCGAATTACCCCGGTTGTCGTCTCCTCGGTGGAGCCGATCACCTGGATGTCCCTGCGGTCAGTGTGGAGGACAGTGGCGAGATCCGCTCCGTCGTCCATCGTGACGGCGGGGGCATGGTCGAGAACTGCGTTGATGTGCTTGTAGTAGGTGTCGGAATCCTCACCTCGTATCGCAAACACGGCGATGCCCTCGGCTACCAGAGCCGCAGCCACGTCATCCTGGGTCGATAAGGGGTTCGAGGCGCAGAGAATTGGCTCGGCTCCCCCATCCCGGAGCGCCAGCATGAGATTGGCGGTTTCGGCCGTCACGTGCAGACAGGCAGCCACCACATGGCCCTGAAGTGGTGTCTCCTTTGCAAACCGCTCCCGGATCGTGGCCAGCACCGGCATGCGCCGGCCTGCCCAGGCGATCCGTCTTGCTCCATGCTCGGCCAAGTCGGGATTGGCGATGTCGTAATTCATTTCATACCTCGGTCAGGAGTTTCTTGAGCTTTTCGATTGTGTCCACCGGCACCGGATCCACGCCTGCGGTCTCGGCCAACATCAAAGACATCAGGTCGCCCACCACCACAAGGGACATCAGCCGGGCCAGAGGAGTGTCACCTTCCGCCACCACTTCCGCAACCCAGGGCACCGCGTTCTCAGTGAGCGCCCGGGAGTGGGCGAGCCGATCGCGCACCCTTGGATGGTCGGTGGCATCGGTCAACGCAACAACGCCGAAATACTTTCTGGTGAGCGAAGGCATCGCCTCCCAGCCCACGAGCTCGTTGTGATCGAGTTCGGGTAGGACCGACCACCACGAGGGTGTCTTCGCGTTCTCATTGATCTGCGTCTTCCAACGTTGGGCGACGGCACCACTGACCGGCCCGCCGCCATAGATGATTGGGATCCTCCCGGCTAGCCCTTGGGCGATGTCGGCGGCCAGGTGCCACCTCGTGTTTCCCTCGCTCGTAGCGTGATCCGCTGCGTCCGCAGCCTCGATCAAGGCGGGGCGCTGATCCGGGATGAGCCCGGCGGCAGCGACGACACGCGCCACCGCTCCGAAGAGATAGCCGACTGCGGCCCGGGGTTGGATTCCACCCGGAACGGAAATGGTCGCCCATCCCTTCTCACCCGTGATCCGGCCCAGTTCTCCGCCTGTGGTGAGAGTGAGGATCGGGATGTCGGTGGCGGACGCGGCTCCGACGACATCGAGAGTCTCTTCGGTGTTGCCGGAGAACGAGATGGCGATCAGCAACGGCTTGCGATCGAGGGCCCAACCGGGCAACGGGCCATACCCTTTCTGCACTGCAACCCGCCCTCGCCCGACCGAAGCCAGAGCGGTGACGAAGTCGCCCGCAATGCCAGAGCCGCCCATGCCTGCGATCAAGACGTCCGACGTCGCCGGGATCTGCGGCAGCTCGACATCAGCGGCCCACCTCAGCTGGTTCCCAAGCATGCGGATCTGAGTCAGCATGTCACTCATTCGGGGCCCCCCTCGGCCTCTTCGATGAGCATGACCGGGATGCCGTCCTGTACCGGATATCGACGCCCACATTCGGTGCACACCAGGCGCTCGGCAGCCTCGTCTTGGTCTAGGTCCGCGTGGTCAACCGGGCAGACCAGGATCTCGGCCAGGTCGGGGTCTATCAAGCTCATGTCACTCCTCGAGAAGCTTGGCGATCTCAGCTACGAGTTTGTCCACCGAATCAGGGTCGGGCGCCTCGACATTCAACCTGAGCAAAGGCTCGGTGTTGGACGCCCTCAGGTTGAACCAGGCCCAGCCCAGGTCGACGCTCAACCCATCGAGCCTGTCCTGCTTGGCGGTGTTGTATGCCTCGGCCGCAACCTCGATCGACGCCAGCGGATCACGTACCTTGAGGTTGATCTCGCCGGATGCGGCATAGCGCTCGACGTCTCGGCGAAGTCCGGAGAGCGGTCGCCCGTCCTCGGAGATCACACGCATCAGGATCAGCATGGCCAGCATCCCCGAATCGGCGTTGAAATTCTCACGGAAGTAATAGTGACCACTGTGCTCACCGCCGAAGACCGCGTTTGACTCGGCCATAACCTGCTTTATGTAGCTGTGCCCCACCCTGGTCCTGATTGCCCGACCCCCGGCCTCTGCGATGATCTCGGGGACCGCCCGCGAGGTGATCAGGTTGTGGATGATCGATGCTCCCGGATGGCGTTTCAACATCCAACGCGCAATCAGCGCCGTGACCGTGCTCCCGCTGACCGCTTGCGCCTGATCATCGATGAAGAAGGCCCGGTCAGCGTCACCGTCGAAGGCGACGCCCAGATCGTGACCCCCGCTGGCGACCATCTCGACCAGATCCGCCAGGTTCTCGGGTTGGATCGGGTCGGCAGGATGGTTGGGAAAGGTGCCATCAGGCTCCAGATAGAGACCGTCCAAGACACAGTCGAGTTTGGCGAACACCCGGGAAACAGTGACACCGGCCATCCCATTGCCCCCGTCGACGGCAACACGCATCCGTCCGACGGAGGAGGGCTCCACGATCGAGAGGAGGTGGTCGACGTAGGCCTCGACCGCCTCGACAGTTGTGACGGTCCCGGTCGTCGCCGACGGCGTCTCCAGCCCGGAGAGGACCCGATCCCTGATCTCATTCAGGCCGGTGTCCGCCCCCACCGGCGCCGCCATCGCTCGGCACAGTTTGAGGCCGTTGTACTCCGCAGGGTTGTGCGATGCCGTGATCATCGCTCCCGGCATCGGGTTGGCCCCGGTGTAGTAGTAGACGAGATCGGTAGGAACTTCCCCAAGATCGACCACATCCGCTCCCGCTCCGGTGATCCCCGCCACCAGCGCCTCGAACAGTGCCGGAGACGAGAGTCGGCAGTCTCTTCCCACGGCCACCTGTTTCGCTTCCACCACCGCGACGAATGCGCCACCGACCTTCTGTAGCAATTCCGGTGTCAACTCGCCGTTGTCAGTGCGCCCGCGAATGTCATAGGCCTTGAAGACGTTCTGGGGATCCATGGGGACACCCGAGTGTAGGGGTGGGTCTATCAGTCACCGATTCCTACACTCGCCCACTCCGATGAGCCCCACCCTCTCGATAGTCGTGCCTGTCTACAACGAGGCAGCCTTCATCCCCCATGCCCTTCCGCTGCTCATCTCCGAAATGGACGGCCTGGGCCTCCCCTACCGGATCCACCTCGTCGAGAATGGCTCCAACGACGACTCGGCAGACGTGGCGCGAGCGGTGGCCGGAGATGCACCCGTCACCGTGTCCTCGCTGACGAACCCCGATTACGGGGCTGCCATGCGCCACGGATTCCTCGAAGCGGAAGGCGACTGGGTGGTCAACTTCGACATTGACTATTTCTCCGCCCAGTTCTTGAGACAAGTGATGTCGACGCCGGAAGCCGACCTGGTGATCGGCTCCAAGAGAAACCCGAACTCGGAGGACAGGAGGCCGCTCATTCGTCGCCTCGCAACCTGGGTCTTCAACGTCATGTTGCGCACGATCCTGGACTCGAGAGTGTCGGACACCCACGGGATGAAGGCCTTCCGGCGCGACCTGGTCGATGAGTTGGCGGGGTTGGTCGTCAGCCGCCAGGACCTGTACGACACCGAGTTGGTGATCCGCGCCGAGCGAAACGGTTATCGGATTGTTGAAGTCCCCGTGGTGGTGGAGGAGATCCGTGAGGCCCGATCCTCATTGGTCAAACGGGTTCCCCGAACCGTCCTCGGCCTGCTTCGGATCAGACGAGCCCTGCGGAGTCAGAGTTCCCCTCAGACCTCTTCCGCATGATGCCGGCCACGCCGAATCCAAGGAGAACGGCGATCCCCAACGCCGACAAGACCAGACCCCCAGTCTCTGCCCATGTGTTCTCGAACTCGAGGGTCACTTCCTCGCTGGTGGGCACCACCACCATCAACGACGGTGCGGCGCGCCAGGGCCCATCCGCGCCTTCGGCGATCCAATTGGGGAAGTACGAGACTTTGACCAGATGAGGGACCCCCACAGCGGTGGTGTGGAAGCTGATCCGGTGATCCTCGACGACCACGTTCGAGACCGCATCCGCGGGGACGTCTATTGCTTCAATGGAGCGCTTGTCCAACGAATCGATGCGGGGCCACTCTTCGGGGCCGTCGGCAACGACCCACCTGCTGAGATTGTCCACGTCGTCGTACCACTCCAATGACATGTCGTAGAAGCTTGGAAGCGTCACACCGTCCTGATCGGTGACCGTCGCATGCCCGGTCAACAGAGCCAGAAGACCTCTGTCCTCGACGTCATAGACCGAGGGCTGAAAGCTTGCGGGCTCGACCAGATCGGTCTCGGGCAGCGCATAGATCGTGAATGGTGTCGTAGTAGCCAGCTTGGTGAGCTCGGGCATCCCGTCTGCTTTCGCAGTCGCTTCGGGGGTCACCGCGACGTAGTAGGAGACACCGTAGAGCTCGAGGTGCTTGATCCCCCGCTCCATCTCACCGGTGTGATAGGTGAGGCCCGGTATGGGGTTGGAAGGCTTCTCGGACATCTCCGACGAGTTGATGAAATGGAAAGGGGTCGTCAAAGACGATTCGAAGAAGAGACCCTCCATCGACTTCTGTGAGCCCTCGGTCCAATACGGGATCAACATCGGCGACATCGGGGTCCCGTATCGATTGAGTGCCTCGTTGTTGGCCTCCCAATGAACCCTCCCATCGGGCAGCTCGTCGAGGCGTGCCATCAAGGCCTCGTACTCCGGCCAGGGCTCTTTCGACTCGTAGCCCTCGTAGTTCCACTTGGACCAGCCGTCGATGAAGGTGACACCCGCGAGGGCGCCCATGACGATGACCGCTGTTGTAGATGCCGTGAGGAAATGGCGGGTGCTGAGGTCAGACGACCAGAAGAAGGAGAGGACCACCAAACCTGCTCCGGCCATGGCGACCGGGATCCAGGCCCAGGCCGGAAAGTCTGCGGAATCGGCTACCAGGGAAGCGGCGACCACGGTGGCGATGGCGATGAGCAAACGTGCCCAATTAGCGGAGATTCGGGAGGGGAGGCGCCGCGACGCCCACACCACGGCGGCGCCGACACCCACGGCAGCAAACAAAGCGACACCGAAATACCAATACGGGAGCAGTCTGCCGTTCCACAACTTCCAGCGCTCGCCGCCGAACAACCCCGGGAACAGCTCGGGGAGGGCTGTGGGCAACGGGAAATAGATGAGGGGAAGCAAGGTGGCCGCCATCAGGGGCCCGGCCCGCGAGGTGTGCCGGCTCGCCCAAATCGCGCCTGGTATCGCGAGCGGGATCAGAAGCCACAACTCGACCGGAAAAACCTCCTCCCATCGCGTCAACGGGGACCAGGCCATGTCCGAGGTGAGACCGATTCGAGCAACAAGCGGCAAGGCCCAGAAGGCGGCGATAGCGAACCCCCAGATCCCAATCGCCACAGTGCGCCAGAACCCGCGACGCCAGGGAAGGACGAACAGCGAGGCGAACACCACCACGATCGAGGTGAGCACGTGGGAGAGAAGGGTGGCCGCAAGCGCCAGCGCGGCCCATTTCAGGTACTTCCGGTCCTCTCTGACCGCTCGGATCAAGAGCCCGAGATAGAGCAAGGAGAGGGAAAACGACCACGAATAGGCGAACTCACCAGCCAGGGTGGAGGCGACATTGCCCCCGTAGATCGAATAGCTCTCCAGGAACGCGAATACGGCGCCGGAACCGGCAGCCACGATCGACACGTGCTTGCCGAGGAGCATCGAACGGGATAGGAAGTAGGCCGCCGGTGGGATGCCGAGAAGCCCGATCACGGTCACGATCTTGAACGCCACTCCATACGGGAGGATCACGTCGAGCAGCACGATCACCAGCGAGGGCAGCGGGAAGTAGAAGTAGAAGGCGGGGAACCCTGCAAACCAATCGTTGGACCAGCCGAGAATTCTCCCCTCGGGCAGCAAGTGGTCTCTCAGATAGGCGGGGCCGAAGACATGGGCACCCATGTCTCCCCCGGTTGGGGTCGTCGCCGACAGGATCCAACCCGGGTTCAACACGATGAGAATCACCAATGAGATCCCGGCGATGATGAGGAACGTCGGCCACTGCAAGGCGGGGCCGACCCTCCTAGGGAAGGTCATGTCCGATGCTGGCGGACGATCTCCAAGACCTGGGCAACGTCGATGTCGACTCCCTCTCTGTTCCACCACTTCTCTTCGCAGTTGTGGCAGGCGAAGAAACGAACCTCGGTTCCGTCGGGCAAGAGATGTTCGATCTCGATTACATCAGATTGAGAGCACTGGGGGCAGTCCATGTCGTTTCGTTGCTGCTTGGGGTGGCCACATGCTACGGCCCGCCCAGACTTACGACAACGAGCTCTCCTCCAACAGACGCCCGACGTATCGACTCCGCCGTTTTCCGCCCTCAGTCCAATACGCGTACCAATACGGACCATGAGGACAAGTGGTGCAGCCGGTCTTGCCGCAGCGAACTGCCTGCTTGCGGAGCCGCACCTGGGGGTGATCCTGGGCTTTGAGCGCGCCCGAACCCTGCAGCTGGGCCCTGGTGAGGATGAGGAGACGTCTCAGATCGTGCTCGTCCATTTCCTTGACCGCGTCGAGAAGATCACGGTCGAGAGCCATCAGGCAACCGACAACGGGGCGAACAGCCTCGTCACGGTTCGCCGATCGGTGAGAGTCCACCCTTGAGGCGGGATCATCCGGTCTGCGTGATCGGCACATAGGGCGTATCCGAAGGGCTCGGCATTGGCGACGAGGTCGTCGAGCCAAACCGCGGCGGCATCGTACGAGAACGTCATCAGGGCTGCCGAAGGCGAGCCACACCGAACACAACTGAGAACCATGACCAGCACGGTAGAAGTCGCCCCACCCCCATTCAAGGACCCAAGTCTTCCAGGGCCTGATCCGGCCGTCCCGGATAAAGGGCGGAACCGTGTGCATCATTGACGATCAGAGTTGCGGGGACGGCGTCGACTCCGATGTCCCTGAATATCCCCGGGTCAGATTCCCAACTCAACTCGACGAAGCCAGCGGGCCCAAGAGCCCCCATCAGCATGTGTCGGGCTGCTTCACAGTCCGCACAAGTCGCCGAAGTGAACAGGTAGACGCCTGAGCCGAGCGTTGTCTGTCGAATCCGCACCGGGCGCCGCCGTCCCGCCAGCTGGCGCAGTATCAGGACCGCACCAACCGCGAGGACCACAGCTCCCAGCACCCATGCCAGCCGCGTCTCGAATTCATTCATCGGGGACAGGAGAAGCCATGCCTACTCCAATGGAACCGCCGATCACCGTTGACCAGCTCGCCACCATGGGCCCGTTGCCATTGATCGTGTAGCCCAAGGCGGGATCCGCCGACACCACAACCTCGACCACCTCACCAGCGGGAACCGCAACCGTCACCACTTCGGCCACGGATCGCAAGATGGTCACCTCGACGCCCACGTCCTCGAGACCGGGATTGAGCAAGGCGATCCAACCTCCTCCAGGGATTGAGCCGGCACCGGGCAACAACAAACCGGACGCCGCGGTGGGGGAACCGGAGGTCATGGCAACGGCAGTGTCATTGGTGATCCGTAGAAACACTCCGACCGGAGCAGTGGTCACCACTCGAACTGCGGAGGCGATAGGGGTCACCGCGCCGACATCCACAATCGCCTGGCCCCGCGCAGGCACCTGGCCGGTCTCGAAAGCCTCGATTACGCCATCTGGGCCATAGAAGTCGACCTGATACTCGACGTCGGAATCACGTGCAGCGATCACCACCTGCCTCGACTCCAAGCCGTGAGGGACGGGTATGAACCATTCCTGGGCCGGGGCCACCGCGTTCCAAACGGCGCTGTCGCTGCCGATGCCGAGACGCCCCACGGCTAGAACTCCCCCGGTGTCCACTTCGATAGCGACGGTCATCCATTCCCGACCAGGGAGGATCTCTGCGAGGTCGACCACCACGGTGGCTCGAGCGGGAACGGTCACCGAATCCAGCTCGTCACTCGACTCCAACCCGGTGTCGGACTGGACCACCAGATCCAAGATCGCCTCGCCGGCGTAGGGATTCATCAGTTGAACCTCGAAGCGTTGGTCGCTCAAGGTCGAGGCTCCCCCCAGGATCAAGTCGCCTCCTGCTGCGGATGGGCAGGTGTCAACTGAGAGGGAATTGGCCCCGACTACAACCGATGCCGCCGCAGAGGCCGTGGCCGGGAGCTCGAGGAGCGCTCCCCCGACCCCCACCGCGGCAATCTCTGCCACCGAAATCGAAGAAGCTCCGGACTCTCCAGTCTCGAAATCGAAGCTGCCGACAGCCGACCCGGCGGCAAATGCGGTCAAGTGCCCAGATCCGCTCACCGTCGAAGCCACCGCGATGTTCGTTGACCGCCCGCTTCCCTCCTCGACGGCGCACACCGCCATTGCTGGGGCCGCAACCGCAGCAGCGGGATCTGCCTGGGGTCCATCGCTGGTCGGCAAAGCCAGGGCTCCAGCTGCAAGCGCCACAACCAGGAGCGATCGAAGCAAGGGCCTCAACGACGGATCCTTGTGACGACGATGGCCCCGAGCGACAGGACCAGAAGGCCGACGGATGCAATCGAAAGCACTAACCCGGTCGGGTCAGCCCGATAGCGGGCAGCCCCATCCTCGCCCGCCACGGACATCGCCCAATCGACCCCGAGGGGCCCGGGCGACCATCGTGAGTCGGCGTTGACCGAGAGCCTGACTCGGTCCGTGGTCGGGTCACCGCCAAAACCAGCACCGTCCCTGGCCCAGATCGTCTGGCCTCCGGCAGCCATCGGCACCGAATTGGGGTTCTCGTACACCCTCGCGTCAGGATCGAGCGGCGTGGGCACCAGGTCGAGTTGAACCGCGAGCAGGTCATCGAGGTAGGACCCCGGGCCGTCGATCACGACCCAATCGATTGAGAACTCGGCCAGAGTCGCCCCCGGCCGCAGATCGGATCCGGAGGCCATCTGTTCGATGGCAGCCCGGAGTTTGTCATCCCCTGGAAGTGGGCGTGGAAGCCACACCTCATCCTGTGTCATCCCGGACCCGTCTACGAGCCGGTACCAGAATCCCGGGCCCGAGCGGGCCTCGCCCGGGATCATCATCCGATCCACCGAAACGAGGAGGATGCGGCCCGGGCCCCCTTCCTCGGCCAGAGTCTCCGCAAAACCGAATTGGTCATTCAAATCCCCGCCGGGGAGTCCGAGCCGCCCACCTGCCATGGAGCCAACAGAGAGCAACAGTATTGCCAACGCGGCCACAGATGCCAGGGCCCGCCGAGACTCCAGTGACCATCGGTCGAGAGCCGCAGCCACGACGATGGCGGTCCCGAAAGAGGCGGTCATCAACAAAGCCTCTTCGACGCCCGGCCCCCCGATGGGCACCAGCACCAGCACCAGGCTGGACAGGCCGAGGATTGCACCAAGAAGGGCGAGACGCCCGATCCCATCCTCCCCGAACAACAAGGGGAGAATGGCGACCGTCAAGAGGACCGGCCAAAGCTCTGCTGCCTGCAAACCCAGGCGACGGTCGACCTCCACAACCCAACCCGGATCACCAAGCAGGAACGGTATGGCGACGATCAAACCCACCAGACCGATGAGAGCCAGCCAAAGCCGAGGTCTGACATCGCCAAGAGCCTTTGCCAGGAGGCCGGTGACGAGTGGGACCAGCGCCAGGACCGGTGACATCGCGGCCAGGAGCAACGACCACACGATGACCCATGCGAATGGTCCCAGTTTCCCTTTGACCGGGTCGGTCGGATGCACCAGGACCGACCGAACCGCCCATGGGAGCAGTGCAGCAGCGACCAGAGCGGGCCATGAACCGGCGCCGATGAGAACTGCGGTGCCCGGCCCTGCCAGGAGGACGAATCCGGACAGGTAACGACCGGGGCCCCTCAATCCGAGGCGACCTGCAAGCCGACCCATTCCCAATAACGCCAGAATCACCGACCCCATGGTCATCACCAACCGCGCGGCGCCCTCGGCGCCAAACCAGAGCAGCGAGAACAAGCCGGTGAGCCCGGTAGAAGGATGAATCGGATCCGGAGAGCCAATGCCGGAGGCATTCCAACCTCCGAAGAACCGGGATAGGGCGACGGAAGGTGGCTCGAACTCGAAACTGGAACCGATGTTGGGGACACCCGCGAAGAAGATCGAGCGGGCGACAAGGATCCCCAACGCCCCGGCAATCACGGCACCCCAGATCCCCGGGCTCGACCAGATGCGCCGGGTTCCCCGGGCGAGGGCTTTGTCGTCGTCGAACATGAAGAGCAAACGATCAGTCAGTTCCGCACCGAGATCACGGAGCCGGACCGACCCCCGGGCCTGAAATCGAAACAGCTCCTCGTCTCCAAAAGCACGAACCGGCCTGAACCTGCGCCGAGCGGTGATCGTCGACGGCAGATGAGCGAGGTTCCAGCCCCAGGAGGCGGCGTGACGGGCGGCCGGTCTCCAGCGGAGAAGGATCAGATTGAACAACGAATCGACCAGACCGACGAAGAGAAGGAACGGGACCACCCAGGCAAGAGTGATGAGTCGATAAGCCTTGAGCATCGCCCGCAGACGGCCGGCTTGCTCCCGCCACCCCCGGCCCGCCTGACGGCAACGGCCCTGGTGATAGACCTCCGAAGAGGGCACCGTGATGACGCGACCTCCGGCCAGTCTCACTCGCTGTGAGAGATCGAGACCGGCCGCCACCGGCTCGAGGAGGTCGTCGAGGCCCTGCAAGCCCTGTGCCAGGTCTCGGCGCACCAACATGGAGACCGAAGACACGAATGCGACCTCGCGCACCACGTCGTATTGCTGGAGATCGATCTCGCCCTGGTCGAGGCCGGAGAAAGGCTCACCAAAGACATCGGTGGCGCTTCCAACCGATTCCAGCTCATCGCGGGTCCCCGCTACAAGAAGCTTCGAGCCGCCAAGGGAAGCTTCATTGCGGCTCAACTCCGACACCAGGGCGGCCAGCGCATCGGGCCGGGGGCGGGCGTCGGAGTGAAGAATCCACAGGTACTCGACCTCGTGCGAGGTCGAAGCGATGGCGTCTTCGAGAGTCGGTGAGCGACCCACCCCGTCAGGCAAATCATCGGCAGAGTCGCCGACGACTATGACCTCTTCGACCGAGTCATACACTTGCCGTTCGACAGTGGCCAGCGCTGCTTCCAAATCCGCACCTTCGATCAGGGTCACCACCACCTTGATCTTGGGCGTGCTCGAAGGCGCTTCGTTTGTTGATTCCTCCGCGATCAGCGGAGTCGAGGCATCGGTCATGCGGTGGGCCATTGTGAACCGGGCGGCGGCTCTGAGCAATATCGGACCCCGCCCATGAAGGTTGTCGAGCTGTCAGGCGGGGTCGGTGGAGCTCGTCTCGCCCGTGGGTTGGCAGCCATCGAAGGCGTCGACCTGACGCTGATCGTGAACGTCGGGGATGACGAAACGATCCATGGCTTGAGAGTCTCGCCGGACGTCGACACGGTCATGTACACCCTCGCCGGGGTCGAGGGACCGGAGGGGTGGGGTCGCCACGGCGATACCTTCACCGCCAACGACGAATTGGGCCGGCTCGGGCTGGACAACCGATTCCGACTCGGCGATCTCGATCTCGCCCTCAACGTCTACCGGACCACCCGACTCGCAGCTGGCGATACCCTGACTCGAGTCACCGAAAGCGTCCGGCGAAGGTTCGGAATCGTCCCGGTGATCCTTCCCGCATCCGACGACCCAATCCGCACCGAGGTCAGGGTTGGCTCGGGCGATTGGCTCGCATTTCAGGAGTACTTCGTCATCAGACAACACCGCGACGAGGTGCTGGAACTTCGATTCAGTGGCGCTGCCGACTCCCAACCCGCCCCCGGAGCAGTCAATGCCATCGAAGAGGCTGACGTCGTGATCGTTGCTCCGTCGAATCCGCCCCTGTCCATATGGCCGATCCTCGCCGTGCCGACGATTCGAGAAGCTGTGGCCAACCACTCACGGGTCATCGCCATCAGTCCCTTGTTCGGCGGCAGGGCGCTCAAGGGGCCCGCCGACCGGGTGATGAGCACTCTTGGGCTTCTGCCGGGCAACCCGGGAGTGGCGATGGCTTACGAAAACGTGGCTGACGTCTTGGTCATCGATAAGGGGGATGCAGCCGATGCGGCCTCTATCGCCGGCGTAGCGGTTGTTGTCGAGGACACGCTCATCAAAGACACTTCAGCGTCGGCCCGATTGGGGCGGGCCATACTCGGGTTGTGAACCTCGAGATCATGCCGGTGACCGGGATTGGGGTCATCTCCCCCGGTGACGATCTGGCAGCTCTGTTGGCCGTCGCCATGGACCCGCTGTCGCCCGCCTCGGGTGACTTGGTTGTCATCACTCACAAGATCGTCTCCAAGGCGGAGGGGGCCGTGGTTCAGATCGAGGGTGACGAGGAGGAGTTCCGACGGCACCTGATCGAGTCGGAGGCTGTTTCGATCGTTCGCCGTCGCGGTGATCTGATCATCGCCGAGACCAAGCACGGCTTCATCTGCGCCAATGCCGGAATCGACCGATCCAACACGGCGCCGGGCACGATGGTCCTCCTTCCTGACGACCCCGACCGATCGGCCCATCGCATCCGAACCCAACTCCAGCGCCATTTCTCAGTCGACCTGCCGGTCATCATCTCGGATACCTTTGGCCGTCCCTGGCGCAAGGGGTTGACCGACGTCGCCATCGGGGTGTCAGGGCTCGAAACGATCCTCGACCTCAAAGGAACGGCCGACTGGGCGGGTCACGAGCTCGAAGTCACCGAAGTCGCAGTTGCCGACGAATTGGCGGCGGCCGCCGATCTCGTGATGGGCAAGGCGGCGGGGATCCCGGCCGCCCTGATCCGTGGGTACACCGGACCAAGAGGCAATGGGCGAGGCACGGACCTGGTGCGCCCCGTGGGTGAAGACCTGTTCCGTTGACCGTTCAGCGTTCAGCGTTGGCGATTCTGACGCTTAACGGTGAACGCCAAACGGGGCCTCAGACGCCTGGCCTCCCCAGACCCCAGTAGTCCAAGCCGACGGCTCGGACGGCTTTGGGGTTGAGCAGATTGCGAGCGTCCACCACCCGGTGCCCGCGCATCACACGCGCCACTTCAGCCAAATCGACCGTGGTGAACTCCGGCCACTCAGTTGCGACCAGGAGCACGTCGGCGTCCGCGGCCGCCGACAGCGCGTCAGAGGCCATCGTGACCAGATCGGTCGAAGCTTCGGGGTCGTAGGCGACGACTTCGGCCCCGTCAGCTTGAAGAAGAGCGGCGATGCGCAGCGCCGGTGATTCCCGCAGGTCGTCGGTGCCGGCCTTGAACGCAACCCCCCACATCGCGATCCGACGCCCATGGAGGCCGCCCCCGGCCGCCTGCCGAACCTTTTCTGCCACCCGTCGCCGTTGCTCCTCGTCGGCCTCGATCACCGCGCGCAGCAATTCGAAGTCATAGCCCGCGTCTGAAGCGACCGCGATGAGGGCGGATGTGTCCTTCGGAAAGCAGGAGCCGCCATAACCCGGCCCAGGCTGTAGGAAGTGAGGGCCGATGCGGTGGTCGAGCCCGATGCCCTCGACCACGTCGAGAATGTCGGCGCCCACCGCTTCACATACATTGGCCAGGGTGTTGACAAAAGTGAGACGAGTCGCCAGATAGGCGTTGTTGGCGTACTTGATCATCTCGGCCGATGTGGGATCGGTCCGCACCACTCTGGTGTCGACACTGGCATAGAGATCGGCCACCGTGTTGGCATCCTCGTCTTCCCAGGCGCCGATAACGATGCGATCCGGCTTGAGAAAGTCCTCGACTGCGCGCCCCTCACGCAGGAACTCCGGGTGGGAAACGACCCGGGCCTGGCTGCCGAGGTCGGCGAGCCGCTTACGGAGGCCGGAGACGGTCCCGGGGGGCACCGTCGACTTGACCACGAAGATGACGTCCGGGTCGACCTCGTTCGCCAGTTCGTCGACAACAGCGTTGATGTACCGCAGATCGGCCCGTCCATCCGCCGCTTCGGGTGTGGGGAGGCACAGGAACACGAGTTGGCTGCCGGCAGCGGCCTCGCGGTTCGAGGTGTGGAAACTGATCAGATCCTTTTCGGTGGCACTCGCCAAGAGCGCAGGCAATCCATCCTCGAAGATCGGGACGATCCCATCGCGGAGCTTGTCCACTCGTTGCGGATCAGCTTCGCCGAACCGAATTCGGTGGCCGAGGTGGGCAAGTCCAGCTCCCGTCACCAGACCCACATAACCGGCGCCGATGATCGTTACATCCATTGAAACCTCAGTCTACGAACATCCGCCGTGCCCGCCCACAGCCGAGACCCGTAGCGCGACGAATCACGGGGCGTCGGCGCCGACGATGACAACGGCGTCATATCCGTTATCGACATCGCCGAACTCGACTACACCAAAACCCAGCTCTGTGACGATGACCCCCCCGTTGCCACTTCCGGCCGGAACAACGATCGTGGTCAACTCGTAATCGCGGGTGTCCGCGTTGCCCACCGACTCGACCCTGAAGCCGCTCGCCTGGAGCGTTTCTGACATCTTGCCGGCTGCGCCGCTCACACCATTGCCGTTGAGGACTTGCACGCGAAGTGGCTCCTGAGCGGCGATGGCTCCACCCGCCGCGAACTCGGCGATCATTTGTGTCGCCTCAGGCTCTCTAGCCACCACAACCGAGGCACCGCCGATCGTGGCGCCGTCAACGGGAAGGGTGGTTCCCTCGATACCCCCCGTGAGCAGGCTACGAAAGTCCCAAGCCAGCCCGGCGATCGACGACGAGGCGAGGGTGGCGTCGATCGTCATGTGGGTGGCGAGAGCCGAGGCCAGATTGCCTGCGTCTGCAACGGACGCCGGTGTCGTCAATTCGGAGAGCATCGCCCTCACGACCTCCTGTTGTCGTTGGGTGCGCCCGATGTCGGTGGCGTCGACACTCACCCATGATCCGTTTTGATTCTCCTGGTACTTGCGGGAACGGGCATAGGCCAGGGCCATATCACCGTCCAGGAGCTCGGTCCCCGCCTCGACATCGAGACCCGAAGATGTATCGCGGGCGGCGTTCGGGAATGCGATGTGAATGCCTCCCAGCTCGTTCACCATGTCCCTGAACCCGACGAACCCGATCTCCACGTAGTGATTCACCTCGATGCCGAGGTTCTCCTGGATGGTGCGCACCATGAGCGTGGGCCCGCCGTAGGCATACGCAGAGTTGATCTTGCCCTCTCCCTCCCCCGGGATGTCTACCCAGAGATCCCGAGGAATGCTCAACATCCGTGCCTCGCCGTTCACCGGATCCACCCTGACCAGCATCACGACGTCGCCCCGCGACCCGGCAAAGTCGCCGAAATGCTCCAAGTCCTCGAGCCCTTCACGGGAATCGCTTCCGACGACAAGGAACGTGAGGGCGTCCCCTGTTGGCGCGGTGAGAGCGGCCACCACTTCTTCGTCAGTGGCTGCGCCGCTCAAAATGTTCTGACCGGTGTTCAACGCCCAGAAGAGTCCGAGCGCGACCAGGTTGGCTACCACGAGCAAGGTCAGAATCGTGACCTTGAGCCAACGGGGCAGCCCGCGACGAGGAACAGGGGTCGAAGGAGAAGAAGACATCGTCTGCTTAGGACGACGCGCAGGCTAGCCCTGGTTCCCCACTTATCCGAGCACCCCCACCCGCGCGACCGGGAGGGCGCAGAGGGACCGGTTAACGTTTGCTCATGGCTGTTCTTGCCCATGAGGGCACCTATCCGATCATGTACGGGGCATGTCCGATTCCGATGGGGACCGGACACCGGACCGGATACCTGGCTCGTCCTGACACGGCCGGACAGTTCCCGGTGACCTTTGTCCTCCCGAGCCTCAATGGATTGGACAGCTTCGAGAAAGACTTGTGCAGACGTCTTGCCAGGAACGGGATTCTGTCCATTGCCTTGGATTTCTATCGTCAGGCCGGAGATCCATTGGACGCCTACCACGCCCTTTCCGACGCCCAGGCCCTCGCCGATCTCGACGAATTGCACGCTTATGTCGTATCCGACGACCTGGAGTGGTCGGTCAGCGACGAGGTCGCGATGCTCGGGGTCGATGTCGGAGGTCGCTTCGGTCTGATCGCGGCAGCGACCCGCCCCTGGGTCCGGTCTCTGGTTCTGGCATCCACACCACTGACCGGAGACGAGGATCGCGACTATCAGGTGGCCAACTTCCTGGATCATCTCCCGGTTCCCGTCCTCGGCTTGTATGGGAACGACGACGACTTGGTCGATGCCAGCACCGTGGACGAGGCCCAGAACCGGAACCAACACGGCCAATGGCTCCTCTATCCCGGCGCCGGTCATCGGTTTCTCGATATCGACGCCCCCGACTACGACGCCTCGGCCTCTGAGGATGCGATCGGACGCACTCTCGCCTTTCTGAAGGAGACCTTGCCGCCGGCCGTCGAAGAGGTGCTCGGCTAACTCCGGACGTGCCGCACGGCACCGGAGTGGAGTTCGCGGGTTCCTGAGCCTTCTTCCACCAACAGAGCCCCGGCTTCGGAGATATCGAGCGCCTGTCCCGATCCATTCGGCTCCCACGTGATATCGCGCCCCAATGTGACACAGGCTTGTCGGTATTCATCGATCGGCCAACCTCCGATCCGCATTAGGCCCAGCAACTCCGCAGCCCAAAAGGCCCCGACTTCGATATGACGTTCCGGGCCCGGATCGTCCTCGTAGAGCCCGACGACCCCCTCTGGGGCATCTGACCACCAGAGATTGAGCCCCATCCCAATCACAACCACCTCGCCGCTCTGCTCGACGAGGATGCCACCGACCTTGGCGTCTCCGACTTGTATGTCGTTCGGCCACTTGAGGCCGACCCTGTCCCCCAAGACCCTCCTCGCGGCCACACCTGCAATCAATGAGATAGGGCGCTGCTCAGACGTCGCCCTCAACGCAACTGAGACTGCCAGAGCGCGGGGCGCCGTGAACCAGCCGGCTCCGGAGCGGCCCCGGCCTGCGGTCTGGGAGGCAGCGATCACCACCACCGGGATGGTCTCGAGCTCCGAGCGCGCCAGGTCCTGGGTCGAAGGCACCTCGTCCCGGCGCAACTGCCAATAGGGTGTAGCCATATCGTCCTCCGACGAGTCGAAGTGTGAGGTTACGGAGAGAGTCTTGGGCACTGAGGCGCGGATCGAGAAACTGAGAGAGCTCCGCGAGGAGGCGCTGCACGCGGGGAGTCAGCGAGCGGTCGCTCGTCAACACGAACAGGGCAAGCTCACTGCGCGAGAGCGCCTGGACGCCCTGCTCGACAAGGGCTCGTTCCAGGAGATCGACCAGTTCGTCAGACATCAAGCCTCGGGCTTCGGCGTCGAGGACAAGAGACCACTCGGTGATGCCGTCGTCACCGGCCACGGCACCATCGATGGGCGACCAGTTTTCGTGTTCGCCGAGGACTTCACCGTGTTTGGCGGAAGTCTGAGCAAGGCCGTGGCCGACAAGATCTGCAAGATCCTCGACATGGCTCTCGACACGGGAACCCCGGTGATCGGCCTCAAGGACTCCGGTGGTGCCCGGATTCAGGAGGGCATTGCCTCACTCGACGGCTATGGAAGGATCTTCGAACGCAACGTCAGGGCTTCCGGTGTGATCCCCCAGATCTCAGTGATCATGGGCCCATGCGCGGGCGGGGCGGTCTACTCCCCGGCGCTGACCGACTTCGTCATCCAGGTCGACCAAACCAGCCACATGTTCATCACCGGGCCCGACGTGATCAAGGCAGTGACCGGTGAAGAGGTCACGATGGAGGAACTTGGCGGTGCCTTGACCCACGCCTCGAAATCTGGTGTCACCCACTTCGTCTATCCCACCGGACAAGATGCGTTGGAAGCGGTCCGCTATCTGATGTCGTTCCTTCCCCGCAATAACATGGAACTCCCCCCGTTCTTCACCCCGACGGACCGTCCGGATCGGCTCGACGACAATCTCGACTCGATCATCCCCGACGCATCCAGTCAGCCGTACGACATGATCACGGTCCTCGAGACCGTGCTCGACGGCCATGAATTCCTCGAGGTCCACGAGCACTGGGCGAAAAACATCGTCATTGGATTCGGCCGTCTGGACGGGCACACCGTTGGTGTCGTCGCCAACCAGCCGGCGAATCTCGCGGGGACACTCGATATCACCGCCTCAGAGAAAGCGGCCCGCTTCGTCCGATTCTGCGACGCGTTCAATATCCCGATCATCACTTTCGTCGACGTGCCCGGCTTCCTCCCTGGCGTCGATCAGGAGCACAACGGGATCATCCGCCATGGAGCCAAACTCCTCTACGCCTACTGCGAGGCAACCGTTCCCCGGCTGACAGTGATCACCCGCAAGGCCTACGGCGGGGCTTATCTCGTGATGAACGCCCGCGGAATTAGAGCCGACCTCGTTTTCGCCTGGCCGTCCGCCGAGATCGCAGTGATGGGCGCCCAGGGTGCGGTGAACATAATCCACCTCCGAGAGCTCACCTCCGATTACGGGGA
>CAZSMJ010000025.1:0-21183 GCA_964608055.1 uncultured Acidimicrobiaceae bacterium | reverse complement strand
AGCAGTTCGCCGTTCATCCCGATCGGCGTTGCGTTGACCACGATCGCCCCCGGCATTGGTTCCTCGAAAGGCACAACCACGACCTCGTAGCCGGCCGAGCTCGCCAACACCTTCGCCGCTTGGTCACGTCGGGCTCCCAGATAGACGGAACGGCCTTCGATTGCGGTGAGCACAGCCGCGGCGGCCCCTCCGGCTCCGAGGACCAAAATCGGTGCCATACCGTCGAATCGTGTTCCTTGAAGCACAGCTTTCATGGCGGCTGCGTCTGTGGAGTGGCCTTCGGCCTGCCCATCACGAGCCCGCAACGTGTTGACCGAGCCCGATCGGGCGGCGAGATCTGTCAACCGGTCCGCAGCCTCAGCTGCCATCGCCTTCAGGGGCATGGTCACATTGATGCCATCGAGGGCCCCGCTTTTCAGCTCTTCAATCGCTGCAAGAAGGCCTGCCTGCCCGGAACGTCGGGCCTCATACGATCCAGATAGCCCCAGACTTGCCAACGCTGCCCTATGGATCGCAGGCGAGCGTGAATGGCCCACAGGGTCGCCGAGTAGTGCGAGCCGGATCTCCCCACTCATGGACGGCCGATCTCCCATGCTCCCGGTCAGGGAAGCACTCCGTCAGCCCGAGCCTTGGCCACGTTTTCGTTGTGCCCTTCGATCGTGGCGGCGAAGGCGTGATGGCCTTCCAGATCCGACAACACGTAGAAGAGGAAGTCGGTGGTGTCAGGGGCGGCAGCAGCCTCGAGGGACAACCGACCCGGAGAAGCGATCGGTGTCGGTGGCAAACCGGCCACCAGGTAGGTGTTGTATGGCGAGTCCACCTCGTTGTTGAACAGGGTTATATCGCGGGTCCCCAGCGCGTAGAGGACGGTGGCGTCGATGTCGAGCTTCATCCCGATCGCAAGCCGGTTGTGCAAGACGCTAGAAACGATGGGGCGCTCCTCATCGAGGAGCACCTCGGTCTCGATCATCGAAGCGATAATCAGACCCTGATAGGGGGTGAAACCCGCGCCCTGGATGAACGACCAATCGATACTGTCGACTCTTTGCTCCATCGTCGAGGCAAGACGTTGCAGGATCGCGGTCGGCTCGGCGTCACGCGAGAACTCGTATGTGTCGGGGAACAACAGGCCTTCCCAGTCGCTGAGGGCCATCTGAGGGGGCATCTGCCGGAGAGACGTAGAGACTTCCCCGGACAGGAGTGCCTCTTCAAAAACCGCGTAAGGCAATCCGGCTGCCTCCGAAAGTTGGGTCAGGATCTCGCCCACCCGAAGACCCTCGATGACCGTCACTCGATAGACGTCGGCAACCGGGCCCACAATCAGCACCGCCACCACTTCTGCCGGGTCCATCAATGTCTCGAGTTCGTAGGCCCCTGCCTGTAGCCGTTGCGCTGCCTCGTTGTTGCGGACCGCAACCTCGAATTCAAGGGCCGATCGCACCACTCCCTGGGCGGCCAGGATCGCCGCGATGTCTTGCGCGCTCGAGCCGCTCGGAATCTCCACGGTCACTTCTTGACCCGGGACCACGTTGACCGGGCCAGCGGTTGGATCATCCGAATTGACCGAAGAGCCGACCAGCCTGCCCAGATAGGAAGCGCCACCGACAACTGCCACGCCGGACAACAAGACGAGACCGCCGATCACGACGAGACGGGCGGCTCTGGACCACGGCGAGGGCTCGGGTACTGGTTCGAAAGTCATTGCAACCTGTTGAGGTAATCCTGGAGGATGATGGCCGCAGCCACTTTGTCGATGGTGGTTTTACGCTCCCGACGCTTCATTCCGGACTCGAGGAGGGCGCTCTCAGCCATCCGCGAGGTGAATCTCTCGTCGAGGTAGACGATCTCGGCATCAGTGGCCTCAACCAGCTGGTCGCCGAGACTCCTGGCGTCGACGGCGGACGTGCTCTCACCACCGCCGAGGCTGGTGGGGAGACCGACCACGATGGTACCCACCTCATGGATTTGAGCGAGTCGACTGATCTCCTCGACAGCCGTCGCTCGGTCGACCACGTCCAGCGGCGTGGCGGTCAGGCCGATCGGATCGGACAGCGCCAATCCCACCCGTTTTGCTCCGACGTCGACGCCGAGACAGCGGCTCACAGACCGCCGAGAGCGCGCTCCGCGGCCGCTCGGGCGAGCTCCAATGCTTGGGGAAGGCGCTCACCGTGCTGACCGCCGGCCTGTGCCAGCTCAGGGTCGCGGGATCCCCCGCCCCCCAGCTCGCGAGCAGCATCGGTGATGACGTCAGCGGCGGACACCCCCTTCGCAACGAGGTCCTTGGAAACCACCCCGATCAGAACCCCCTTCCCGGCATTCTCCGACCCCACCACCGCCACCGATTGCCCGCCCAGGCGATCTCTGATCCCGAGCGCCAGCTGGCGTAGTGCGTTGGCGTCGATGTGGCCGGCGTCAGCGACCAACAGCGAGGCCTCTCCGACCTTGGTTGCCGAGGATGCCAGCTCGGCCGCAAGCTCACCGCGCTGCTGGCTGCGAATCGTGTTGAGTTCCTTCTCCAGGCCGGTGACCCGCTCCATCAGCGCTTCGACCCGTCCCGGGACTTCAGAGGCTCCGACCTTGAGCAGCTGACCTGCTCGATCCATGCCATCTCTGATCTCGGCCAACCGGTGGTAGGCGGCCATGCCGGTCAGGGCGTCCAACCTTCTCAAGTTGGAGCCGATCGACGACTCGGACGTGATGACCAAAGGACCAACCTGGGCCGAGGAATGGGTGTGGGTCCCCCCGCAGAATTCGATCGAGAACTCCCCTACCTGGACCACCCGAACCATCTCCCCGTACTTGTCACCGAAGAAGGCCAACGCCCCCATCTGCTCGGCCTGTTCCTTGGTGGTCACCGTTGTCTGCACCCTGGCATTGTCGATCAGCTTCTGATTCACCTCGGCCTCGACTTCGGCGAGCTCCTGTGGAGCTACCTGGGCGAAATGGGAGAAGTCGAAGCGGACCCGTCCTGGCTCGACCAGGGAGCCCGCCTGCTTGGCGTGCTCACCGAGCACGTCGCGAAGTCCCCAATGGAGGACATGAGTCCCGGTATGGCTCTTCCTGATTGCCTCCCGGCGCGGCGAATCGATGACCGCGGTCGCCGTTTGGCCCACTGCGATGAAACCCGAGTCGACTTTCAGTCGATGCCCATGCAATCCCTGCAGGGAATGTTGTGTGTCCATCACCAAACCGATCCCGGTCTCGGTCTCGATGACGCCGGTGTCGCCGACCTGACCGCCGGACTCCCCGTAGAACGGAGTGCGGCTGAGAAAGACCTCGACCTCGCGGGGCTTCTCTGCCCGGTCGATCGTCTCGCCATCGGCGACGATGGCCAGGACCTGCCCCTCGGCCATCTCCTGTTCGTATCCGACGAAGTCGGTGAGACCCGCCACCTCGAGGACCGACCGATAGACCTCGAGGGCTGCCACGTCATCGCCACCCTTCCAGGCGTCTCGGGCTCGTTTGCGTTGCGCCTCCATCTCCTCCTCGAAGCCCTGGGAGTCGACCATGACACCGCGTTCGGACGCAATCTCGCGGGTCAGCTCGATAGGGAATCCATAGGTGTCGTGCAACTTGAAGGCGGTGGCCCCGGACAGGGTTGCCTCGGGATCACCCTGCAACTCGGCGTCGAGCAGTTGATGACCAGATTCGAGGGTCCGCCGGAAACGTTCCTCCTCGCGGGTCACAACCTGGGTTATGAAATCCTGCTTGTCGTGCAGTTCGGCATACCAATCGCCCATTGCCTCGACGGTTGCGTCGACGAGGTCGGGGAAGACGAGACCTTCACCCCCGAACTGCCATGCATGGCGCACCGCGCGCCGCAACAGGCGACGGAGCACGTAACCCCTCCCGTCATTGGACGGGATGACGCCGTCACCAATCAGGAATGTCACCGAACGGGCGTGGTCGGCCAGGATGCGCAGCGACACATCGTGAAGCTCGTTGTCCCCGTAGGTGAGACCGGTGTAAGCCGCTGCCACGTCACGGATGTGCTTGGTGGTGTCGATGTCGAAGACCGACGGGACACCTTGCATCACCACCGCCACCCGGTCGAGACCCATACCGGTATCTATGTTCTTGGCCGGCAGGTCACCGACGACGTGATAGGGCTCGTCCTGGATGTTCTGCATGAAGACCAGATTCCAGATCTCGAGGAATCGGTCCTCGCCACCACCGATCGGCCCACCCGGCGCCCCGTACTCCTCACCCTTGTCCCAGAAGATCTCCGAGCACGGTCCGCAGGGACCGGGCACCCCCATCTGCCAGAAGTTGTCTTTCCCCCCGCGCTGGACCCTTGCGGCGGGCACGCCCACCTGATCGATCCAGATCTGCTCAGCCTCGTCATCGGTCTCGTACACCGTGTACCAAAGCCGCTCCGGATCCAGACCAAGACGCTCCGTCACGAACTCGTAGGCCCAGGCGATCGCCTCTTCTTTGAAGTAATCGCCAAAGCTGAAGTTGCCCAACATCTCGAAGAAAGACAGGTGACGTTGGGTGGTCCCGATGATGTCGATGTCCACGGTGCGAACCACCTTCTGGACCGTGGTGGCACGGTCGAAGGGCGCCGGCTCTTCTCCGAGGAAATAGGGCTTGAAGGGGACCATCCCGGCGTTGGTTAGCAAAAGCGTGGGATCGACCGGGATCAGGGAGGCAGAAGGCCGGATGACATGGCCTTTCTCCTCGAAGAACGAGGTGAAAAGCGTGCGAATCTGGTTGCTGTCCAAGTAGATCCTGGTGGGTTCGACTTGGGGCGAGGTTAACGAGCGTCTGCCCGATGGCGGCTTCCATTGGGGCGGACCGCTTTCGCCGCCAGACCCATCACACCGGCGCCGGTGGCAACCGCGGCGTGTCGCAGCTCGTCCGAGGTGGGCCTGCGGCGCAAAGCGCGAACAGTCACCACCCCACCGGCCACGACGCCGGTCAGGAACCAGAAGGACCGCCTCAACATCGGGTCAGGGTAACGGTCATATCCGCCCCTTCCGCTCGAGGATTCGGTCGATCTCGGCAAGACGTTGGGAGATCTCCTCCTCGGCGCCGAGATCACCGGGGTGGAACAAAGGCTGGGGTGGCACCTCATCCGGGAAGTACTGCTGAGTAACCACGCCGTCGGGGTGATCGTGGGAATAGAGATAACCCTCGCCGTGACCGAGGACGCCGGCGCCGGAATAGCCGGTAGAGCGCAGGTGCATGGGCACCCCGCCCGCCGGCCCGTTGTTGACCAGCTCCCGCGCTGCGCCCATCGCCCTCCCCACCGAGTTCGACTTCGGCGCCGTGGCGAGATACAAGGTGGCGTGGGTCAGGTGATATCCCGCCTCGGGGAGACCGACGTAGGCGAGGGCGTCTGCCGCCGCCACCGCGACCTGCAGGCCGTTGCTGTCGGCAAGCCCCACATCCTCGGACGCAAGAATGATCAGACGCCGTGCGATGAATTCGGGATCTTCGCCGCCCTCGAGCATCAGGAACAACCAATAGAGCGCCGCATCGGGGTCCGACCCCCTGACACTCTTGATGAAGGCTGAGATCACGTCATAGTGACGATCCCCGGTCTTGTCGTATCTGACCACCCTCCGCTGCAATGCCTCGGCCACATCATCGATGGAGATCTCGAGACGTGAGGCGCCGACGGCGAGGAGGGCAGCCACTTCGAGGGCGTTGAGCGCCTGTCTCGCGTCGCCACCGGTTCGATTTGCCAACTCCGCCAAGGCCTCGTCGGCGATGGTCAGCCCCTGGTTCCCGAGGCCACGCTCGTCGTCGGTGAGTGCCCGCTCCAGCAACTTTTCGACTTCACCGGCACCAAGCGGTTCGAGGCGAAACAACGTCATCCTGCTCATCAGCGGAGAGTTGACTTCGAAGAACGGGTTCTCTGTGGTGGCGCCGATCAGGGTCAGCGTCCCGTCCTCGACACCTGGTAGCAGGGCATCTTGTTGGTTCTTTGCGAAGCGATGGATCTCGTCGAGAAAGAGAACGGTTCGACGTTCGTCGGTCTCCAGCCTTCCCCGGGCCAGGGCCAGCACCTCACGGATGTCTTTGACCCCCGCCGACGTTGCCGAGAGGGTCTCGAAGGCGGCGTCGGCGTAGGAGGCCACCACCCGGGCCAGGGTTGTCTTGCCGGTGCCCGGCGGGCCCCAGAGCAGCATCGATACCGGGCGCCCGGACTCGACCACCCGCCGGAACGCGGCGTCGGTCCCCATCAATGCCTCCTGGCCGACCACTTCGTCCAGGGAACGAGGCCGCATTCGCGTGGCCAGGGGCGCCGAGCGCGCCGCGGCCTCCTTGGCGCGGGCAGAGAACAGGTCACTCATCGATTAATGCCGGCCGACTTTGCCCTTCGCTCAGGCAACGGCCTCTCGTCGGTCAAGGCCCCCTCGAGTTTCACAGCTCGGGCAAACAGACGCCGGTCGGCCGGATTACTCATCCGGTTCAACGCTAGGAGCATCAGGCGCTGACTGTCGGGCACGCGCCTCGGCGGTGAGTGCGATCCCCAATTCGGCAAGTTGTGCGTCATCGACGGAGGTCGGAGCACCGGTCATTGGATCGGCTCCGGTTTGCGTCTTGGGGAATGGGATCACTTCTCGAATCGAGGACTCACCCTGCAACACCATGACCAAACGGTCGATGCCGAACGCGAAACCGGCATGTGGCGGGGTGCCATATCTGAGAGCCTCCAAGAACCAGCCGAATCGCCGTTCCGCTGTTTCGGAGTCGATTCCCAGTATCTCGAACACCTGACGTTGCACTGCTGGGTCGTGGATCCGAACCGAGCCCGACCCGAGCTCGATCCCGTTGAGGACAGCGTCATAGGCTTTCGAAGTCGCACCCAGGGGGTCGTCTCTCATCTCATCGAGAGAAACCGGCGAGGTGAACGGATGGTGAGAGAAGGTGAGAGAGCCATCCTCTTCCTCTTCGAAGAGCGGGAAATCGACGACCCAAACGAAGGCGAGATCGTCGTGGCCAACCGGCCTTCCCAGATCGCTGCGGAGCCCTCCGAGGACCCCGACACAGGTCTTCCATTTGTCGGCGGCGAGGAGGAGTACGTCACCGGGGCTCGCGTCAAGAATCTGACCGATCCCTTGGATCTCCTCGGGCGAGAGGAACTTGGACACCGACGACCGCAACGAGCCGTCCTCTTCGACCACCATCCACACCAGGCCCTTTGCCCCCAGCTCCTTGGCCCGTTCGGTAAGGGCGTCTGCCCTCGAGCGCGGCCAATCCTGGGCCCCGACATTGATTCCCCTGATCGTTCCGCCAGATTCGAGAGCACCCTTGAATACCGCGAACTCGGTCTCGGCGAACACCGCCGAGAGGTCCCAGATCTCCATCCCATACCTGATGTCCGGCTTGTCCGACCCGTAGCGGTCCATCGCCTCGGTCCAGGTGAGACGGGGGAAGGGGCGAGGCACCTCAACGCCCCGCAGCGCGGCGACCACGGCAACCAGGACCGATTCAATGGTGTCCAGGACCTCGTTCTGTCCCCAGAACGACCCTTCGAGATCGAGCTGAGTGAACTCGATCTGGCGGTCGGCCCGGAAGTCCTCGTCGCGGTAACAGCGGGCTATCTGGAAGTAACGCTCGACACCGGAGATCATGAGCAACTGCTTGAAGAGCTGAGGTGACTGGGGCAGGGCGTAGAAATCGCCGGGGCGGAGCCGGGAAGGAACCAACATGTCCCGCGCCCCTTCCGGTGTGCTGTTGATCAGGGCGGGGGTTTCCACCTCGAGGAACTCTTGCCGCTCCAAGGTGTGTCGAATGGCTGCAATTGCCGCAGACCGGGCTCGAAGGTTGGCGGCCATCCGGGGACGGCGGAGGTCCAGATACCTGTGGCGAAGGCGAACTCGCTCATCGATGTCGGTGCGGTCATCAATCATGAAGGGAAGGGCGTCTGCCGCGGAGAGGACCGTGATCTCTTCCGCCCCGATCTCGACCGACCCGGTTGCCATCTCGGGGTTCTCCGTGCCTTCGGGCCGCCGCCGCACCGTCCCAGCAACCAGGACGCAGAATTCCATTCGAAGGTCGCCGACCTCGGGCTGGACGGCAGGGTCGGCGACCACCTGGATGATGCCGGAAGCGTCGCGAATGTCGAGAAAAGCGATACCTCCGTGGTCCCGGCGACGCTGGACCCATCCGGCAACCGTCACCCGCTCCCCGATCTCGCCCTGGCCGATCGAAGTTGCATGATGGGATCTCATCCCGATCGCGCCTTCAGCCAACCCGGCAGCTCTTCGAGGGAGATGTCAACCCGCAGACCATCTTCGGTTCGAACGTCGAGCGGCTCGTCCAGGGACCGGAGCACGACTGTCACCGGGGCCTGGGAGCGGCTGGCGGCGCGGAACTGCGTCTTGATCGAGCGTCCCTCGATGTCCAACTCGACCCGGATCCCCTGGCGACGCAGAAGCGATGCTGCAACCAGTGCATCAGCTGCGGGAACCTCTGACACCACGAAGACGTCGACCTCTGGCAGCGGCTCACGCCCGGCCGCGAGGATGATCCGGTCGACTCCCAAGGCAAGACCGACACCGGGCGCCCGACGGCCGCCCAACGACTCTGCCAACCCGTCATAGCGCCCCCCGCCCCCGACCGCGTTTTGTGCCGTTTCCAGATCGGTGGCGATGTACTCGAACGCGGTGCGGGTGTAGTAGTCAAGACCTCGGACCAGGCGATGGTCCTCCACGAACGGCACTTCGAGACGGTTCAGAGTCTCTTTCACTTCCGTGAAGTGGGCCGAACAGGCTTCACACAGCCGGTCTGCCATCGCCGGTGCATCCTCCAGTTTGGGCCCACAGATCTTGCAGTCGAGGACCCGGAGCGGATTGGTATCGACGAGGGGCTTCGAGTCGTCACAGAGCTCGTCGTATCGAGAACGCAGGTAGGAGCGAAGCTCCTCCAGATAGCCGGGGCGACAGACCCCGTCGCCGAGGGAATTGAGCCGCACCTCGAGGCCGGGCACGCCGACCGCACCCAGATAGCGATAGCCGAGTTCGATCACCTCCACGTCTGCTGGAGGCGCCTCGACATCGAGATACTCCACACCGACCTGCCAGAACTGACGTCTCCGCCCGCCCTGGGGCCGTTCGTAGCGGAACATCGGGCCGGAATAGGCGCCCTTCCACGCACCCTGCGCCCCTGAGTCGAGGAACGCCCGCACCACCCCGGCAGTCCCTTCGGGCCTCAGGGTGACCGAGCGGCCGCCCCGATCGGTGAAGGTGTACATCTGCTTGGTCACGACCTCGCTGGTGTCACCGACGCCCCGTTGGAAGAGCTCGGTGGCCTCGAAGATCGGGCTCATCACCAGTGGATAGCCAAACCGGGCCGACCACTCCTCCCACTCGCTCAAAACCGACCGCCACACCGACGATTGGGGCGCGCCGATGTCGTCGGTGCCCTTGGGCGGTTGGAAGCTCATCAGTGCCCGGACGTTAGTTAGAAGCCCTACACGCGGCGGTAGCCCCGGCGGACCAGCGTCTGTTTGGCCGATGGGATGCAGCTCACTTCGTGTCGGATGTGTTCCCCAGCCGTCAGCGCTCTCGGCCTGTCGGAGACTCCGGCCAAAGTCCGCCGGCAACTAACTGAGGAAGGGGTTGGTTTCCAATTCTCGCCGGATGGTCGTCTCCGGACCGTGTCCGGGCAGTACCCGGGTGTCACCCGGCAGCACCGTGACCTTCTCGGCCATCGACCTCATCAATGCCGGCATGCTCCCGCCCGGCAGATCGGTGCGACCGATCGAACCTGCGAACAGCTGGTCACCGGAAAACAGGGTCTCCTGATCGGCGAGGAGAAAACAGCAGTGCCCCGGGGTGTGGCCGGGGGTGTGACGCACTTCGAAGCTGAGGCCCGCCAAATCGAGGATCTGCCCATCCGCCAACGACTCGAAACGGGAGGGCAGCTCGTACGAGCCGGGTGGGGTCATCCCGAACATCGAGGCCAGCTGCTCTGAGGGGTGCAACGTGAGAAAGTCGTCGTCAGGATGTACATAGACCGAGGCCCCGGTGGAGGCGGCCAAGACGCCACTCCCGCCGCTGTGATCGATGTGGCCGTGGGTGAGCAGGATCCCCACGGCCGCGAGCCCGTGTTCGGCGAGCACGGCGCCGACCTTCTCCGGCTCGGGAGGTGCGTCCACCACCACCGCCAGGCCGCCAGGCTCGTTGGCGACTATGTAGGCATTGGTTTCAGCCAGCCACGCCGGCACGCGAACGATCAGCACCTCTAGGACGCTGGGTCGTTTGCCAGGCGGAAGGCGGAGAAAACCCCGTCCACGCCCCGCAGGTCGGTGAGGAGTTTGGGCAACTGGCCAGGATCGGACAGCTCGACCTCGTATCTGAGAACCGCCACCCGATCCACACCGGAGTGAGTCGAAGAAGCCGTGATGTTCCCGCCGGTGTCGCTGACCACCGTGGTGACGTCCTTGAGAAGCCGGGTTCGGTCCAGGGCTTCCACCTGGATCCAGACCACGAACGCGCCGGTGTGCTCGGCGGGCCAGGCCACTTCCACTGTGCGCTCTCGCCGCTCGTTGAGCGAAGAGACGTTGGTGCAGTCGGCGCGATGGGCAGATACCCCCCGGCCGACCGTGACGTAGCCAACGATCGGGTCGCCGGGCACCGGCGAACAGCATCGGGCGAGATGGACCAGCATGTCGTCCTGGCCCTCGACCACCACCTGGGCTTCCTCCAGCGGTCGGCGTCGTCTCGGTTGAAACAGCTCTTCATCACCCGTGTCGGGGGTGAGGATCCGGTGGAGCCGAGCCGCAATCGTGTCGATCGAAACGTTGCCCTCCCCCAGGCCTACCTGGAGGGACTCGAGATCGTGATGACCGAGCTCCTGTGCGATCGACTCGAGGTACTTGTCCTTGTCGGCCGCGGTCAGGTCGCCCGCCTCTCTCTTGAGCAGGCTTTGGATCATTTCCTTGCCGTCAGAGAGGGCCTCGTCCCTTCGCTCCTTGGTGAACCATTGCTTGATCTTCGATTTCGCCCGGCCGGTGCGGGCAAACCCCAGCCAGTCCCGGCTGGGTCCGGCGTCGGGAGCCTTGGTGGTGAGCACTTCGACGATGTCCCCGGGTTGGAGGCGTGTCGAAAGCGGCACCAACCTGCCATTCACCTTTGCCCCGACACACCGGTGCCCGACCTCGGTATGGACCGAATAGGCGAAGTCGATCGGGGTGGCACCAGCTGGGAGCGACTTGGCGTCACCCCCCGGCGTCAACACGATCACCTCGTCCTGATAGAGGTCGAGTTTGAGGTTGGCCAGGAACTCCTCGGGATCTTCGTCGGCACTCCACGTCGCCACGTCCACGTTGGGGACCCGGCTCATGTCCCCTTCCTTGTATCGCCAGTGTGCGGCGATACCGGCCTCCGCCCGCTGATGCATCTCCTCGGTGCGGATTTGGACCTCCAACGGCTTGCCACCTGCCCCGATCACCGTCGTGTGCAGGGATTGATAGAGATTGATCTTGGGCATGGCGATGTAGTCCTTGAACCGCCCTGCGACTGGGACCCAGTGACTGTGAATCAGGCCCAACGCGGCATAACAGTCCCTTGTCGACTCAGTGATCACCCTGATCCCCATCAGGTCGTGGATGTCCTCGAACGGGCGGTTCTGCTCCATCATCTTTCGATAGATCGAGTACTGATGCTTGGGACGCCCGCTGACCTCGGCTTCGATCCCCGCATCGGAGAGGATCCCGGAAACTTCGCTGACCATCTTCTCGATGAACGCCTCACGCTCCGGTGCCCGTTCGGCCAGCTTGGCGCGAATTTCGGCATCGGGCCCCGGATAGAGAATGGCAAAACAGCGGTCTTCGAACTCGTGTTTGATCTCCTCCACCCCCAGGCGATGGGCGAGCGGGGCGTACACGTCGAGCGTCTCCCTGGCGACCCGTCGTTGCTTCTCCTCGCGCAGGGCGCCCACGGTGCGCATGTTGTGAAGGCGGTCAGCCAGTTTGATGATGAGGACTCGCACGTCCTTTGCCATCGCCACCACCATCTTGCGGATGGTCGCCGCCTGGGCCTGCTCCCGGTTGGCGAAGCGAATCCGGTCGAGCTTGGTCACCCCGTCGATCAGGGACGCTATCTCGGGGCCAAACTCGGCGGAGATCTCCTTCAGCGTCAGAGGGGTGTCTTCAACAGTGTCGTGGAGCAAGGCGGCCGCCAGGGTTGGCTCGTCGAGCCCGTAGTCGGCCAACACCAACGCCACGGCCACCGGATGGGTGATATAGGGGTCACCGGTCTTGCGGAATTGGCCCTTGTGCGCCGTCTCGGCGAGGTCGTGGGCTCTCCGGAGCACTTCGAGATCGCCTTCCGGATGGTGGGATTTGAAGGCGTCGAGCACATCGGCCAGGGTGGCCGTGCGGTCCTCAGTCGTATCGAACGAGAGCATTTAAGGGGACACCGTCCAGCATGTCGGCTCCATTCAGGAAAGCGAGCTCGATGAAGACTGAGATGCCAATCACGTCGGCACCGACCCGGCGGAGCAGGCGAGTGGCCGCGGCAGCGGTGCCCCCGGTGGCGATGACGTCGTCAACGAGGAGCACCCGCTCTCCCTCATGGGCGGCATCGACGTGTATTTCCAAGGCATCCATCCCGTACTCGAGCGTGTAGTCCTCCCGAACCGTCTCAAAGGGGAGTTTTCCCGGTTTGCGAACCGGGATGAACCCGGCACCGAGCCGGTCGGCCACGGGGGTCGCCAAGGTGAACCCTCTCGCCTCGATGCCCGCGACCTTGGTGACACCCGAGTCTGCGTAGGGCTCGGCCATGGCGTCGACCAGCATTTTCAAAGCCTTCCCGTCGGCAAGCACCGGGGTGATGTCCTTGAATATCACACCGGGTTCGGGAAAGTCCGGAATATCGCGAATTAGGGCCGTAAGGAGTTCCACAACCGTGATTCTACGGGCGGATCAAGATCTCCCCACCCGTTTCCGCCTCTCGACTTTCTGGGCCCTCTCCTCCCAGTGCAGCTCCTTCTCTTTCCATACCGCCAGGAGTGGCGCCGCAACGAACACAGACGAATAGGTGCTGGCCGCAAGACCGACGAAAAGGGCAAGAGCGAATTCGGTGAGAGTCGGAGCCCCGAGGATCACGCTGCCAACCAACAGGATGCTCCCGACCGGGATCAGGGAGGTCAATGACGTGAAGAGAGACCGGGCCAGCACCTGATTCAGCGCCAGATTGACGATCTCGGTGTAGGTCTTGTCGTCTTCGCTCTCGACCAATTCGTCGATCTTGTCGAAAACCACCACTCCGTCATAAAGCGAATACCCGAGGATGGTGAGGATGGCCACCACCGTCGCTGGGCTCACTGTGAACCCGGTGATGGAGTAGACACCGACCGTGAGTATCAAGTCGTGGAAGAGGGCGGCGACACTCGCCATGGCCATCTTGAACTCGAGCCGCCAGGTGATGAACAGAATGACCGCCCCCAGGAAGACTCCCAAGGCGAGAAGGGCCCGTCGCGCCACGAGGGCGCCAAAGCTGGGGCCAACGGCGTCGATCGACACCTCGGAGCGTTCGCTCCCGGTCACCTCCACCAACACGTCGATGGCGTCGCTCTCAACCCCTGGTTCGAGAGCCTCGGTTGTGACACGCACAGTCTCCCCGTCGTCGTAGAGCTGGATTGTCGGGCTCGAGACTCCGACGCTGCCGAGGGCATCGCGGATGGCGCCAACATCGGCCCCGGCGGGGTTAGGGGCTTGAAGACCAAGACCACCCACGAATTCGATGCCCAGGTTGAGCTGTCTGATCGCAAGGCTGCCCAGACTGAGGACGATCAGGATTGCCGAGATGATGAACCAGGTGCGGCGACGGCCGACGAAATCGATGGTGGTCTCGCCACGGTCGACACGGCGAAAGACACTGCCTGTCATCTCGCTGCTCCTTCGATGCTGAACCAGCCGTGCGAGCCCACCCTGGTGGTGGCGAGGATGGCAGCCGCTCGCCTCGTGTAGAGGCGGGCGACCACGAGGTCGAGGACGGTCCCGATGCCAAGAGAGATGGCAAATCCCTTGACCGCGCCGACGGCCAACGCCCAGAGAAGAACGGCCGCCAGGAGGCTCACCGTGTTGGCCGTCAGCATGGTGCGGAAAGCAACCCGAAACCCGGTTTCGGTGGCCTCCTCGATATCGAAGCCCTGACGGAGCTTCTCCTTGATTCGCTCGAAGTAAACGATGTAGGTGTCAGCAGTGATGCCTATCGAAACGATGATGCCGGTCACCCCGGCGAGGGTCAGGGTCAGGCCAACCCATTTTCCAAGCAGACCGAACAACGTGATCAGGATCGCACCGAAGACCGTGAGTCCCAGGATCGCAAGAAGACCCAGCGACCGGTACACGACAAGCAGGACGATGGTCACCAAGGCAAGGCCAAGCAGACCGGCGACGATCCCGGCCTGAAGCGAGTCGGCGCCGAGCGTGCCCGACACCTTGCGCACCGCCGAGACCTCAAACGAGACAGGTAGCGACCCGTAACGGAGGACGACAGCGAGATCCGTCGCCTCCTGCTGGGCGTCCGGCCCTTGGCCCATGGTGATCTGGGCCTGCCCACCGGAGATTCCGGTGTCGGGGGAAACCGACGGGTTGACTGCCGGCGCGGTCACAACGCGGCCGTCGAGCACAATCGCGATCTGACGCCGCGGGTCCCCGACCGGATAGGAAGCTGCCTGTGCCGTCAGATCGGCAAACAGATCCGCACCTTCGGAGTTCAGGCCGAGGCTCACCGCCCACACCGCGGAGTTGGGATCGAACACCGGGACTGCGTCGGCTACATGCTCTCCGCGAAGCTGGGCCGGGCCGAGATCGAGGACTTCGTGAGGAGTGGCTGCCTCGTAGAGAAGCCACGTCTCGGCTTCCAGGTCGTCCTTGATCGTGAGACCGGTCTCGTCGTCGATGTTTGGAGTACCGGTGCCGGCCAATGGGCCGATGTCGCCACTGACGGCATCGAGCACGGGTCGAAAGGAGAGGACACCGGTTTGGCCCACGGCCTCGATCGCACGTTGTTCGTCCTCGACACCCGGGAGTTGGACGATGACGGTGTTCTCGCCCGAGATCTGGATGTCAGGCTCCTGAACCGCCCCGATCTCCTCGATCCTGCGATTCATGATCTGGGTTGCCACTTCGAGCAGCTCAGGGTCGGTGCCCTCGGGAGCCGTCAGCACGACCGCGGTGCCACCCTGAAGGTCGAGACCGAGCAAGGGGGTGAATCCGGAGTAGATGGCGGCGGCGAGCCCTCCCCAGGCCACCACGAGAATGATGATCAGACCGACGACGCGTCGGGTCATGTCAAGATTCGTCCGCTCCTACACGGCTGCCGATAGCGCGCCGGGAAACGCGAATCTTCCCCTCCTCGACCTGAAGGACCACGCTCTCATCGTCGACCGAGATCACGCGACCGTGGATGCCTCCGATGGTCCGCACCTCCTCGCCGGCGCTGAGCGACTCGGACAGGGACCGCTGTGCTTTGGCCCGCTGCCGTTGCGGGCGGATGATGAACAACCAGAAAACAACGACCATGAGGCCGAGGAAAATCAGCGAAGTCCAACCGCTGCCGGCAGCGGTCTCCTGCGCGAAAACGACGTGGGTCACGGGCTCCTCCGGTGGGGTGAATCAGACGGCCGGAGGTTAGGCAATGGCTCGGCTTTACGACGAACCGCGTGCCCGCGTCTCGAGGACATCCTCGAGATAGCTGGCGAAGTGACCCGCTTTGATCGCCGCCGCTGCTCCCGAGACCAGGTCGAGGGTGTAACGAAGGTTGTGAATCGTGAGCAACCTGAAGCCGGTGATCTCGTTGATCCGCACCAGATGGCGGAGGTAGGCCCGGGAGTGCCGCGCGCAGGCAAGACAAGGGCATTCTGGGTCCAGAGGGGAGGTGTCGGTCTCGAATCGGGACTGGCGGATGTTGAAGTCACCGTTCCTGGTCAACGCCCTCCCGTGCCGGGCCAGTCGGGTCGGAATCACACAATCGAAGAGGTCGACACCGCGGGCAACAGCTCGCAACAAACCCTCGGTGTCGCCTAGGCCCATGACATAACGCGGCTTGTCGGCAGGCAAGCCGGAAACAGCCGCCTCGACCGCCCGGTCTCTCTCGGTCGGGCTCTCTCCCACCGACAGGCCTCCGATGCCAAATCCGGGGAATCCCAACTCGGCAGTTCTCGCCGCGCTCTCGACGCGAAGATCCGGGTCGACACCGCCCTGGACAATGCCGAATAGAGCCTGGTCAGTCCGGGTGTGCGCCGACAGACATCGTTCTGCCCAGCGCAACGTCCGGTGCATCGCCTCTCTCACGTGTTCGGTCTCTGCGGGAAGCCCGACGCAGATGTCGAGCGCCATGGCGATGTCGGGGCCTAGCTGCTGCTGGATTCGCACCGCATCCTCAGGGGTGAGAGTGACGAGGGACCCGTCATATACCGATCGAAAGGTGGCCCCGATCTCGTCGATGGTTGGCTCCAGGGAAAAGATCTGGAATCCGCCGGAATCGGTGAGGATCGGCCCCTGCCAGCCCATGAACTCGTGAAGGCCGCCGATCTCCTCGATGATGCGGGGCCCCGGTCGCAGCATCAGGTGGTAGGTATTGGCCAGGACGATCCCGGCCCCCACCGCGGCCAGGTCATCGGAGTCGACTGCTTTGACCGCGGCCCTGGTCCCAACCGGCATGAAGGCTGGGGTGCCCACCCGGCCATGTGGAGTCTCCAGCCAACCGGTGCGGGCCTCGCCATCGGCCGCAGATTCGAGCCAGCTGACCGCACTCACCTGGCGATTATCGGTCATGGCGTCTGGCGAGCATGGCGTCGCCGAAAGAGAGGAATCGGTATCTGTTGGCGAGGGCGTGGCCGTAGGCCTCGCGCCAATGCTCGCCCATGAACGCTGCGACAAGGACCATGAGGGTCGAGCCGGGCACGTGGAAGTTGGTCACCAGGGTGTCGACTACCCGAAATGACGAGCCGGGGCGAAGAAACAGATCCGTCTCGCAGGTGCCCGCGGTCAGCACCCCATCGACGCCGGCGTTCGACTCCAGAGCCCTGACCACGGTGGTTCCGACAGCCACCACGGCGCCACCACGCTCACGGGTCGCGATGACAGCGGTGACGGTGGCCTCGGGCACCGAGCACCACTCGGTGTGCATCTGATGGTCCTCGATCATCTCGACGGTCATCGGTCGGAAGGTGTCGATGCCGACGTGAAGGTCAACTGACGCGATCTCGATCTCATGGCGCTCTAGGCCCGCCACGACCTCTTTCGTGAAATGGAGCCCGGCCGTGGGCGCTGCCGCCGAGCCGGGAAGCCGGGCGAACATGGTCTGGTAGCGGCCGGGGTCGGACAGCTGCCCCTTGAAGTAGGGAGGTAGAGGAACCTCACCCGCGTTTTCGATTGCCTCCTCCACGTCGCCGGTCTCGAGTTCGACCACGATCAGCCCTTGTTCGGGGCCTTTGACGATCTTCGCACTCAAGCCGGGGAATTCGATTCGGACCCCTGGACGAAGCCGGCGCGAAGGTCGGGCCAGGGCCCGCCAGGTACCGTCGAGGAGCGGGTCCAACATCAGGAGCTCGACACTGCCTCCGCCGCCGGTCTTGACCCCTATCAAACGCGCCGAGCGAACTTTGGTGTCGTTGACCACGACGAGATCGCCCGGTTCGAGAAGCTGCGGGAGGTCGAGGAATCGGTGATCGCTGAGATCCCTGGTGTCGAGGAGCCTCGAATCGTGTCTGGGCTCGATCGGCTCCTGGGCGATGGCGGACTCGGGGAGGGAGTAGGTGAAGTCCGCGACCCGCATGTGGAGCGAGGCTAGAGCAATGTCCCCTGCTGACTCTCGGGGACATCCAGGCCCATATGGGAGTACGCCCGGGCAGTGGCAACCCTCCCCCGCGGGGTTCGTTTGAGGAGACCGGACTGGAGCAGAAACGGCTCGTAGGCGTCCTCGACGGTCTCCGGCTCCTCACCAACCGCGATCGCCAGGGTGGACAGCCCGACCGGGCCACCTCCGAAACGAACGATCACGGCCTCGAGAATCGAGCGGTCGACCTTGTCCAGGCCGAGTTGATCGACCTCGTACACGGCCAGGGCCTCGTCGGCGACTTGGGGATCGATCACACCCGAAGCTCTGGCCACGGCGTAGTCACGGACTCGGGCCAGCAATCGATTGGCGATCCTCGGGGTCGACCGGCTGCGTGACGCGATCACCTCAGCGGCGATCGGGTCGACCTCGACGTCGATGATCCCCGCCGAGCGGATCACGATTCGAGTGAGGTCCTCGGTCTCGTAATAGTCGAGCCGTTCCTCGATCCCGAAGCGATCCCGAAGCGGTGCGGTGACCTTGCCCTTGCGAGTCGTGGCGCCAACCAGGGTGAATCGGGGAAGGTCGAGACGGATCGACTGCGCCGTCGGGCCCTTGCCGAGGACGATGTCGAGCTGGAAGTCCTCCATTGCCGGATAGAGGATCTCCTCCACAACGCGGGGAAGGCGATGGATCTCGTCGATGAAGAAGACATCACCGTCATCGAGGTTGGACAGAATGGCGGCCAGATCGCCGGGTCGTTCCAACGCCGGCCCCGAGGTGACCCGCATCGTGACTCCCAGTTCGTGGGAGATGACGCCGGCCAATGTGGTCTTGCCCAAACCCGGGGGACCGCTGAGGAGGACGTGGTCCAGCGCCCTGCTCTCTTTGCGCGCCGCCTCCAACGAAATCCGAAGCCGCTCCCGCACCCGGTTCTGCCCGATGAACTCCTCGATGCGCTTGGGACGGAGGGAAACCTCCTCTTCGGATTCGATGATCGGGCTGAGAAGACTGTCCTCACGCATGGATTACCTCCGGCCGAGAGCCCTGAGGGCGGTCGTGATCTGGACTTCGATCGTTTCCGTGGGATCGAGCTCGGGGATGACACCGTTGATCTCCTCCGCCGAGTAACCGAGCCGATCGAGCGCCTGGCGGACGGTGATCGTTGCCGGCGAACCGACCACGTCTGCCTCCCTGCCGGCGAGCTTGGGCGCCAACTCGAGAACGATGCGCTGGGCTCCGCGTTTGCCGACCCCCGGCACCGCGGTCAGGGCGTCGGCGTCCTCGGTGACGATGGCGCGGACTATCTCGTCATGGGTGAGAGTGGCGGTCATCGCCAGGGCCAGCTTGGGCCCGACGCCGGCCGCCCCCAACAGGACACGGAACAAGTCACGATCGGGCTCGGAGACGAACCCGAACAGGCTCAACTCGTCCTCACGGACATGGGTGTGGGTATGGATGACCACCTCTTCGCCTACTCCGGGAATCGACACCAGGCTGCGCGGGGTCATCGTGACGTCATAGCCAACTCCTCCCACCTCGAGGCACACCACGTCCCCACGTTTGGAGACCAAGATGCCCCGAAGCCGCCCGATCATCGCCTCGCCTCCAGTGGCGCGACCCGCAGATGACAGAGCGCGACCGCCAGAGCGTCGGCAGAGTCAGCCGGTTGCGGTGGCTCGGCCAGGTGAAGCAGTCGGGCCAGCATCTCTTGGATCTGAGCCTTGCCCGCCGAACCGTCCCCCGTGATCGCCGACTTGACCGCAGTTGGCACGTATTCGAACACCGGCAACCCTGCCTCAGCGGCGACGAGCAGCGCAACTCCTGACGCCCGGCCCACCGAGATCGCAGTCTGCAGATTGCGATTGGTGAAGATGCTTTCGATGGCAATGACGTCGGGCTTCCCATCGACGACGACGCTGGTGAGCCCCCGATGCAACTCGGCGAGACGCTGGGACATGGGAAGGTCGACGGCAGTCCTGATCACCCCGGCCAACCTGGCGATGGGGGGATTGGCTCCCTCTACCAACCCATAGCCGGTGGCGGACAACCCGGGATCGATGCCCAATACGAACATGTGTTCTATGACAGTAATGGTTGAGGCTGAAGATTCAGTGCCTTGTTGCGATCATGCCGGGGCGGGGGCGGTGGCCCCTAGGTTCGGATGAGTTCTCGGAGTCGGGGGTCGAGTTCGGGTCGGTCCGGCGGGTAGACCCGCCCGTCGGGTCGACGGAATGTCAGTTTCCCCTCCGGGTCGCCTTCGATTGTCCACCCGTGTTCGTGGAGGAACCGGTGGTGGAACCCGCACAACAAGACCAGGTTTTCGAGGTTTGTGGGCCCGCCATCGGCCCAATGTTGAATGTGATGACCGTGAACCCAACCCCGGCGGCCGCAGCCGGGGAACCGGCATCCGCCGTCCCGAAACCAGAGTTGCCGACGTAACCAGCCGGGAATAGTTCGGGCTTGTCGACCGACACCAAGGACTCGACAGTCGTCGTAGACCGCGGTCTCCACGATCGCATCACAAGCCAACCGTCGCGCCGTCTCATTGGCGATCACCGGGCCGGCTTGGAGTTCGGCGACTCCGTTGGTCTCAGTATTCGAAGTCAAAGCTTCGAGGTCGGCGTGGACCGTCACCTGAACACTCGGTGAGGACTCATCACCACTGGTGGCGCACACTTCGACCAGACCATCAGCCAGCCGGACCGGATACGGGTCAAACATGCCGGTTTCAAGATTCGCTGGGATCCGATCAGCTCGCGCCCGGATCGCCGACTCCACCAGATGCAGCTCCCCACCCGGCAACCGGGCGTGGAGACGACCCTCGGACCCATCCAAACTGTGCTGAACCGTCAACCAACGAGCCTCCCAAGCGTTTCGCTCATCCTCAACAGTCAGAGGGTGAGCCCGACGAGCGGCCCGATCCAAAGCAGCATTCGACAAACCCAACGTCTCTTCGATCAGCTCCGCCTCGGACTCCGGAGTTGCCATCCGGGAGATGGCATCCACCTGATCCAACGACAACTCACCTGCCCCGAACCTCTCCCGAAGCAAAGGAAGATCCTCGAGTCTGCGAGCCACCCCCACCAGCTGCGCCGCAGTCGAATGGCGCAACCCAAACCGAGCCGAAACCCACTGCGCCAGGTCTCGAGCCCCATCAGCCAAGAACTGCTGACGATGATCAGCTTCGATCAACCATTCGCACGCCGCCGCCAACCCAGCCGACACCAAACCCAAGAAGTGACCGATCCCCGTATCGACCTCATCATTCGAAAGATCCGAAACTCGCTCCCACTCCATACCCCGAACATACGTTCCCCCCATGACAGAAACAAGAGGGTTGTCGGCAGAAATCCAAGAATCTTCCGTCGTCGGACTAGCGCTCCTCCCCGCCTTCGGCGGGACTCCCCCCAACGCTCGCTTCGCTCACTGGGGG
>CAZSMJ010000024.1:10686-21283 GCA_964608055.1 uncultured Acidimicrobiaceae bacterium | reverse complement strand
ACGGGGGGCATCTCCACGTCGGATACCTGGTCTGGTGTGATCACCAGGAGAACGCCCTTGACGTCGAAGGCGGGCTCGATGTCGATGGACTTGACCGAGGCGTGGGCGAAGGGACTGCGGACGACGGCGAGGTGGAGGGCGCCTGAAGGCGCTATGTCATCGACATAGTGAGCCGCTCCGGTGATTAGCGCGGGGTCCTCGCGACGCTGGACAGGCGCGCCAATGAACGAAGGTATGAAGGGTTCGCTGGTCACCGATGGCAGCCTACCGGGGCAGGCAGCCGGCTCTTATTCGAGCAGTGACAGGACGGTGGTTCGGAAGTCGTTGGGCTGGAACGGCTTGGTGACGAATGCGTCGGCGCCACCTTCGTTCGCACGCCGTCTCGACTCCTCCTCCGCATGCGCAGTGAGAACGACAACCGGAATGTTCTTGGTCGTCTCGTCCCTGCGGATGCGATCCAGCACTTCCCAGCCATCCATCCCGGGGAGTCCGATGTCGAGGACCACGAGGTCTGGTGACTCGGTGCCCACCGCCGATAGACCTGTCTTGCCGTCATCACGGGTGATGATCTCGAGGTCGGCAGCGCGAAGACAAACTTCTATCAGTCGCCGAATGACGGCTGAATCCTCCACAACGAGTATCCGCGAGCCCATTTCTTTACCTCTGGTTATTGCCCCACAGAGGGCGTATTCCCATTCATCGGCAACTCGGGGCCAACGGTTTAGAGGACATTCTGAAGGGGGCGCCCGGTGGGCACCGTCAACTCCTCGACAAACTGCTCCAACTGGCGCAATGTGCGCACTTCATGCACCGAACTGCAATGACGTGCGTAGTGCGACATCATCGAGTCCCCCGTGTCCCAATAGGTGTTGGGCTCGGGGTTGAGCCACACCACCGCCCTCGCGGATCGGGCAATATCTGCGAGCACCTGGTCGCGCGGTGGGCGATAGTTGTTGCGGGCGTCCCCGGTCACGATCACTGTGGTCCGAGGGGTCAGTTGGGGCCCATATCGGCGGTGGAACGTCTCGAGGGAGTTCCCATAGTCGGAGTGGCCGTCGAGCCACACCACCTCGGCCTCGGTCGCCACCCGTTCCAGGGCTGATCCGAAGTCCACACCCGGCCCGAAGAAGTCTGTGACCTCGTCGACGGTGTCCACAAACGCAAAGGAGCGGAGCTTGGAGAAGTGGGTGGACATGGCGTGGGTGAACTGAAGAGTGAAACGGGAAAAGGTCGCCATCGACCCGCTCACGTCACACAACAGCCAAACCTCGGGCCGGTGGGGCCGGGGGTGACGGAACTGCGGGTCGACGGGCACCCCTCCGGTGGCCAGAGAACGGCGCACGGTGCGACGAAAGTCGAGTCTTCCCGTGCGTTTCCGGCGACGCCGGGCCAACCGGGCAGCCAGCTTGCGGGTCAGGGGGCCGATGGCTGCATCCATCTCCTTGAGATCATCCGCCGTGGCGTGCATGAGGTCAACGTCTTCGATGAGTGGTCGACGCAGGGTTCGCGCCACTGCCTCTCGTCCCCTGTCGGCGACCAGCCTGCGACGAATCTCCTCCTGGATCTCCTCTCGAAGCTGCTCGATCCTGGACTGGACTTCCTCGCGCAGCAGACGCTGATCGAATTCGCTCATCTCACCATCGCCGATCAAGGCCTCCAGGAGTCTTTCCTCCAACTCGGCCAGATCCAGTCGGCGCAGGGTCCGGTAGAGGTAGTAGGTGCCACCTACCGGCCTCCCCGGCTCCATCCCGGCCAGTTGATCCACCGCGGTTCGGGCTCCTTGGCGCAATGCCTCACCGTCGAGGCCGGCCAGCGCCTGGAAAAGCTGTTCGAGCAGGGCGTCCAGATCGAACCCCTGGGCTTGGGGGCGATCACCAGGCTGGGCCTCATGCTGTTCGCCGTCGTCGGCCCCGATCATCGATTCTGGGACCGGAGGCGGGACCATTGAGAAGTAGACGTCGAACGCGGTGTCGAATGCCCGCTCGTGGCGGAGATTCTTCACCAGAGTCGCCCGAAGCGTTTCCCTAAGGGCGATCCGATCAGCGACATCGATGGCTTCCACCGCACGCATCGAATCGATGCCCTCCACCATCGACACCGGCACCCCGGCTTCCCGCAACTCGTCGATGAATCCGGTGATCACGCCGAGCATGGTCAGCTGCCGGGGCTCGAGGCCAGTTCCTTGGCTGCTTTCTCGATGTCCGACTGGTACTTCAAGAGGACGTGAAGGGTGTCACCGAGCACCGCAGCGTCGACCTCCTCGATCGAGAGTGCCAGCAGGGTCCGCGCCCAGTCGATGGTCTCGGAGACCGACGGCGCTTTCTTGAGGTCGAGATTTCGGATCGACCGTGCCACGTTGGCGACCTGGGCGGCCAAATGCTCGGAGAGACCAGGAACCCGGGCATTGAGAATCTGTTGCTCGCGGGCGGGATCGGGGTAGTCGATGTGGAGGAAGAGACAACGCCGCTTCAAGGCCTCGCTGAGCTCCCTCGTGTTGTTGGACGTCAGCACGACCAACGGCTGGCTCGAGGCTTCGATCGTCCCCAGTTCGGGGATCGAAACCTGGAAATCAGAGAGGATCTCGAGCAGAAGCGCCTCGGTCTCCACCTCGACCCGATCTACCTCGTCTATCAGCAACACCACGGGATCGGCGGAGCGGATTGCGGCCAATAACGGCCGGGTGAGCAGGAAATCTTCGGAGAAGATGTCCTGTTCGATGTCCTCCCAGTCGTGATCGACATCGGCCTGGATCCGAAGCAATTGCTTCTTGTAGTTCCACTCGTAGAGGGCCTTGGACTCGTCGAGACCCTCATAACACTGAAGACGGATCAGCTCGCGTCCGGTGACCCTGGCCAGCGCCTTGGCGAGCTCGGTCTTCCCGACTCCGGCCGGGCCTTCGACCAGAATCGGCTTGTCGAGACGGGCGGCCAGATAGACCACCTGCGCGATACGGTCGTTTGGCAAGTAGTCGACCGAGGCCAGAGCCTCCGATACGGCTCGAGGGCTATCGAAGTCCATCACCGACCATTATTCCTCCTCTCCGAGATCGGGGACGAACTCGAAGCTGAGATCCCCGATCCGGACCTCATCGCCAGGGACTGCGCCGGCCGAGATGAGGGCGTCGTCCACCCCGAGACGTGCCAGGCGTCGGGCCGCCATGTCTGCCGCCTCGGGAATTGTGAGGTCGGCAAAGCCCACGGCTCGTTCTGCGGCGATCCCCTCCACTCTCCAGGCACCGCCCTCTCGTTGGATCACAAAGCTGGGTCCGAGGGGCCGGTGGAGCACGAAGCCCTTCCTCTCGGGCGCCACGCGCTCAGCTTCATCGATTTTGTCGGCGATGGCGTGGAGGGCGTTGGGCAGCCCTGCGCCGGTCCTGGCAGAAACAGGAATCGCCTCGAGCTGTCGAGCCACGTCCGCGAAATCACCGAGGTCCGACTTGCTGAGGAGGATTACTCGTGGCCGTGCACCGAGCTCCGCTGAGTACTCGGAGATCTCCCGAGTCAGGATCTCGAGTTGTCTCTCCGGCGTGTGTTCTTGGATCTCGGAAGGGTCGAGCAGCACAACGAGGACACGGGCCCGCTCGATGTGGCGCAGGAACTCGTGACCCAGGCCGCGCCCCTCCGCCGCTCCTTCGATCAAGCCCGGGATGTCGGCCAACACGAATTCGCGTTCGTCGAGGCTGACAACGCCCAGATTTGGCTCGAGCGTTGTGAACGGGTAGTCCGCGATCTTGGGCTTGGCTGCGGATACTTTCGAAATGAACGTCGACTTTCCCGCGTTGGGAAAGCCGATCAGGGCAGCGTCGGCAAGGAGTTTCATCTCCAGGGTGAACCACTCGTCCCGGCCGAACTCCCCCTGCTCAGCGATGGCGGGGGCTCGTTTGGCGGGGCTGACGAAGGCGGCGTTGCCCCGCCCACCACGCCCGCCTTGGACGGCAACGACCTCTTGACCGGGTTCGACCAGGTCCGCGATCATCACACCTCCGTCGTCGAAGACCACAGTCCCAGCGGGCACGGGAAGCACCAAGTCTTCGCCCGCCTTACCGTGTCGGTTGTCGCCCTGGCCGTGAGTGCCCTTCTCAGCGGCATGATGCGGGTTGCGTTGGTATCGGAGCAGCGTGGCCACGGATGGGTCAACCCTCAGGATGACGTCGCCACCCTTCCCTCCATTGCCGCCGTTTGGCTTGCCTTTCGGCTGGCCCTTTCTCCTGACGAAAGAGGCAACTCCAGCCCCGCCGTCACCCGCCCGCAATGCGACCCGGACGCGGTCGACAAACACCTATTCGGGCAGGATGCTGACGAGACGTCGGTTGGCGCGCACCCCGTACTTGACGGTCCCGGGACTCAGGGCGAAGAGCGTGTCGTCACTGCCTCTCCCCACATTGTCTCCGGGGTGAATTGCGGTGCCGCGCTGTCGAACCAGGATGGCGCCGGCGCTCACCGACTGGCCGTCGAACACCTTGGGGCCGAGTCGCTTGGCATGGGAATCGCGTCCGTTCTTCGAGGAACCGCCTGCTTTGGTCTTGGACATTTCATTTCTCCTCGGGAGCGGGGGGCTTGGTGGTCTTGGGCTTGCTCGGGCTCTTGGCAGGAGCGGGCTTCGGTGCCGCCGGTTTGGCAGCGGGTTTCGCCGCCTCTGATTTGGCGGCAGCAGGCTTCGGTGCTGTCGGCTTGGCAGCGGGTTTTGCTGTCTCAGCCTTGGAGGCGACCGGCTGTGCCGTCTCGGCCTTGGGAGCGGCCTCCGTGCTCTCGGTCTTTGTCGTTGCCGCGGCTTTCGTCTTTGGCTTGGACGCGCCGGGGAGCTCGATCCCGGTGATCTCGATTCGGGTGTACTTCTGACGGTGACCCTGGCGACGGCTGTAGCCGGTCTTGTTCTTGTACTTGTAGATGTCGATCTTCGGGCCCTGACTCTCACCCAATACCTTGGCCGTCACGGTGGCATTGGCTAGGAGAGCGCGATCGGAAACGGCGGTGCCCTTGTCGTCGACGACGAGGAGCGGAGCGAAACTCAGCTCCTCAGAGTCGCCCTTGACCCGCTCGATGTCGATCACGTCACCTGATTGCACCTTGGCCTGCTTGCCTCCGGCGCGAATGATGGCGTACATGGAAAAACCTCTTGGAAGGGGATTCGAGTTCTAGATGGTATTCGTTGGACCGGACAACGTAAAACGGCTCATTCGAAGTCAGCGATCGCGACTTCGCTGATGATGTCATCGGACTCGATCACATGTTCGTGAATGATCACGCCCCGCCCGGCGCAAGCCTCGCATTTCGAGGAGAAATGCTCGAGCAGACCGGCGGAGACGTTCTTACGGGTCATCTCGACCAGACCGAGGTGGGAGACTTCGAACACCTGGGTTCTCGTCTTGTCCTTGGCCAGCGCCTCCTTGAGCCTTCGCAAGACCTTTTGCTGGTTCTCGATCGTCTCCATGTCGATGAAGTCGATCACGATGATCCCGCCGATGTCGCGAAGCCGGAGCTGACGTCCGATCTCTTCAGCCGCCTCGAGGTTGTTCTGGAGAACCGTGTCCTCGAGAGTCGATGAACCGACGAACTTCCCGGTGTTGACGTCGATAACGGTGAGCGCCTCGGTCCGGTCCATGACCAGATGACCCCCGGAAGGCAGATAGACCTTTCGATCGAGGGCCTTCTTGAGTTGATCGTCGACGTGATACCGCTCGAACACCGGCACGGCATCCTCATAGAGCTGGACCTTGGAAACCAGATCTGGGGCGGTCGATCTCAGATACCCGATCACCGTCTCGTAGGCGGCGTTGTCGTCGATCAGGAGCTTGCGGAAGTCGGCGGTGAAATGCTCGCGAATGACCTTGATCAGAAGCTCAGGCTCCTCGTGGACCATTCTCGGAGCGCGACCTTCACCCGCTTCCTCCTGGATCTGGGTCCAGATCTTGAGAAGGCGGGAGATGTCAGCGGCCAACTCTTCGGCGCTGGCGTGCAGTGCCGCGGTCCGAACGATCACCCCGTAGCCGTCCGGTCGAACCTTGTTGATGACGTCGCGCAGACGTGAACGATCTTCGTCCGGCAGACGACGGCTGATGCCGACACTGTCCGACTCGGGGACGAGGACCAGATAGCGCCCGGGAAGTGAAGGGATGCCGGTGAGGCGGGCACCCTTGGCACCCATCGCATCCTTGGTCACCTGGACCAAGACCTCATCGCCTTCCTTGAGCACGTTCTCGATCCGCTTGTTGGATCGTCCGCTCCCGTTGCCAGTGGCAGCCACATCGGAGGCGTAGAGCACGCCGTTCTTGGGAGCGCCGAAGTCGAGGAATGCCGCCTCCATGCCAGGCAGGACATTGCGGACCTTCGCTAGATAGATGTTCCCGGCGACCGAGTTCGACTCCTGGCGTGCGACATAGTGCTCGACGAGAACGGGACCCTCGAGGATCACCATCTGGGTCTGGCCCTTTGCCACTCGCACCAACATCTGCTTGCGGGCGCCCTCGACAGGGACGATCACCTCGTCGTCCATCGGGCGATTGGACCGGGTGCGGGTCGTGCTCAGGCCATTCCGGCCGTGCGACGACTTCGAAGGTTGCCGCTTCTTGTCCTTACGGGGCTTGGTAGGCGCCGGTCGGGCTTCGACCCGGGTCACTTCGACCCGCTGACCCTTTACTCGAACGGTCTTTCGCTGTTCAACTGTGCCCTCCGTTGAGGACTTGCGGACGATCTGCGGGCTCTTTCGACGGAAGAGAGCCATAGGTTTTTTCTCCTCTGGAATTCGGACAAGGCGACGAATCGGGCCCGATTCCTGGCGGGGAATCCATCGCCAACAACATCTGCCAGACGGCGGCGTGACATCCACCCGGGTTGGGGGCGGTTGTCTTCGAAATCGATTTGGGTCGCATCTGAATGCAGATGCGCAAGGGTGTTCATCAACGAGACACTCCGAGAAAGGGGAAGCTGTCGCGTCTGGCGGACTGGTGAAGGATACCAGAACGACGGCCCTTCACCTATCCCACCTCCAGGCCGAGCTCTGGCTGCTCCGCCTCCGTTGGGTCGTAGCACTGCCGACACCGAGCTTCGTATGACCCAAGGGCGCCGAGGACCACGAGGTCGTCAGAGTGCACGATGCGTTGGGTGTACATGCCGGGCCCGCCACATTTGTGACATACCGCCAGCATTTTGGTGACGTACTCGGCCCGGTCGCAGAGAGTGGGAATCGGCTCGAAGGGGCGGCGCAAGTAATCGGTGTCCAGCCCGGCAATGATCACCTGTTTGCCGGCAGCTGCGAGCTGTTCAACCACCTCGACCAGACCCTGATCGAAGAACTGGCCCTCGTCGATCCCGATCACCTCGGTGACATCCTCGATCGCCCTCAACAACTGGTCCGAGGTCCCCACGGGTGTTGCATCGACTTTGAGGCTGGAGTGCGACACCACTTCGGCATTGGCATATCGGTCGTCGAGCAGCGGCTTGAAGGTCTGCACCGGGATCCTGGCAATCTGGGAACGGGTCACCCGTCGAATCAACTCTTCGCTCTTCCCCGAGAACATCGGACCGCAGATGACCTCGACCCAACCGTCATTACTACGTCGGAACATGCGGGGACAGGGTAGATGTCACCCGACAGAGGTGTTATGCGTTGACCGCAAAACCGTTTACCGTCAGAACGCCGAACGGTGAACGGGAGGATCAGCTCAGCTGATTCTCCCCAGGGACCGGTGTCCGCAACAGCCAGATCGAATTGGCGACCCCGAGGGCCAGAGCCATCGACATGTAGAACGAGCCTCCCGAAGAGAGGAACGGCAGCGGGATCCCGGTCACCGGCATGATGCCGATGGTCATGCCCACGTTCACAAAGACATGGAACACGACCATCGCCGCGATCCCCGCTGCGATCAGTGCACCGAAGCGGTCACGGGCGTTGGCTGCGATCACCAGCAACCGCCAAATGATCACTGAGAAGGCAGCGATCACCAGGATGGCGCCGACAAATCCGAGCTGTTCCCCCACCGCAGTGAAGATGAAGTCGGTCTCCTGCTCTGGCACGTACTCGAAGTTGGTCTGGGTTCCCTGAAACAGCCCTCGTCCGAACAGCTGCCCCGACCCAACTGCCATCTTCGATTGGTTGAGGTTGTAGCCGATGCCGAGGGGGTCGACTTCGTCTGGCCTTATCAGGACCCGGATCCGGTCGAGCTGGTATTGCGCCAGCCATCCCCGCTGCAACGTCACGAAGATACCGAGCACAGTGGCGGAAGCCAGGGCGATCAGCTGGCGCCAGGTGGCGCCGGCGGTGAACAACATGATGAACAAGATGAACCCGAACACCATGGTGGTTCCGAGATCCGGCTCGAGATAGATCAGGATTGCGGGGAGGGCGACCACGGCCAGTGCCTGGAAGATGTGAGTCCAGCGCAGGTTGCGTCGCCCGATCTCGTCGCGGGTGTGGGGAGAGAGAATCACAGCCAACAAGACGATCACGGCGACCTTGGCGAACTCTGCGGGCTGGAGCTTGAAGAAGCCGAGGGGGATCCAGCGGCGAGCCCCATTCACCGGCTCGAAGAGGAAGACGCCGATCAGAGCGATCAGGATCCCGAGCGAGATCCAGGGGATGATCGCCTTGTACTCGCGGTAGTCGATGTTGGAGAAGACCAGATAGATGGTTAGGCCGGCGGCGACGAAGATCATCTGCCGTTCCATCGAGACCGACCCGGCGCTGCGGGTTGCTGAGTAGATCATCAACAGGCCAAATCCAGAAAGGGCCAGCATCGTGCCGAACAGAACCTGGTCGGACCGGTTGTTGCGCCTGTCGACCGCGACCTCACGGAGCCGATTGAGCAAGGTCATCAGTCGGCTTGCTCGCCTTCGACGATCGGGGTCGGCTCATTGCCCATCAGGTATTGCATGATGTGGCGGCCCACCGGGGCGGCGATCCGGCCACCGGAACCACCCTCATCTATCAGAACAACCACGATGTACTGGGGGTTGTCGATCGGCGCGACTCCAACGAACCAGGCGTGGTTGTCTCGGTTCGCCGAAGTCTGGCCGGTCCCGGTCTTGCCGCCCACGTTCTCCAAACCTGGCCCGAAACTGGCAAAAGCACTGGCGGCGGTTCCACCGGTGACCACCCGATTCAGATCGGTGAGGAGCTGCGACCGGGTTTCGGGGTCGATATCGACGGTGCCCACCAGTTCTGACTCGGGCTCAAACACGACGTTCCCTTCGGCGTCCACCACCTCCTTCACGACTCGTGGCTCCATGATCCGACCCCCATTGACCAACGCCGCATAGGACACCGCTACCTGGAGTGGCGTCGCAGTGAAGGCGCCCTGACCGATCGCCATGTCGACCAGGTCCCCACCCAGCCAGGGGCTGGCGAGCTCGAGACGATTCGGCTCCAACAAGGGAGGTTGATCCGGGTTCTCCAACTGGTAAACGGCCCACTCCTCGAACAGCTCCCTGGTGGGGACGGTCCCGTCAGCCTCGGCGGTCAGATCGACACCCGTTGCTGACCCATATCCGAGGGACTTGGCCCAATCCTGGAGCACGTTCTCCCGTGGCGTTCCGCCGAACTCACGCCAGGTGCCCATAGCCACGGACCAGAAATAGATGTTGCAGGATTGGGCAAGTGCACCGTGGATATCGAGCCAACCCAGGTCCCGGGGGGCATACCAGTCGGTCTTGGGCGGCTGTGACCCGTCCTCGAGCTCGGAGAGGATCAATGTGCCGTCACAGTGGACCGTCTGATTGGCGACATCGACCCCCTCGAGGTCGGCGGCCAAGGGAAGGTTCTCCTCCATCTTGACGGTGTAGGTGATGGCTTTGAATGTCGACGATGGCGGATAGAGACCGCTGATTGCCAGGTTGTTGAAGGCGTTGGTGTCGGTCAGACCCTCAAAGGTCGCCTCATCGATGCCCGCCACGAACAACTGGGGGTCGAAGTCGGGGAACGAAGCCAGGGCTAGAACATCGAAAGTGTCAGGGTCGAGAACGACGGCGGCAGCACGTTGTGTCTCGCTGAAGACATCTTCTCCATTGGCCCGGGCCTGATCTTTGACGGCGTTGGAAAGGGCAACCCCTTCCCCGAGGGCCAACTCGACCAGATCCTGGAGCTCCAGGTCGATGTTGAGCACGACCGAGTTGCCCGGCTCAGGATCGACTGGCGGCTTCTGGTCGACGATCTGGCCCCGTTGCACCTGGTACTCGACGAGACCGGTGACCCCTTGGAGATACTCGTCGTAGACCCTTTCCACCCCCAGCTTGCCGATCCGGAGACTGAGGTCCAGATCCGGTCTCGCTGCCTTGTCCGCTGCATCGGGAAGGCCGAGGTGCCCGATGACGTGGGCGAGTGTCGGCCCCGACAGATAGACCCGTTCCGGGACCATCATGATCTCCACCCCGGGCAGATGGTCCAGGTTCTCGTTGATCACATAGGCGGTGTCATTGGTGACGGTGACCACCTGAAACCGCCCGTTGATCCCGGCTTCGTCATACAACTTGCCCAACTCGATCGCATCGAAGTCGATGATCGCAGCCAGGGTCTGGACCAGAGACTCTCGATCCTCGGGTTGCACAAACGTGCGATCGATAAAGACGGCTGGCACCAAGCGGCTGGTGGCGAGCAATGTCCCGTT
>CAZSMJ010000024.1:5352-10586 GCA_964608055.1 uncultured Acidimicrobiaceae bacterium | reverse complement strand
CTGCCGCTGCGATAGCGAGGTTGGCCAACGGTACGAGAATCAGACGGCTAAGTGTGCCCTCACCGAGAAGGCTGGACTGGCCGAACAGGGTGCCGATCAGCATCAGAAGGATCACCGCCACCAGGGTCAGCGCACTACTCCACAAGGCAATTGCAACCCGCCCGATCTCGGCCCGGTCCCGGGTGCGAATGCCCAGGTAGGCGACAGTGGTGTAGACCACGGCACGCAGCCCCAGCGCAGAAGGGCCGAGGAGATCCACCATGAGACCTGAGGTGAATGCGATCGCCAGGATGACTTCGGGCCGGATCCGGGTCAGGCAGAGAATGACGACCACCAGTAGCACCAGGTCAGGCGTCACCAGGTGGATTCGCCCGAAGAGTGTGGTCTGGACCACCACCGCCACCATCAGAAGCACGACCACGATGAGGACAGTCCTGCCACGCATCAGCCCTCGGTCCCCGGCGTGCTAGTCGTCGAGGAGGTTTCCACAGCCGTCGTCGTAGTCGTCTCATCGACATCGACTCCGTCATCGGTGGCCGCGGTTACGGGGTCCGGAGGCCAGGCGAGAATCACCACAATGCGCAGGGTGTCGGTGTTCACATAGGGCTCGACGGTTGCCGTCAAGGAATTGGACTCGGGCGCGGCGTCATGGAGGATGATGCCCACCGGCAGGCCGGCGGGATAGGCGAGGCTGCCTGCAGAGGTGACCACCCGGTCGCCTTCGAGGACCGGTTCTCTGGCAACACCGATCAGCAGCCTCATCTCCGAGGTGTTGACCTGTGGGGTGAGGGTGCCCACCTGGTCGTTGACCAACACGGTGAGACCATTGCGACCGGTGGTGATGGGAAGGATGGTTGCGGAGCCCGAGGTGACCGTCCTGACGGTCCCCACCACGTAGCCGTTGGTGTCGATCACCGGTTGTCCCACGACGACCCCATCATTCTCACCCTTGTCGACCACGAACGCTGACTCCACCTTCCCGATTACGTTCGCCACGGTTTGACCGAGGTTGGGATCGGCGGTGTCCAAGCCGTAGAGCTGCTCGAGGAGAGCCAACAAGGCGAGACGGTCCTGAACCCCAACGAGCTCCGCCTCGGCCTCGGCAAGCTCCGCACGCAGAGCAATGTTCTGTTCCCGAAGAGAGGCCACGTTGGTCAGGCTGTCGAACATGTCAGCCACCGGGTTCACCACCAACGAGGCCACTTCTTGAAACGGCGCGACGATGGACTGAGTGCCGGAACGAAGGACACCGACGACTCCCTTTCCCTCCAGACGCACGTCAATCGTCATCAGGAGCACGCCGACCACGAGCAGTGTGATGAAGGTAGGTAGGAGCCGGCTGGACGTGTCGCGGTTCAGCATCGGACGAGACGGGTCGGGGCGATCACGGCCGGGACGAGGAGACGAGAACGTTCTGCAACGTGTCGAATTCCTCCAGGCACTTCCCCGAGCCGATCACCACCGACTGCAGCGGCTTGGCTGCAGTGACGATGGGCATCCCCGTCTCATGGGCGAGACGATGGTCCAGCCCCACCAAAAGGGCCCCACCGCCCGTAATAACGATCCCTCGCTCGATGACATCTGCCGCTAGCTCGGGCGGCGTCTTGTCGAGGGTGAACTTGACAGCGTCCACGATGGCCTGAGTCGGTTCCTCGATGGCCTCCCGGATCTCGATGCTGGAGAGAAGAATGGTCTTGGGGAGCCCGCTCACGAGGTCGCGGCCTCGGACCTCGGCCGAAGGCTCGTCGGCATAGGGCCATGCTGAGCCGACAGCCAGTTTGAGCTGTTCTGCCGTTCTTTCCCCGATCAAGACGTTGTATTCCTTCTTGACCCAGTCGATGATCGCGGTGTCGAGCTCGTCACCGCCGACGCGTATCGAACGGGAGACCACGATCCCGCCCAACGAGATGACCGCTACCTCGGTCGTGCCTCCACCGATGTCGACGACCATCGAGCCGGCCGGCTCACCAACCGGCAGCCCGGACCCGATGGCGGCAGCCATCGGCTCTTCGATGGTGTAGGCCCGACGGGCTCCCGCGTGATAGGCGGCTTCTTCGACCGCTCGCCGCTCAACCGGCGTGATGCCGGAGGGGACACAAACGACGATCCTTGGCCGGGCCCATTTCCGGCGATGAACCTTCTGGATGAAGTAACGGAGCATCTTCTCGGTGATGTCGAAATCGGCAATAACACCGTCTCTCAGGGGTCGGATCGCGGTTATGTGGGCCGGGGTGCGGCCGATCATCCGCTTCGCCTCCATCCCGACAGCCAGGGCGCGGCCGTTCTGGGAGTTGATCGCGACCACTGAAGGCTCATTTAGGACAATGCCCTGCCCCCGCACGTACACCAATGTGTTGGCGGTACCAAGATCTATGGCCATGTCCTGACCAGCAAAAGACAAAAGGGTTTCAGCCATTCCTGCAGACTCCGCGATGGACCGTCGAAGTGTAGGGGGGCTCCCGATGCTGTGTCATTGGGGCAGAAGCCTATCGGTTATCCACAGACCCACGCCAATGGCCCTCATGCCGAACCGAAGTAGATCTCCAGCTCGCGAGTGGCGGCTTCGGGACCGTCGGAGCCATGAACCAGGTTCTCGGTGACGAGAAGGCCGAAGTCCCCGCGGATGGTCCCCGGCTCGGCTTGCGCGGGGTCGGTGGCTCCCATCAAGGCGCGCGTGACCGATATCGCCGAGTCCCCGGACCACTCCATGGCGACCACCGGGCCGGAGGTGATGAACGCCAGCAACTCCGGGAAAAAGGGCTTCTCCAGATGCTCGGCGTAGTGACGGCGGGCCAAGGCCTCATCGATGGTGAGGGCGCGGATCTTCTCGAGGGTCAGACCCTTCCCCTCGAAGCGGGAGATGATCTCCCCAACCAACGCCCGGGCCACACCATCTGGCTTCACCATGATGAAGGTGTGCTCGATCGCCATGCCTGCGGGAGAGTACCCAGGTTCTACTGATGGTCTTCGCGATTCGGCCAGCCCCCCTCCCCGCCTCCGGCGGTACTCCCTCCACCGTCGCTTCGCTCCTGGGGGGAGAAACGACGCGGTTCGTTGCCGGGAAGCGGGCCCACCAACATCTCGCGCACCTCACCAACGAGATACAAAGATCCCGTCACCAAGACAGCCCCGTCGGGCCCGGCATGTCTCCTCGCGATCTCGATCGCATACTGAACTGACCCCGCCTCCGTCACCGGGAGATCGGTGACCGCCGCAACCCTCTCGGCAAGCTCATTGGGCGGAACCGCCCGCTCGGACTCGGGAGCGGTCACGACGAACCCGTGAGCGACATCGGCGAGACGTTCCACCATGGCTTCGACGTTCTTGTCGCCCATCACCCCGAACACGACATGCCACAGCTTCGTGGGAAACTCCTCGAACAACGACTCGACCAAGACGTCGACTCCGTCGGTGTTGTGCGCTCCGTCAACCATCAGCAAGGGCTCGGTGCCCAGAGTCTCCATCCGCCCGGGCATGGTCGCCGACGCGGCCGCGTCATGCACCGCCTCGGCATCGAGCTTCCTTCCCAGAAGGGCTTCGGCTGCCGCAATCGAGTTCGCCAAGTTCACTATCTGATGTCTGCCGTGGAGCGGCAGGAACACGTCCTCGTAGGTGTCCTCGGCCCCATCGATGCTCACCAGCCACCCACCCACACCCCGATCGGCGGCAAGCACGGAGAAGTCCTTCCCGTAGTGGCGATGGTGGATGCCCAATTCACGCGCCCGCGCCTCTGCCACCTCCAGCGCCGGCCCTGGCAACGGTCCGGTGATGAGGATCGAATTGAGACCGGCGATGGCGACCTTCTCCCCGGCAATGCTGGCCAGATCCGGGCCGAGATACTCGGTGTGCTCGATTCCGATGCTGGTGACGACACATACCTCCGCGTCAACCACGTTTGTCGCATCGAGACGCCCGCCGAGCCCTACCTCGAGCACTGCCGCCTGCACCGGCTGGTTGGCAAAGAAGGCGAACGCCGCCGCGGTGATCAGTTCGAAATAGGTGTTCGAGTCGAAACCCTGTTGGTCGCGGACAATGGCGAAGGCTTCGACGTCCGAAACCGCCAAGGCGAACTCGTCTTCCGTGGCGAATCGACCGTTGACGGCCAGCCTCTCCTCCACGCGCTGCAGATGAGGTGAGATGTGGGTCCCCGTGGTCAAGCCATGTGCGACCAGGAGGAGAGTGGCAAGACGGGAAGTCGAGGTTTTCCCGTTGGTTCCGGCTACGTGGATTATCGGATACCCCTCGTCGGGCCGGCCCATGGCTTCGAGGAGACCATGCATGCGTTCCAGCCCTGGCTTTACCCCCAGGGCGATGTGACGGTCGAGGTAGGCAAGGGCTTCGGTGTAGTTCATGAAAGAAGAAGGGCCCCGGGAGGTTAATCCCGAGGCCCGTTCATCTCTCAGAAGGCCGGGGCGATCAGCCTTCCTCCCCACGCCGAGCGAAGTGGATCAAATAGATCCCCAGGCCCAGCAGCAGGATCGAGGCACCAAGGAGGGTCTCGCTATCAATGCCCGTAAACGGAAGGACCACAATTGCTTGGACTTCGTCAGGAGCGACCACTTCAGACAGGACATCGTCGCAAACGACGGCGGCAGGAACCGCAAACGTCATCTGAGTCGGCGCTCCTCCGGCTAGGACAAAGCCTGGTAGTACCTCGACCAAGACCGTTCCGGAGATTGGACCGGCGAGAGTCTGACCGCTGACGTTGACTCCATTGAGAACGTATCGGATGCCTGTGGTGACAGGGAAAGTGACCGATCCCTGTACCTCACAGACCGTACTCACGACGATCGTCGGGCTTACTGGAGTCACTACGCCGGGGCAAGGACTACCCGCTTTGAGATCGAAGGCAAACGACCACGACGGGTCAGTCAGCTGAAAGCCAGCCTGTGCCACCGCAGTTATCACACCCGCGGCGGGACCGGTGATCGTGGAACCATTCACCACGTCGTTGCCCAACATGTAGTTGACCCCCGGCGTGGTCGGCACCTGCAAGAAATCGGCGACACCACAAGCCTCCGAAACCGTCACCACCGGATTCACCGGAGTCACTACGCCGGGGCAAGGATCACCCGCCGCGAGATCGAAGGCAAACGACCACGACGGGTCAGTCAGCTCGAAGCCCGCCTGCGCCACCGCAGTTATCACACCCGAAGCGGGACCGGTGATCGTGCCACCGTTCACCACGTCGTTGCCCAACATGTAGTTGACCCCCGGCGTGGTCGGCACCTGCA
>CAZSMJ010000024.1:4016-5252 GCA_964608055.1 uncultured Acidimicrobiaceae bacterium | reverse complement strand
AGAAATCGGCGACACCACAAGCCTCCGAAACCGTCACCACCGGATTCACCGGGGTCGCGTCCTGGTTGCAGTTCTGGTTGACGGGGAAAGTGGTCGTGGTGTTGGTTTCGCCCCCACCTTGCCCATTGCTCCACGTACCGTCGGCCCTCGCTCGCACTTGGATGCTCTGACCCATGTAGGGCGTTGCATCGAATGTGCCCGAGAAGGCATAATTCGGAGAGACATAGGCACCGTTGCCGACCTGGCTCCAAGGCCCGGAACCTCCAACCTGCACCTCGATGCGAATGTCGTCGTGACCGGATCCGGATCCCCCGTCTGTCCTCCAACTGATCGACTCATACGCGATGACGGGCTTGCCGTCGGCGCAGATCTGATTTGCACTGATCGTCGGATGATGGGCAAGCGCCGCGGGGGCGAAAATCACCATCATTGACATCAACGCGGCAACAGCAGATAGGGTCGCAAGCAGACGTTCGAACCTTCTGCGAAGGGGTGTGAGGCCAAGGTTCATGACAGCCCCCCAACGCAAGAGACACGCCATAGGCGCGTTTGAGAACCAATGCCTCCCACGACCCGTGTCGTCCCCAGCCCCTTCATATCTTCCTATCCCTTCATCGATTGGGACAGGTCGGTCTCACCACTAGCTCCACCAGACCCAGGTGACCGTTTTACAGGTCTGGTTTCAAAGCCTCCCTATTTCCCCTTATGGGTGCGACCACTCAGTGTGCTCGTTGACTACATTCTGCCCGAGGGTGGGAGGAAGTCAACAGTGGTTCAAACCCGCGACAGCGCGCCTGCCCATGACAAAGGGCCCGGGAGCGTGGCTCCCGGGCCCTCAATAGTCGTTCAAAGACCAATCGGTTTCGGTGGTCAGGTCTCTTCTCTGCGACCTCCCGCTACCAGAAGGAGCCCGAGCACCAAAACGCTCGCTCCCAGTGCGATCAGATGGCCTCGATCAACACCGGTGAACGGAAGCACAGTCGCACCTTCGGACGAGAGCGAAGTCGTCACCGTGATCCCACCGACCAGATCTTCCACTGTGCTGGTGGTCGCTTCGCTCGTTCCAACGATGGCGACAATCGTCGTGGTCGTGGTCGTGGTCGTGCTTGTGGTCGTAGTCGTGCTGGTGTCATGACCAGGCTTCGTGGTCGATGTGGAGCCACCGCCGACCGTGGTGGTCGTGGTGTCATGACCAGGCTTCGTGGTCGATGTGGAGCCACCGCCGACCGTGGTGGT
>CAZSMJ010000024.1:0-3916 GCA_964608055.1 uncultured Acidimicrobiaceae bacterium | reverse complement strand
CGTCACCTCATCACATTTGTCGTCGTACTTGTCCTCGCCGTACTTGTCGTGCTCGTCGCAGTCGTCGCCATCACCGTGGTGATTGGTGGTGTTTGTCCCTTTGTCGTGTTGCCCGGAGCCCGAGGTCGCATCCGCGGAACCCGGCAGGACGAGCAGCAAGGACAGCGCCAGAATCAAGACGGTCATGGATGCGACGACGAAACGCTGCCGTCGCAGACTGATCCCCATCGTTTCCAATCCCTTCGCTTAATGGGACAGGCCGGTCTCACCACTGGCTTCCCCTCGACCCAGGTGACCGATTAAAGGTCGGGGATCCGCGCCTCCCGTTATTCCCTTGTAATGACCACCCCCTGGTGATCCAACCGCACAGTACCGCAGCGGAAGAGGGATTGGTGGCTGAAACCACATGCTTGTTATTCGCGACCCGAAGGAGCTTTTCGCGAGCAGAGTGGCGGGTGGGGTCAGGCCGATTTTTCGGCGGGCCCGTCGACTTCACGCGCCGGGACCAGGGTGGGGTTCACCTTGTCCTCGACCACCTCGCGGTCGATGAGCACCTGGTCGATGTCGCTGCGCGACGGGAGGTCGTACATCGTGTTGAGAAGCACTTCTTCGAGAATGGCCCGCAGTCCGCGGGCTCCTGTTCCCCGCTTCAAGGCCTGCTCGGCGATCGCATCCAACGAGTCAGTCGTGAACACCAACTCGACGTCGTCCATCTCGAACATTCGTGCGTATTGCTTGATGAGAGCGTTCTTGGGCTCGGTGAGGATCCTGATGAGGGCGTCCAGGTCGAGATCCTCGACCGTGGCCATCACAGGGAGACGGCCTATGAACTCTGGGATCAACCCGTACTTCATCAGGTCCTCGGGCATGACCTGATTCAGCAACTCGGTGGGACGCCCATCCTTGCGGGACCGCACATCAGCGCCAAAACCGACCCCGCGTTTTCCAACCCGGTTCGCGATGAGGTCTTCGAGACCGCCGAACGCACCGGCACAGATGAAGAGGATGTTCGTGGTGTCGAGTTGGATGAACTCTTGGTGTGGGTGTTTGCGCCCGCCCTGAGGTGGCACCGAAGCCTGAGTCCCTTCGAGAATCTTGAGAAGAGCTTGCTGGACACCCTCACCCGAGACATCGCGGGTGATCGAAGGGTTCTCGGCCTTACGTGAAACCTTGTCGATCTCGTCGATGTAGATGATGCCTTGCTGAGCCCGGTTCACGTCGTAGTCGGCAGCCTGGAGCAGTTTGAGGAGGATGTTCTCGACATCCTCTCCGACGTAGCCGGCTTCGGTGAGGCTGGTGGCGTCGGCAATGGCGAATGGGACGTTCAGCTGACGGGCCAGGGTCTGGGCCAGAAGGGTCTTGCCCGACCCCGTGGGGCCGATGAGGAGGATGTTCGACTTCTGGAGCTCGACGTCACGCTGGACCTCGCCGCTTCGGATGCGCTTGTAGTGGTTGTAGACGGCGACCGAGAGTTTCTTCTTGGCGTCTTCCTGGCCGACCACGTAGTCGTCCAGATAAGAGTTGATCTCCACCGGCTTCGGCAACTCGGTGAAAGTGATCTCCTCGGTGGCCGAGAACTCCTCTTCGATAATCTCGTTACACAGCTCGATGCACTCGTCGCAGATGTAGACGCCGGGCCCGGCGATGAGCTTCTTGACCTGCTTTTGGGACTTCCCGCAGAAGCTGCACTTGAGCAGCTCGCCGCCGTCACCGAGTCTTGCCATTGAGTTTGAGACCTCCTCCTTACTTGGAGGCTACCGCCGCAAGCTCCCGACGGGTGAGTATTCCGTCGATGACCCCATACTCCTTGGCGGCATCAGCCAGCATCCAATAGTCCCGCTCTGTGTCTTGAGAGATCTTCTCGAGGTCCTGACCGGTGTGGTCGGCCAGGATCTCGTTCAGCTGCTCACGCATCTGGACGATCAGCCTGGCCTGGATCTCGATGTCCGACGCCTGACCCTGAGCTCCACCATGCGGCTGGTGCAGCATGACCCTGGCATGCGGCAGGGCGTAGCGTTTGCCGTGAGCGCCACCGGCGAGGATCACCGCAGCAGCTGATGCCGCCATGCCCATACACACCGTGTTCACATCGGGCTTGATGTACTGCATCGTGTCGTAGATGGCGAAGAGGGACGTGATCGAGCCACCTGGGGAGTTGATGTAGAGGAATATGTCCTTGTCCGGGTCCTCGGACTCGAGGTGGAGGAGCTGAGCCATGATCAGGTTGGCGATGGTGTCATCGATCGGGGTGCCCAGGAAGATGATGCGATCCTTGAGCAAACGGCTGTAGATATCGAAGTAGCGCTCACCACGGCTGGTCTGCTCGAAGACGGTGGGGATCACGTAGTTCTGGAACTGGTTGTCGGTTGTCATTCTTCTTCCTCCACGACCTCTGCGGCTATGACCTCACCCATTGCGACCTCACCGATCACGATGTCACCCGTTGGGATCTCATCCATCGGCTCGGCCTCAACGATCTCGGCCTCGACCTCTGTCACGTTCAATTTCAATTCGACCGGGTTGCCGTCTTCGTCGACCGGTTTGGCTGTCGAGAGGATGGCGTCCAACGCCCTGTTTCTGAGAATATCACCGGCCAGCGCCAATTCTCGGCCGCTTTGTTGGAACGCCCTCAAGTAGGCAACCGGGTCGCCCGACTGTGTGGCGAGCCCTTGTAGGACCGACGAGACGTCCTCGGGCGTTATCTCAATCTCAGCGTCCTTGGCCACGGCCTCTAGAACGAGCTGGTTGCGGAGTGACATTTGGGCTTGCTGTTGCAGGTCTTCGAGGAAGGCCTCCTGGTCGATTCCGGAAACCCGGAAGTAATCCTCGAGTGTCAGCTCGTCGTCCTCCAAACGATGGACGAACCGGTGGAGATGCTCATCCATCTCCACCCTGACCAGGGCTTCGGGGAGCTCCACCTCCACCTGCTCGACCAGCGTGTTGAGTGCCCGCTCGCTGAACTGGCGGGAGACGGCTCGGAGCTTGGCCTCGCCAAGACTCTCATGGAGCTGGGTCTTCAACTCCTCGACGGTTTCGAACTCGGTGTTCTCCTCGGCCCATTCGTCGTTGAGCTCGGGCAGGATCCTCTCTTTGACCTCATTGACCGTCACCTCGAAGGAGACCATCTCTCCTGTTCGCTCGCCAAAGCCCTCAGGAAGCGGGGCATCGAAGGTGAAACTGGATTCCGGCTCGGCGCCTTCGAGATGGTCGTCGATCCCCTCGATGAATAGACGCGAGCCCACCTCATAGAGAAGATCCGAGGCCGAGGCTTCCTCGACAACCTGGCCGTCCTTGGTCGCCTTGAGATCAACAGAGACAAAATCTCCGTTCGTCGCGGGTCGCTCAGCTTCCTCCACTGTCGCGAACTGCTCGAGCATGCGCAGGATCTGGGCATCGAGATCCTCGTCGGTGACCTCAGGTGAGGTCACCTCGACATTGCGATCCTTGTAGTTGGGGAGGTCGATGGTCGGCCACAGGGTGACCCGCACCTCGACCTCGACACCACCCTCGACGTCGTTCAGGCCTTCCAGCTGCGGCGTGACCGCGGGCCGGATCTCCTCATCGTTGAGAATGTCACTCAAAGCGGGCGGCACCAGGTCGTCGATCACCTCACTGCGGAGGCGGTCCGGGCCAACCGCTGCCTCCACCACCGGCAGCGGTGCTCTCCCGGGGCGAAAGCCCTTCAGCTTCATGTCCTGGGATAGCTTGCGCGCTGTTGCAGTCTTGCCCGCGGTGATCTGGTCGTCGGTGAGTTGGAACGTGACCAGACGCTCGAAGGGACCGGTTTCGGTAACGGTTGTAGGCATGGCTCTCCGGGATGGTTGTCATGAAGAAGGGCGCATTTCTTGCGCCCTTCGCTTGGGGTGACCGACGGGATTCGAACCCGCGACTTCCTGGACCACAACCAGGTGCTCTA
>CAZSMJ010000023.1:12966-22485 GCA_964608055.1 uncultured Acidimicrobiaceae bacterium | reverse complement strand
CGAGCAGGTTCCCGGGTCCGGCCCGTCGGAAACCGAACTGGTGGTGGTTCCTGCAGAGGAGCCAGAGCCGGTTCACATGTCGAAGGCTGCAGAGGCACGCTCGCACTCCGCCAAAGTATCTGTCGAGGTCAAGGGCGTGTCCGCCCCGGCCTCGACCACGCTCACCGACGGCGTCTACGACGAGATCCGCCGTCTCCGGAGCCGGGTAGCCGACAAGTAACGTCGCCGGGGCATGCCGCAGCGCAGCCCTTGGAAACTCGATCGTCCTCTTTTCATAGGCCTCGCCGGAGGGTCTGGATCGGGAAAAACCACCATCGCCGAGGCGGTTCTCGAACATCTCGATGGCAAAGTCGCCCTGGTTCAGCATGATGCGTACTACCGGCACGCTCCCGAGCTCTCCTACGAAGAGCGGACCAAGGTCAATTACGACCACCCGGCCTCTCTGGAGACCGAGCTGCTCGTCGAGCATCTCATGGCATTGCGGTCCGGTGAGCCGATCGAGCGTCCGGTCTACGACTTCGCGGTTCATCTTCGATCCGAGGACACGGTGCGAATCGAGCCGGCGCAGGTGGTCGTGGTCGAGGGCATTCTCGTGCTGGCCGAGCCGGAGCTTCGATCAGAGCTCGACCTCAAGATCTTCGTCGACACCGACGCCGATGTCCGCCTGGCCCGCCGCCTGCAGAGGGACATCGAAGAACGTGGACGCACCGTCGATTCGGTCGTGAGCCAATACTTCGAAACCGTTCGGCCGATGCACATCGAATATGTCGAGAGCTCGAAGCGCTTCGCCGATCTGATCATCCCCGAGGGCTATAACCCGAGGGCAGTAGCCACGGTTGTCGAATTGATCAGGTCCCGTCTCGGCTGAGGAACCGGCCTCCTCCATATACTCGCCCGATGTCCGGGCATGCATCTGTCGCAATAATCGGGGTCGGGGCGATGGGGGAAGCCCTCATGTCCGGTTTGTTCCGAGCAGGGTGGGCGCCGGAGGACATTTCGCTTTGTGTTCGCCGCCCAGACCGAGCCGAGGAGTTGTCCCAGGGATCAGGCTCGGCGGTTTCGCCCGACCCGGTGGAGACGATCAAGGGGCGTGAGGTGGTGGTGATCGCCGTCAAGCCCCGCGACGTCCCCTCCCTCCTCGATCATCTCTCCGGACATGTGGCACCTGAGCAGATGGTGCTCTCCCTTGCCGCAGGGGTCACCACTGGGACCTACGAGTCCCGGCTTGGCGCGGTCCCAGTGGTGAGGGCGATGCCCAACACCCCGGCGCTGGTCGGTGAGGGTGTCACCGGTATTGCCGCCGGGGCCAACGCCGCCTCAGAGCACTTGGACCTCGCGAGCACGGTCCTGGGTGCGGTGGGATCGGTTCGGATCATGGACGAGAACCTGTTGGACGCGGTGACCGCGGTGTCGGGGACCGGTCCGGCCTACGTCTTTCTCCTGGCGGAAGCGCTGACCGAGGCAGCGGTGCGAGAGGGTCTCCCCCGTGACATCGCCGAGAACTTCGTCCACCAGACGATTCGCGGTGCCGGCCATCTCCTGACAAGCACCGGCAAGACGCCTGCGGAGCTTCGCTCCCAGGTGACTTCGCCGGGTGGCACCACGGCGGCGGCGATGCACGTTCTCGAGGAACGAGGCTTCAGGGCATTGGTGGAGGATGCGGTGGCGGCCGCCGCGAGACGATCCACCGAGCTCGGGGGAAAGGGTTGAGTGTCTTCTCGAAGCTGGTGGTATCGACAACTCAGGCCCGCCCGGTGGAGAAGCTTGTCACCGGGACCAAACCGGGGAAAGCCCTGGCCCGTCGCTTTGTGGCAGGCGACAACCTCGACGACGCGGTCCGGGTAGCGAGAAGCCTCAACGGCGAGGGGTTCCTCGTCTCCCTCGATCTCCTGGGTGAGGAAGTTCGTAACAAGGACACGGCTGTTGCGGCGAGGGATGAGTACCTCGAATGCTTGGAGAGCATTGCTGCGGAGGGTCTCGAAGCGAACATCTCCGTCAAGCTGACCCAACTCGGGCTCAACATCGACCACGAGCTGGCCGCCGAGGCGGTCGATCGCCTCGCCGTGGCCGCAAAGGCCATCGGCAACACCGTCACCATCGACATGGAAGATTCCGATCACACCGCGGCGACCGTGGAGCTCTATGCAAAGGCCCAGAAAACCCATGGCAACCTCGGCCTCGCGTTGCAGGCCTATCTGCGTCGCACCCCCGACGATCTGGCTCGGCTGATCCCCCTCGGCGGGCACATCAGGCTGTGCAAGGGCGCTTACGTCGAGCCGGCGAGCATCGCGCTCCGCTCGAAATCGGAGGTCGATGCCGCCTTTGCCCAACAGATCCGGACCCTGATGACATCAACCGGAGCCCTCCCCGCCATCGCCACCCACGACCAGGCGATGGTGGACCTGACCCGGGACCTGGCCAGGACCCGGAACCAGCCATTCGAGTTCCAGATGCTCTACGGGGTGCGGCCAACGCTGCAACGCGAGTTGGTCGCCGCCGGCTTCCCGTTGCGGGTCTACCTGCCTTTCGGGTCGCAGTGGTACCCCTATCTCACCCGCAGGCTCGCCGAGCGTCCTTCGAACACGTGGTTCTTCGTGCGGTCGGTGTTCGGCTCCTGACAACGCGAGTGTTCAACCGCGGGTAGCCGGTCTCGACGGCAGTCACTTCTACACTCGCCGCCATGGCCCTCACCCAGGAGCGTCAGGACGAGGTCACCACCTCGAAATGGCCAGCCATTTCCTATGTCATCGAAGGACTCGGTGTGGCCGGGGCCTTGAGCATCCTGGTACTCGGGGTGCTGGGGACGATCCCCGAGGAGCCCCATTTCGAAGTCGGTCGGGAGGTGTTCGGCAACATCCCCGATCCGGTGCAGTTGGTCTTCTATGTGACGGTCGCCGTCTTTGTGTGGTCTTCGCTTCATCTCCTCGCCCGACGGGCCAACTCCTGGGAGCGGGGGCGGCCCGAGGCGAGAGGCGGGATGTGGGGGCGTCGCATCAAGGACCTCGACGCCGGCCTGCGCATGAAGACCCTGATGCGCGACCCCCGGGCCGGCGTGATGCACTCGCTGATCTACTACGGGTTCATCGTGCTCTTCCTCGGGACGGTGACACTCGAGATCGATCATCTGCTCCCCGGCAATCTGAAGTTCCTCCGGGGCCCGGTCTACCAGGGCTACTCGGCGATCCTCGATCTGGCGTCGTTGGCCTATCTGGGTGGCCTGGCGCTGGCCGTCGTCAACCGCTACCTCGTGCCGCCGGAGCGGATCCGGACCAAGACCAAACCTGAAGATGCCCTGATCCTCGGCCTCCTGGTGCTGTTGGGGCTGAGTGGCTTGCTCACCGAAGCCGCCCGTATCTCCCTCGCCGGCAGACCCGACTTCGAGGTGTGGTCGTTCGTCGGGCACCCGCTCTCCGTTCTGATATCGGAGAGCAGTGCGGGGGACCTACACCGGGTCTTCTGGATCAGCCACGTGCTCGGATTCGTCGCTTTCCTCGTCATCCTGCCGGTGACCAAGCTCCGGCACATGGTCACTTCGCCGGCGAACATGTTCCTGTCCGCACATCCCCGGCCAAAAGGCGCGATGCGGGAGATGCCCAATCTCCTCGAGGCCGACGACATCGACACCATCGGGGCCTCGCTGGCCTCAGATCTCACCTGGAAGCAGATCTTCGACACCGACGCCTGCACCGTGTGCGGGAGATGCACCTCAGTTTGCCCGGCCAACATCACCGGAAAGCCCCTCGACCCGCGAGAGATCGTCCTCAAGACCGGCGAGGTGGCGGCTGCAGCCGCCGGGGTGAGCCCTCCGGTGTCATCGCTGATGTTGCTCGAGGGCGAGCATTCGCTCTTCGAAAGGGTGCGGCCCGACGAGGTGTTCGCCTGCACCACCTGCCGGGCCTGTGACGAAATCTGTCCGGTGAACATCGAGATCCTCGACCGCATCCTCGACATGCGTCGCTATCTCACCTTGATGGAATCGGAGTTTCCGAGCGAGTTGAGCAAGGCCTTCGTGGCCATGGAGAACCAGTCCAATCCGTGGGGCATGAGCCAGCAGAGCCGGGTCGCATGGACCGACGAACTCGACTTCGAAGTGCCGGTGTTCGGGGTGAACGGCAAGACCACGGCCGAGTACCTCTGGTTCGTCGGTTGTGCCGGGTCCTTCGACGACCGGAACACGGCCGTCTCGGTGGCTCTCGCCAGACTGCTCCACAAGGCGGGGATCGACTTCGCCGTCCTGGGCCGAGCCGAGGTCTGCAGTGGCGACCCCGCCCGGCGTGCCGGCAACGAATTCGTCTTTCAGCAACTGGCGCTGCAGAACATCGCCACCTTCGGTGCGAACGGGGTCACCAAGGTCATCACCCAATGTGCCCATTGCTTCAACACCATCGCCAACGAGTATCCCCAACTCGGCGGCGATTACGAGGTGGTGCATCACAGCCAACTTCTCGCCGAATTGCTGGGACAGGGGAGACTCTCGGTCCCGACCAAGGACAACGGCCAGCCAAAGAAGATCGCCTATCACGACCCCTGCTATCTGGGAAGGCACAACGACATCTATCTGGCACCGAGGAATGTGCTCGGTGCCTCGGGTGACATCGAGGTGGTCGAGATGCCCCGTCATGGCACCCGGGCCTTGTGTTGTGGCGCCGGCGGGGCCCGGTTCTGGATGGAGGAGCAGACCGGGAAGAAGGTCAACATCGAAAGGGCGGAGGAGGCTCTCGCCACCGGGGCCGACGAGATAGCCGTCGCCTGCCCGTTCTGTTTCGTGATGCTCGACGACGGGGTCAAGGAATTGGGCAGGGAAGACGTGAAGGTGAGGGATCTGGCGATGATCCTCGCCGAAGGGGTGGGGTCCTCGGGGCCTGGAGTCGACTGATTCGACGACTCACCCCTCTACTTCTCCTGGTCGTGGTGGTGGCCGCATGTACGCCCGACCTCGGCGGCCCGTCGGGCACCGATTCCCTGCCGACCTCGACCACTGCTCCCACCACCACTACGACCACCACCCCCACCGGGGCCGCAGTGGAAGAATTCCGGACTTGTCTGGGTGAGCACGGTGTTGTGATCGAGGAAGTGCCATTCGATGCCACCGGGCGGCCCCGTCTCGATCTGGTCGTCATGACCGTGGACTTCGGCGATCCGGCTGTTGCCGAGGCGCTAGCCGTTTGTTCGGCGAGTTTGAACACGGGAGCACTCGACCTCGGGGCCGAAGACCAATTGCGAAGGGAGATCAACCAAGAACTCAGCGACTTCAGTCGATGCATGCGGGCCAATGGGGTCGCGGATTTCCCGGATCCGGTGCCGGGATTCACCGGAGTGGGCGCTCCCTTCTCGGTGGCGGAGATTCCCTATGGCGACCCCGAGTTGGCGGCGGCGGCAGAGGCATGCCGGGCGTTAGTGCTGGGATCCCTCCCAGGTATCGAAGACTGAGAGCGGGCGTACGATTGGCCCGGTGACGACCCGACCCAGCCCAGTCATCACGCCGGAAACAGGTGAGGAGACTGATCTCGACCGACCCTGGCAGGTCATTGTCTGGAACGACCCGGTCAACACGATGGCCTATGTCGTATACGTGTTTCGCAAGCTCTTTGGCTATGACACGGAGAAGGCGACCCGGCTGATGCTCGAAGTTCATTTCGACGGTCGGGCCCGGGTTTCCGATGGCCCCCGGGAGAAGGCCGAGATCGACTGCTACCGGCTTCATGGACATGGGTTGTGGGCGACCATGGAGCAATGAGCCGCACCCGTTTTCGTTATCGAGCTGGCAGGATCGTCGTCGATCTCCCTGCCGAAGAGAAGGAATTTCTCTCCGACGTGCTCGAACTTCTGGCTTCGGTGCCCGCCACCGGCGACGACCCGGCGACGCTACGCCTCCAGGTTCCGGTGTACCTCGACGATCCGGAGGCCAACTCGGAATGGTGGCTCTTCATGGGCGAGGAGCTATCGATAGCCCGCTCCGCCGATCGTGGCGTGTATCGGCGAGTGATGGAGAGCGACGGAAAGCTCGAACTGACAACTGAGGAGGCTGATGCCTTTCTCCGGGTGCTCAACGAGGGACGGCTCGCATTGGGTGCTCGTTTCGGCCTCGAGGTCGAGGATGACCACGATCGGCTTCCCGACGAGCAGCGACAGGTTCTGGACTTTCTGGGGTGGGTCCTCGAGGAGATGACGGCTGCGCTCACCTCGGCCCTGTGACGGTCGGCTCAGGCAGCGAGTAGGTTCGGCCCCGCAGTGACGCCCCGAGTGCCCGAACCTGTTGGTGACGTTCATCAGCGTGGTGGCGGTCGGACATCTCTGGCCGACCCGATTGCCGGCTTGAGGAGCAGCTCCGGGTCTCTGATCTCGATCTACCTGGATCGCCCAGGCCCTGGAGGGATGGCAGCACTGCTCAGCGACCTGTTGAAACCGGTGCGCGAGGAGGCGGAAAGCCACGGGGGCAATGTCCGCAAGAGCGTTCGCGCCGACGCCGATCGAATCCATGATCTCGCGGACCAGCTGGAAGGCGATGCTGCTCCGGCCTACGCCATCTTCGCTTCAGACATCGATGGAGTATTTCTCCTCGAGCCCCTCACCCACGCGGTCCCCAACGTGTCCTCCCTCGGACCTCGTCCGTATATCCGGCCACTGCGGGCGGCGCCGAGGCCCTTGCGGATCGGAGCCATCGTCGGCGACCGGGTGATGACCCGGGTTTTCGTCGGATCCGACGGCCTGGTCGAGGAGCTGGCGGTCCTCGGCGCCGAGATCGGGAAGCCCAACTACGGCGGGTTCAGCGGATACGAGGAGCACAACGTCCGAGCCCACGCCGACGAAGAGACGACACGGATGTGGAAGGAAGCCGGCACCAGGCTCCTGGAGAGGCATCTCGACCGACCACTTGATTTCCTGGTGATAGGCGGACACGAAGAGACCGTCGAAGACATCGGCCGTACCCTGCACCCTTATCTGGCACATCTGGAACGCGCCACATTCTCCGCCAATCCACAGACGCTGACCCCGGCGGCGCTTCGCTCCCGGGTGGCGGAGCACGGGGGCGAAGTGCGCAAGCGCAGGCAGGCGACTTTGGCCGACCAGCTGTGCAACACCGCCCGGGGTGGTGGGCTGGCGGTTCTCGGTCTGGCCGAGGCGCTGCAGGCATGCAATTCCCAGGCCGTGGACACCCTGGTCGTGGCCGGTGCGTTCACCCGACCGGGGGTGATCTGCAACCAGTGCGGCTTCCTGGCCCGATCCGGGGACATCTGCCCGATCTGCTCGGCCCCGATGTTCCCCGTTGAGGACGTTGTCGCCGCCGCCATGGATGCCACGGTGGCTTCCGGAGGGACCGTTCATCAGATAGAGGTGGCCTCCCCACTCGATGTCGAAGGGGTGGGGGCAGTCACCAGGTTTCAGGTCGCGATCTGAGCCCAGCACCGGGGTCGGGGTAGCCTCGAGGCGCAATGCGTGACAACCTCGAGACGCGTCGGATCTGGTCCGAGCAGGGAAAGCAGATGGCGAGGGCCACGGTGGTCAAGGCCTACGGGTCGGCGCCCCGGGGGCCGGGGTCGTCGATGCTGGTGTCTTCCACAGGTGAAATGGAGGGCTCGGTCTCGGGCGGCTGTGTCGAGAATGACGTGGTCGTGAGGGCACTTAGCGTCCTGGAGAGTGGAGAGCCCGAGTTGGTGACCTACGGCATCGCCGACGACGAAGCCTTTGCAGTGGGTCTCGCCTGTGGGGGCACGATCCAGGTCTACATCGAGCCGTGGTGAGCGATCCGATTCTCGACGCCATCACCCAACTCACTGAACAGGATCAGCGTGCTGCGGTAGTCACAGTGATCGCCGGAGACGACCAGGGGAGCAAGGCCGTCCTCGACGGGTCGGGATCGGTGATCGCCGGGTCGATCCCAGCCAATCTGGCCGATTCCGTTCGCAATGACGCGGTGAACCTCATGGCGCGGGAGCAGACCGTCACCCTCGGTTACGGGGACACTGAGGTGTTCTACGAGGTGCTGGCCCCCCGTCCCCGTCTCTTTGTGTTCGGCGCGGTCCACATTGCCCAGGAACTGGTCGAGCATGCCGGGCTCCTCGGGTTCCGCACCGTCGTCGCCGACCCCCGGCCCGCGTTCGTGACCGAAGAGCGATTCCCGAGCGCTGACGAGCTGCGAGTGGGATGGCCAGGGGAGGTGTGTGATCCGGCGTCCTTCGATGAGCGGACCTTCGTGGTGATCCTCACCCATGACCGGAGATTCGAGGATCCTCTTTGGCCGATCGTCCTCCCCTCGCCGGCTCGATATCTCGGTGCGATGGGCTCGGCGAAGACCACCGCGGCGCGACGTCGGCGGTTGTTGGAGGCCGGGTTCACCTCCGAGCAGGTCGACCGGATCCATGGCCCCATCGGTCTCGACATCGGGTCACGAACCGCCGGGGAGACGGCGATCGCAATCCTCGCTGAGATGATCACAGAGCGGTACCTGCATGATGAGCCGGCCGATCTGATCGGTCAGCCGTTGCGAGCCTGACGGCTAGGTTTTCCCCCAATATGTCCATTGCTGCCGTGATCTTGGCCGCCGGTGGGTCGCGACGGCTCGGTCGGCCCAAGCAACTCGAGCCCTGGGGTGACACCAACCTTCTGGGCCACGTGGTGGCTCGTACCAATGAGTTCCCGGTGGAAGAGGTGTGGGTGGTGGTCGGCCATGAGTCCGACCGCATCTTGGCCGAGGTCGAACTTGGCGAAGCCGGCGTGGTGGAGAACCCGGAATGGGAGGAAGGGATCGCCTCCTCGATACGGGTTGGTCTCGACGCTTTGACCCGGCTCTCTCGTTGTGACCAGGCCCTGATCGTCATCGGTGACCAGCCGGCGGTCCCCGTCCAGGTCGTCGACGAGTTGTTGGCCTCCCATGCCCGGGCCGACCGCCCGGTGAGTGTCCCCAAGTACCGCTACACGTCCGGCAACCCGGTTCTAGTGGATCGCCTGCTGTGGCCCCGCCTCATGTCGCTCGAAGGTGATGAGGGCGCCGGCAGGTTGTGGCAGGCGCATCCGGAATGGGTCAACGAGGTGTGGTTCTCCGACCTCGCGCCGCGGGACGTAGACACCGAGCGCGATGTTGTAGAAATGAGGCCCAAGCACCCGGGCTGAGGGTTTGATCCGGGGTATAGAGTTCTTGCGACTGTTGGAGTCGAGCGGAGAGAAGGGATTGATGGCTCGGATCGATCAGGTGGCGGGGATCGGGGTCAAGGACGCGACGAAACTTCGAAAAGCCGGGATTCGCACCAGCAAAGGCCTGCTCGAAGTTGCCTCGAATCGCAAGGAGCGAACCGATCTCTCCACGACACTCGGTTTCGACTTCAGGGATGTCCAGCAGTGGGTCAATCACTCCGATTTGCTGCGGGTCAGGGGGGTCGGGGCCGAGTATGCCGAGCTCCTGGTCGCAGCTGGCGTCGACACCCTGCGCGACCTTCGTCGTCGCAACCCGACCGCGTTGCTGGCCAAGATCATCGGGCTCAATGGGCAGTCCAAAGTGGTGCGACGTCTCCCGACTGAGGC
>CAZSMJ010000023.1:0-12866 GCA_964608055.1 uncultured Acidimicrobiaceae bacterium | reverse complement strand
TGTGAGGAGGAGTGAGCTCAGGAAGCCTTGTCGGCCTTGACCGAGTCGGTCTTCGCAGAGCTCGTCTTCGCGGCCGTTGACCTGGCGGTCTTGGCCGCAGAAGCCTTGGCGCCGGTCTTGGAGGCCGGCTTCTTGGCGGCAGGGGGCTTGGCAGCAGGAGCTGTGGCAGCCTTCGCCGTGGTGGTCTGTGCCTTCTCGGGCCGGAAGGACGAGCGCCAGGTGGCGAGCATGTCCTCTAGCTGGTCGCGCAACTTGCTGACCTGCTCCTTGGCCTGGTCGAGGTCGACTTTGGCCGTGATCTCGTCGACGACCTTGCCGTCGGTGATCCGGGCAACGACCTTCTCGCCTTCGGCAGCCCAGCTGCCGATTGCCTTCTCGGCAGCCTGGCCGTAGCCAGAGGTGCCTTCACTGAGCTTGGTGCGGAGCACGGTTACGCCTTCGCCGACCTTGCGGGCGGCAACGACGGGGGCTCCAACTGTGGCGTACAAAACGTTCTTCGCCTGCATTTGATTACTCCTGTTTGGTTTTCTTTTCGGGTACCGACCCGTTGGCTTGGACCAACGCCCGGTACATGTCGAGTAGGACTTTCTTGTGACTCGAGCTCAGACGCTCGTCGGCTTCGATTGCCTCGAAAACCGTCGGCGACTGGAGATCTCCGTCCATCAGGCCTGCCTTGGAGTACAAGGAGTTCGCTGAGATCTCGAGGGCTCGGGAGAGTCGGCTGAGAATCTCGGCGGACGGTTTGCGGATTCCTCTTTCAATCTGGCTCAAGTAGGGGTTCGAGATGCCGGCCGAGTCGGCCAGGCGACGCAGAGAGAGGTTGGCCCTTTCCCTCTGTTGCCGGATGAAATCACCCAGATCGGACTGCTTGCTCTCGTTCACCTTCTGGAAGCATACAGCTAAGTGCTAACTATTGCAAGCACAACGCGTGCTAGCCGCCGAATGCTTACCTGAGGTACCTGGCGCCGGATATGGCGGATACCCGGCAAAGAACGTCTCATCGACCGTCGCCGTAGACGAGAACCGCGCGTTCTCTGTTGCTGCAGCGCCATATATGGCGCTGCGTACCTCAGGTAAGGGTTTGGGCCTCAGCTCAGGGCGGTGCCGACGGCATCGCCGATCAGCCAGGCCAGGAGACCGCCCACTCCCGCGATCATCATGTTCTCCAGACCGGAACGGAGCCAGTTGTTGCGGGTGACACGAGCCTTGACCACCCCCACGGCGAAGAGGCCGCTCAAGGCGAGGACGGAAGCCCAGACGACTGCCACTGTGTTCGAGTCGAAGATGATGAAGGGGAGGATCGAAGGCAAGGAGCCGACGAGGAAGAGAGCGCCTGATGCGAACATGGCTCGATACGGGGAACGCCGCTCGGACTCGACAAATCCGAACTCGAGGGCCTTCATCGCGTTGAGAATGGCCTCGTCGGACCGGGCGAAGGCTGAGACCACCCCTTCGAGGTCGGCGGCGGCGATGCCCATATCGGAGAACATCTCCCTCAGCTGACCGATCTCCAAACCCCGGTGATCTTTGATGTGCACCCGCTCGAGGGCCATCTCCGCTTCGAGGACTTCATCCTGGGACTTGGTCGCCAGGTACTCGCCGGCCGCCATCGAGACCGCACCAGCAAGAGCCCCAGCGAGCCCGGTGAGCAAAACCTGAGGGGGCTCCAATCCGCCCCCGACCACCCCCACCACCAGGAGGTATATGGAGGCGAGCCCGTCATTGACTCCAAGGATGATGTCGCGCCAGTACTGCCTCGTCTCTCCGATGTGAGGCTCGTACGGTGGCGGCTCGATGCTCGGCTCGTTCCCGACTGTCATGACGTCGCTGATGGTAAAGGGCCGCGACGTCGCCGTCCCGTGGCCGGATCAGAGACGTTGCTGGATTCCCAGCAACGCAGCCACCCCTGCCCTTATCCCGAACCCGATCGAGGCCTCGTCGAGATTGAACGAAGGCGAGTGCAGATCCCCGCCAGAACCACCGCTCCCCAACCTGAAGAGGGCGCCTGGAACCCGGGCCAGATAGTTGGAGAAATCCTCGCCACCCATGCTGGCTTCGGTGGGTACCACCACCTCGGGACCGAGCATCTCGGCGATCCCTGCAGTCGATGCCCCGACGACTCCGGCGTCGTTGACCACGGGTGGGACCGCCTGGGAGTAGGCAAGGGTGTAGGAGGCCTCAGATATGGTCAGCAGGGAGCTGACCGCCTTGTCCATCAGTGCCGGCAACAGGCCCCAGAGGGACCCGTCCAGGGTGCGCACCGTTCCCTCGACCTCGACCCGGGTCGGGATCACATTGCCTGCCTCGCCTCCGTGGATCGAGCCGAAGGCGATCGTGAATGGGCTGCGGGCGTCGATTGTCCGGCGGATACAGCCCGGCAACTCATGAATCAGCCGAGCGGCATCGGCGATCAGGTCCACAGTCCGATGGGGCCGTGCCGTGTGGCCCCCCGGCCCCTCCAGGACGAGGGTGAACTTGTCAGCGCTGGCCGTCATCGGGCCGGAGCGGCTGCCGATCCGGCCCGTGGGCAGGGTCGGATCGATGTGAAAGGCGATGAGGCCCTTCAACCCGTCGACCAAGCCGTCCTCGACCATCTCGACTGCCCCGCCGGGGAACGACTCCTCAGCGGGCTGGAACAGCAGGCGCACCCCCGACGAGAGTTCGAGACGATCCAGCACCGAGGCGATACCGAAGGCGATAGCCGCATGGGCGTCGTGTCCACAGGCATGCATCCACCCCGGGTTCTGTGACACCGGGTTGTTGTCTTCGGGCTCGGTGATGGGGAGGGCATCGAGGTCCGCCCTGAACCCGATGCTGGGCTGGCCTCCGATGTCGACCCAGAGACCGGTTCGCGGTGTGCGGAGGTGGTATTCGATTCCGCTCTCCTCGAGAGCCTCGGCGATCAGGGCAGTGGTCCGATGCTCCTGGTGGGCCGTTTCGGGATGGCGATGGAGCTGACGACGGAGCCCCACAGCCAGGGGTGTGATCTCGCCGGCCAGCCCGGCGACCCGCTCGGGATCAGTCATTCGTCGAGGTTACCGGTCATTCGTAGAACCGCTTCTCGAACACCGTTCTCGCCCGTCTGGTGACTCGCCGGTATTGGTCGCGAAGCTCGGAGGCTCGTGGATACCCCAAAGAGCTCGCGAGCCGGATCAACTCGTCGGAGTCGGTTGGGAGGGAGTCGGCGGCTCGTCCGGACTGGAGGTGGAGGCGAAGCCGGACCCGGGTGCAGAAGATGTACGACTCTCGCAGGGTCTCCTCCTCGGTGCGGGTGAGCAGATCGTGGTCGCGGAGACGGGCCAGGGCGTCGAGGGTGCCCGGGACCCGCAATGCAGGTTCGTTGAAGCCGTGTTGGATCTGGAGGAGCTGTGTCAAGAACTCGATGTCGCTGAGACTGCCCTTCCCGAGTTTCAGGTGATAGTCGGGGTCCTCCCCCGGTGGGATCCGCTCCTTCTCCACTCTGGCCTTGATGTCTCGAATCGAGCGAATGAAGGCTTCGGAGAAGCTCTCATGCCAGACCACGGGCTCGATTACCTCCCTGAACCCCGCGGCAACTTTCTCGTCGCCGGCCACCGGGCGGGCTCGGACCAAGGCGAGAACCTCCCAGGGCTCCGCCCACTCCTCGTAATAGCGGCGATAGCTGTCGAGCGATCGCGCCAAAGGGCCCCTCCGCCCCTCCGGGCGGATCTCCGCATCCAACATGTACGCCTCACCATGCCGGCTGGGCTCGGTGAGCACGCGGGCCAAGTCGGTGGCGATCCGCAGGCCCCGATCCCGCTCGGCTTCGGGCTCGAACACGTACATGGCGTCGAGATCCGAGCCGTACGAGAGCTCGCTGCCCCCCCACTTCCCCATGGCAACAACGGCGAACCCCTTGGGGTCACCTTCAGTGACTATGTGTAACGCCCCGGTGACCGCGGCATCAGCGCTGGCGGTGAGTGCGGTGAGTGCCTCGGGCGTCGAGCCTTCGCCGAGGATGTCTCGCGCTGCGATACGGAGTTTCCTCCGACGGGTGAATCGTCGAACGGTTCCCACCTTGGCGTCGTAGTCCGGTCTGGAGTCGAGAAGGGCCAGGAGCCGTTCGATCTCCGCCTCGCGGGGCCTGATGTTCCCCAGCATGGCGTCATCAGCGAGGCGGGGCACGAACTCGGGGATCTGGTCTATGAGCTGGCCGATCAGGCGGCTGGTCCCGAGCAGGAGGCACAACCGCTCACCCGCCAGCGGGTTGTTCTCGAGCATTGTGATCAGTGCCGAGTGATCCGAGGCGTTGGCCAACAGGACCCGGAGTTGATTGAGACCGAGGTCCGGGTTCGGGGAAATCGACAGCCAGTCCAAGAGGAGCGGGAGTACCTGATGCATGGCTCGGGAACGTCGGCTCAAACCGGCGGTCAGCTCCTCTAGAGCCCTCCCCGCCGCCTCGACATCCGAGAATCCGAGGGCCTCGAGCCGGAGGGCCGCCTCCTCGACCCCGAGCCGGGCGCTTGGGGAGCCGACCAGCGCATCGAGGATCGGCCGGAAGTAGAGACGCTCGTGGACGTCGCGCACCAACGATCGGACCACGCCCAGGCGGTCCTCCAGCTCCCGTTCCGGGTTGTCCTCGAAGCCGAGTGATCGTGCGATGCGGGCGCGGGCCATGGGGTCATTCGGTATCTCATGGGTCTGCCGGAGGTCCCAGAGCTGGATTCGATGCTCCAGGTTTCGGAGAAAGCGATAGGCGTCGGTCAGTCCTTGATGGTCTTCCGGTTCCACGAAGCCGTGAAGCGCCAGGGCCTCCAGTGCGTCCAAGGTCGCTGGAGCCCTCAGGTCGGAATCGAGGCGGCCGTGGACCAATTGCAGGAGTTGGATCGAGAACTCGATGTCCCTGATGCCGCCGCGGGATCTCTTGACGTCGGTCGAGTCGGCGCCTTGTTCAACCTGCTCCTTTATGCGTCGGATGCTGCGCAGGGACTCGACGTCGAGGCCGCGCTCCCAGATCACCTTCTCGGTGAGGGCCATGAAGCGGTTGCCCAGGTCGCCGTCCCCGGCGGCGGGCCGCGCCTTGAGCAACGCCTGCAACTCCCAGGCCTCGCCCCATTGCTCGTAATAGCGGGCGTAACTCTCGAGGGTCCGTGAAAGGGGCCCCTGCGAGCCCTCCGGCCTCAGGTCCACGTCGACTTCTAGGCCTTCGCCATCCGGCGTCGTCGTGGAGAGGATGGTCAGGAGCCGGCTGGCAAGGGCAAGCGCTGCCGACCTGCTCTCGGTGTCGGCTCCTTCAACGTTGTCGTGGACGAGGACGAAATCGACATCTGACGAGTAGTTCAACTCACGAGCCCCCCACTTGCCCATGGCAATGACGCTGAACGGGAGAGCGTCGACCACGGGGTGCTTCTCCGCTGTGGCCTCACGCGCCGTGGCGAGTGCCCTTGAGACGATCTGATCCATGGAATCGGAGTAGCGAGCAACGGCCTCGACGAGGTCGATCTCACCCGAGAGGTCGTCGCCGGCGATCAGCGCCAGGGCGTGGTGGACCTGGAGGGTCACAGATGTCTGCTCCTCATCCAGGAGCAACGAAGGATTTCTGGCCAGGCTCCGGCTCAGGGCGCGGCTCGAGCCAACGATGGCGCAGAGACGTCTGCGGGCATCGGGGTCATGAACTAGTTCAGGGGCAGCCTCCAGGATCGGGAGCAGGCGGTCGAGGGCGCCGGATGGGTCAGGGCCCGACGAGATCCGTTCGGCGAGATCCCGGCGGATGCCGGGGTCGGGAACCGCTTCGCCGAGCCGTTCCTCGGCAAGCGCGGTGGGTGTCGCGTTCCTCTGATCGGTCACAGTTATCAGGCTAAGGGGAGGCGTATCGTGGCGGTAATGCCAGTTCGTGTAGCCGGAGGTCAACTCAATCTCACGGTCGGGGACCTGGCCGGGAACGAGGCGCGTATCGCCGAGGTGATGGCGTGGGCCGAAGCCGAAAGGGCCGATGTGCTCCTCCTGCCGGAATTGGCCATCAATGGTTACCCACCAGAGGACCTGGTGCTGCGCCGCGACTTTGTGAGGATGGGCATCGAGGCACGAGATCGACTCGCCGAGCGGTCACGGAGCATGGCGGTCGTGGTGGGTTTTGTTGACTTCGCAGACCCGGTAGTTAGGGGCGCGGCTGATGCCCAGGAGCGAAATGTCGCCAACGCCGCCGCCATCCTCCAGAACGGCAACGTGACCGGCAGCTACCACAAAGTGCTCCTTCCCAACTACGGGGTGTTCGATGAGGATCGGTACTTCTCGGTGGGGCTCCGACCCGATGCCACCTGGGAGCTCGGCGGGTTTGTGGCCGGTGTCTCGATCTGTGAGGACATCTGGCGCGCCGACGGTCCGCCGGCCCAACAGGCTGCGGCCGGTGCCCAATTGCTCTTCAACATCAACGCGTCCCCGTTCCACCGGGGCAAGGCGGCCGACCGGGAGCGGATGATCATCGATCGGGCCCGGGCCACGTCGACACCGGTCGTCTATCTCAATCTCGTCGGCGGCCAGGACGAGTTGGTCTTCGACGGTGCCTCCCTGGTGGTGACGGCTGACGGCACCGTGATTCATCGCTCGCCGCAGTTCGCCGAGGATCTGTTTGTCGTCGACGTCCCGCTTGCCGGGGAGAATCCGGGCGACACTTCGCTGACGCCTCTGCTCGACCCGATCGAGGAGGTGTATCGGGCGCTGACCACAGGACTTGGCGACTACGTTCGGAAGAACGGCTTCCAGTCCGTTGTGATCGGCCTCTCCGGTGGCATCGACTCCGCGCTGACCGCCGCCGTCGCTGCTGACGCGCTCGGCCCGGATGCGGTGTGGGGGGTGGCGATGCCTTCGCGCTTCTCTTCGAAGCACTCTGTGGAGGACGCTCTCGAACTGGCCGCGAATCTCGGGATCCGCATCGACCAGGTTCCCGTCGATGACGTGTATGCCTCGTTTCTCGAAACGCTCGACCCTCTTTTTGCAGGGACGTCATTCGGCGTGGCCGAGGAGAACCTGCAAGCGCGGGCCCGAGGAGCAATCCTGATGGCCATCTCCAACAAGCATGGGCCGATGGTGGTGGCCACCGGGAACAAGTCTGAGATGGCAGCCGGTTACGCCACTCTTTACGGCGACATGGTGGGTGGCTACGCCGTGCTCAAGGATGTCTTCAAAACCCTCGTCTACGAGTTGGCGCGGTGGCGCAACAAAGATGGAGAGGTGATTCCCCAGAACAGCATCGACAAGGAGCCCTCCGCCGAACTGAGACCTAACCAGAAAGACTCCGACACATTGCCTTCGTACGAGGTGCTCGATGCGATCCTCGAGCGATACATCGAGGACGATTGGAGCACCGCCGAAATAGTTGGTGAGGGGCACGACCCGGCTTTGGTGGCCCGGGTGGCCCGCATGGTCGACCGCAACGAGTACAAGCGCAGACAGGCCGCTCCGGGGGTCAAAATCACCACCAAAGCTTTCGGCAAGGATCGACGGCTCCCGATCACCAACGCTTACCAACCGCCAGCACCGTGACCTCGACGATCCTCATCAACGGTGAGCCCTCGGTCCAGGGCGTCCCGGTCACCGACTCGTCGGTTCTGCGCGGTGATGGCTGCTTCGAGGTGCTCAAGGCATACACGGGAGTCCCATTCGCTCTCGACGCCCACCTCGATCGACTGGAGAGGAGTGCTGCCGCCCTGGCGATCGACCTTCCCCCTCGCGCCGACCTCTCGCGATGGATCGAGTCGGTAGCGAGTGAATGCCCCGAATGCGCGATCAGGGTGGTGGTGACCAGGGGGTCAGCCCTCCCTGACCAGCCCGGGGACCCGCTTGTGATTGTGTTCGCCCACCCCTGGACCGGCAGTCGTGGCCCGGCCCGGCTCCTGCCTGTCGTGGCGCCGTGGCACGCCGCCGGTGTCGAGTGGGACCTGGCCGGGGCCAAGGTCCTCTCCTATGCGCCGAATCTGTCCGCAACGAGACGGGCTACCAGAAAAGGCTTCGACGATGCCCTACTGCTGACAGTCGACGGATTGATGCTCGAGGGCCCGACGTTTTGCGTGGCGTGGGTCGTCGATGACGTGCTGGAGACCCCATCGCTCGAGCTCGGCATCCTCGACTCCATCACCCGTCGTCTGGTGCTGGAGGATGCAGCCCGCCTCGGGGTGCCCATCCTCGAGGGAGTTTGGCCGCTCGATCGACTCGAAGCTGCTTCCGAGGTGCTGGCAATGTCGACGATTCGCGAGGTCCAGCCGGTCTCAGTTGTAGGGAAGCTGGCCTTCGGTGAGGGCCCGATCACCAGTGACCTGGCCCGAGTCTTTGCTCAGCGCCTGAGCTGATTGAACTCGATGCAATCGATCATCGGGGCCACGACCCAACGGATGAGGCTGGTCACCACACTCGCTCGGGTCAAAAGGTGGTCGTGATCGAGCGGTGGCCGGCACTCGCCCAGCAGCCCGCTTTCTCTCAACCGATCCTCGGCCTCGCCGGCTGGGGCCAGAGTTTCCAGCTGGCCCATCTCGATCACGACGCCGGGGTAAGTGGTCACCCCGCTTTGGAGCCGGTCCACGGCCCAGACAGCGATCCGTGCCAATTCTGACTCGGGGAACCCGAAGTCGAGGCAGGGCTCCGGGGTCGGGCATCCCATGAGCTCGCCGATCACGCGTTGCTCATCGCCCAGGAGCTCGAACACCTGTGGCATCTCTTGGAAGCGCCCTTCGAGGAGAGGGGGCTCGACGCCGGTGAGGTGCCGGACAATGGCGCGTGCAAATTCCGGATCAGCCACCTGATCGGGGCAGAAGGTGACGCCTGACTCGTCACAGGGCAGGAACAAGCCTTCGGTGAGCAATCTCGCGGCGATCCACTGCGTCCCACTGGTCTCGTCGTCGAGGTAGGGCCAGATGGGCTCGGCTTCGGGCAGTTCTGCGCGGAGTCTTGCTCTGCGCAGGCTCGCTGCCGGATCGACCGCAATTCCGTCACGGGTACGCAGCTCGAAATGGAGATGGTCCACGCTGTCCTCGGCATTGCCCGAGTCCCCCACCCATCCGATGACCTCGCCGGCCACGACTTTGACGCCTTCCTCCAGATCAGGCCGCACCCCTATCCCCATCCCGTCGTCGGTGCCATAGCGATCGTTGTTGAGATGGACATAGGCCGACTGCCAGCCATCGTCATGGCGGATCACGACCGAACAGCAGTTCTCAGTTCCCACCTCTTGGGTGACTCTCGCCACCGTGCCGTCGGCAACAGCGACCACCGGTGTCAACTTAGAGGTTTGGATGTCGATCCCTTCGTGGTGACGAGCGCCATGGTCACGGTCGGCGCCGAAACTCGAGATCACATGACTGTTGGCGTGGACCGGCCAGGTCAGGCGATACTCGAATGGAGCGCAGCCCGCCGGCTTCGGCACCGTCGGCACCGTCGGCAACGCGGTGCTGGAACCACTTGGGGTGGTGGTTGTCGTCGACCCGTCAAGGGTGGTCGTGGTGGATACCGGCTCGGTGATCGAAGTGCTCGGCGGTTCGGTTGTCGAGGTCTCCTCGTTGGGCGCGGTGGTCGAAGGGGACGGTGTGGGCGGGGTGGTCGTTGGACTGGTGGTCGTTGGGCTGCTGGGCGGCCGACTGGTTGGTGGCTCGGGCGGGAACAGGTCGTCGATGGTGACCGGAGCGCACATGACGGCTGCATCAACCGAGGCGGGCGCACCTCCCACCACGTATACGCCCGCGGTCAACGTCAGGACGGCCAAGGCGGCAGCCCCGAACCTGCCAGATGTCATGGAGGGGCAGGCTAACCAGATGCGACCTTGCTGGGAACCCGGCCATCCGGGGTAACGTTGACCCGGCATGAACATTCGACGGATCTCCCTATCACTCGCCCCGCTGCTTGCGCTGTCGCTGCTCGCGGCAGCTTGTGACGGCGAGGAAGCGGCCCTGAGCACTACCTCGTCGCTGGTCACCGATCCCGGAGAGGAAGGGTCGCCGACCACCACCGTTGCCTCCTCAGAGGAGGCAACGGGCACCACTCTCGTCGGGGAATCAGTCGGCAGCTATGAGATAGTCGCCCGTGAGCCGGGGACGGACGGGGAGACTGTCTACATAGTCATCGGCCCCGGGGCCTACACCGACGTCGACCTCGAGAACTTCCTCCGCGATCTGAACGAGCAGGAAATCGCCACCTACGGAGCCGAGATCTTCGACGACGCAGCGGCCGCGACCGCCTATCTCAAAGCCGAAGCAGACCGGACGGCGGAGGAGGTGGCGCTGATCGAGGCGCATCACTTCGCGAGCCTGGTTGGGGGGACCATCATCCGATTCCAAGGCCCGTTCGCCGAGTTTGGCGAGTTCGTCCTCGGCAGCTAAGTGAGCAGAGCGGTCGCCACGAGCAGAAAACCTCCGAACCCGACGATGTCGGTGATCATCGTCAGGAAGATCGAAGAGGCCAGAGCCGGATCCTGACCGAGGCGTCTCAAGACCAGCGGAATCGCCGTTCCTGCAAGGGTTGCGATCACGAGGTTGGTCATCACGGCCAGCGCCACGATCAGTGCCACCGTCGAAGCGTCGGCTCCGCTACTGAAGATCCCGACTCCCACCAGGACAAAAGTGAGGCCGGCAGCCACCGCGGCGATGATGATCCCGTTGAAGAGCCCGGTCCCGGCTTGTCGGCGCAGAATCCCCGAGACCTGGGCGCGCGGGACGTCGTCGGAGGCGAGGGATCGAATCATCACCGCCAGGCTTTGGTTTCCGCTGTTACCACCGAGGGAGGCGACAACCGGCATCAGGACCGCCAGGACAGGCTCCTTGGAGATGATCCCGGTCTGATGCTCGATAGCCAGAGCAACGAGGAGAGCCAGCGTCAGATTAAGGACGAGCCAAGGGGAGCGCATCCGCACCGAATGGCCGATGTCGGTATACACCGTCTCTCCGACACCCGCTCCCACTGCGGCCGCGAAGTCCTCGGTCGCCTCGTCTTGGACCGCTTCGATGACAGCGTCGGTGGTGACCATCCCCAGCAGACGCCCGTTGCCGTCGGTGACCGGGATGCCGAACAGGTGATAGCGCTGGGCCAGCTCGGCTACTTCCTCACGGTCGGAGAACGCATTCACCGAGACCGGATCGGGGACCATGGCCTCGTCCAAGCTGGCCCCCGGTCTCTTGAAAACGAGGTCGCGGAAGGAGATCACTCCCTTCAGCCGGCCCCCGTCGTCGACCACATAGACGTAGGAGAGATCTTCCAATTCGTCGTTGAGACTTCGGATTCGCTCGATTGCCTCTCCGGCCGTCAAACCGATCGGCAGGACCGCGATATCCGTCGTCATCAGACCGCCGGCGCTGTCCTGGGGGTAGACGAGCAGTCTTCGGATTTCCTGCTCGGACTCGTCGTCCATCAGCGAGAGCACGCTCTCGGTGACGTCGTCGTCGAGCTCGAAGAGGAGGTCGGCCGCGGCCTCGCCCGTCATCTCGCTGACGGCGGCTGTGAGGTCTTCTATCGGGATGTCCTCGACGAGCTCGGCGGCCAGCTCGGGGGAGATCTGCTCCAGGATGTCGGCGGCGTCAGTGGCGCTCAGCTCGGCGAGAAGCTCGGCCGCGTCCTGCTCTGTGAGCTCCTCGAGGACGTCGGCCGCGTCGCCGGGGGCGGCGCCGGCCAGGGCCTCCCATTCGGCGCGTCGAGAGTCGAGGTAGTCGGCGACTTCCTCGCGATCGCGGCGCGCCGCGCTGATCAGGACTTTTGCAAGTTGACGGGGACTTCTGAGTCGGAGTCTCACCGGCCACCCCCCGGACGGAACCGGTGACAGGCTAACGCCGATCAGCCCTCGAAGGGTCGAACCGCTTTGATCTTGACCTTGAAAGTGCCCCCTGGCGCCTCGTAAGAGACTTCGTCACCGACGGAGGCTCCGAGAAGCGCTCCCCCAAGGGGGCTGGTGGGTGAGGCGACCAGCATTCCTGCGATCTTGTTCTCCTGGGGGGCCACGAAGCAGTCGAACTCGTCACCATCATGGTCGACCACGGTCACGACGCTCCCGATCTCGACTTTCCCTGTGTCCTCGACGGCTCGGACCTCGGCGGTGTTGAGCAGATGCTCGAGCTTGCGGATCCGGGCCTCCATCATCCCCTGGTCGTTCTTGGCTGCGTCGTAATCGGCGTTCTCCCGGATGTCCCCGTGGGAGCGCGCCTCGGCGATCCGTTCTTCGACCTCCTTGCGGCCATCGGTCTTGAGCGTTTCGAGCTCGCTCAGGATCTTCTCCTTGGCTGCTGGCGTGAGAAAGGTCGGTTGATTGCTCATCGAACTGGAGAGGCTAACCCCGGAGTTAGCCAATCCTGAGTGCGTCGCCTCCGCCGACTAACAGACGACGGTGCTCTAACTTCCTCTCGTGGACAACAAGGAACGCCTCGAAGCGATCGCCCGTGCCCTCTCGATTGCCACGGCCGAGCACCACGTCTTTCTCTGCGCCGATCAGACCAATCCCAAGTGCGCACCACGAGAAGAGACGAAGGCCCTCTGGGCCCATTTGAAGAATCGCCTCAAAGCGACCGGCCTCACTTCGGCTCCACCGTCCTGGTCGGGCAACCCGGAAGCCGAGGCGGTTCCCACCGAGCCGGGCGAAGGGCGGGTCCTCAGGAGCAAAGTGGATTGCCTCAGGATCTGTGAGCAAGGGGCGATCTGTGTCGTCTACCCGGAGGGCACCTGGTACGCCGGTTTGGACACGGCCAAGCTGGATCGGATCATCGACGAGCATCTGATGGGCGGACAGCCGGTGACAGACCTGGTTTTCGCGGTGGGAGATCTCGGCGGGTGAGGTTGCTCCGTCGCCTCTTCTCCGGATTCGTGCTCTGGCGGTTGTTCGGCCCGGTGGTGAGCCCTCGTTTCAGGTCACCTCAGGAGCATCCGTGGCGGCACATGGGTCA
>CAZSMJ010000022.1:1347-22753 GCA_964608055.1 uncultured Acidimicrobiaceae bacterium | reverse complement strand
TCGACTTCAAGAACACCGTGATCATCATGACCTCCAACCTGGGGACACGCGACCTTCACAAGAAGGCTGTCGGTTTCCACGTCGAGGACGAGGAGATCTCCTACGAGTACATGAAGGGACGGGTCACCGAGGAGCTGAAGAAGCATTTCCGGCCTGAGTTCATCAACCGCCTCGACGAGATCATCGTCTTCCACGAGCTGACGATGGAAGAGCTCAAGCAGATCGTCGACCTCATGTTGCTTCGGATCATTGATCAGCTGACGGGCCAGCACCTCGATCTGGTGCTCACCGACGACGCCAAGGAGTACCTCGGTTCCAGGGGCTACGACCCCGAGCTCGGAGCCCGACCGCTGCGCCGTGCGATCCAGAGGCTTCTCGAGGATCCCTTGTCAGAACGCGTGCTGCTCGGTGAGTTCAAGGCCGGGACGACCATCATGGTTTCCCTGGATACGGTGAACGACGAGCTCGCATTCGAAGCCGTGACCGCTCCCAACACTCCACCCGTGGAGATGGCCGATCAGGACTGACCGCTAAAGCGGCACTCGTCCACGGCCGATCCTATTGGGGCTAGAAGCCCGCAATAGTCATGCCCACAGCCTTCGTAATACTGTCGCTCCTCGCCGCGCTGGTCCCAGGTGCCTCTCCCGAGTACGTCCCGAATGCGTTGGTCCCCGGTTCCTTGTCGGAGTATGTCCCTGCCGGCGACGAGGCCTATCACCTCGATCTCGAAGTCGATGGCTACGTCAACGGCGCCATGGACACCACCCGTCTCATGACCTATCGGGGCTGCACGCTCGAGCGCGACGCTGCCTATATGTACGCGCTCCTGCTCGAAGCTGCCGAAGCGGATGGGATTCGGCTGCGCCCGGTCGACTGTTATCGCTCCTTCGGCAATCAGAGAGCGGCTTACGACAGGCGCTGCCCGGTGAGCGAGGTTGAGATCTATGCCGTCGACCCGATGACGGGGGAGACGGCGCAAGCCGGCACCAAGTCGGTCCGGGTTTGCACCGGCCCGCCCACGGCGCGCCCCGGCCACTCCAACCATGGATGGGGTCGCGCTGTTGACTTCGGAGACGGCTCCGGGGTGCTCGGCTGTAATGACCGCGCTCTGCGCTGGCTTCAAGGAAACGCTTACCGGTTTGGTTGGGTTCATCCGAGATGGGCATGGTGTGACATGGACACCCGTGAGCCCTGGCATTGGGAATGGGCCGGCGTCACTGATCCCACCTTGGTCGGTTACTACGAGTTCAACGAGGAACTCATCCAGATCGTGCAGTGATCAGCCTGCGGTAACGGTCTTCCCCGGCAGTCTCACCACCCCGCCGAGGAGGACACCGATCACCGGTAGGGACAGGACCAACCCGTTCAACCCAGCCTCATCGGCGATCCCGATTGCCGCCAGCAGGCCCAGCCCGGCGCAGATCGAAATCACAGCGAGGATCGGCTGCCATGCCGGCGGAGAAGGCCGTGGATCAGGTGCGGGTCGCTCGAATTTACCGAAGACAGCAATGAGCCCGATGGTGACCACCCCCAGCACCGCAAACCACATCGGACGGGTCAACCACCAGGCAGTCGACAACGGCTCGATGCCAAGGCCAAACCCACCGAGGGCCAGCGAGATCCCGATGACCAGCACCATGCCTGTCAGATGCCACAGGTACAGGGTCATGATCTGGAGGTTGACCCCGACCACGAATTGCCAGGCACGCGGTCGCTCCAACCAGCGTCGCAAGGGCCCTTCGAGGACGAGGACCAGCCCCACCTGGAATATCCCGAGAAAGGCGAGTGTGACCCGTGGTGGATAGCTGTTGGTGACCTCGGCGGTGTCGAGGCCGACCATCGCGACCGGGTAAGGCCCCGCCCAAACCAAGGAAAGGGTTGCCAGGAACCCCAGCAGCATCAGCCCGATCCTCTTCGGCATCCCATCGAGCTTGGCGTCGAGCCAGGCGTAGCCGAGTTGGTGGACCGTTCCCCATACAAAGACGTAGTTGAGGAACCCCAACGGGATCAGTCCTGCCGCGATCGACAAGAGGTCACAAAGCCCGGCCAGAGCCAACCCGGCGATGATGGACCAGAGTCCGATCCGGTCCCATAGGGCGAGCAGCGGAGGGGCGATCGTGACTATCACGACGTATGCGGCGAGGAACCAGGTGGGCACCAGCGCAACCTGAGACGCGAGCTGTAGCACCTCCCAGTCGAGCCCGACCCGGAGTGCCAGCCATCCGAACGCCGTCCAGAAGAGCAGAACCGGGATCACCGGGATTGCCAGGCGGCGGAGCCGGGAGCGAAGCCAACCGCCGTAGCCGACACCCCGGCGGCGTGCCGACCGCCACGAAAGGGCATTCGAGTATCCGCCAACGAAAAAGAAGATCGGCATGACCTGCAAGATCCAGGTGAGTGGATGGGTCGCCGGGGCCAGTTCGAGAAGGTGATTCGGAACCAGCCCGCCCTCGTCGACCGTGATCGCCGCCATCAGCCAGTGACCGAACACGACTACGAGGATCGACCCCGCGCGCAACGCGTCCACGACACGATTTCTGTCAGCCGGCGTCTCGGTGGCGAGACGGGCGACTGTGCCGACGAATCCCACTCCACCATTCTCGCCAGAGACCGCACCCTGATGCTGTCATGATGTCCGAACTGTGGATGGTCGTCGGTGAGCAGGCTGAAGTCCCCCTATTCAACCCTCCTCATCGTGGGTGGCGCCTATGTGGCCGCCCAGATGATGGCGGACATCAGCAGTCTCCGGGTCGTGGCGGTGGGGGGCTTCGCCGTGGACGCCGGGACCTTGGTTTACCCATTCACCTTCACCCTCCGAGATCTGGTGCACAAGATTGCGGGCAAGGCCGCGGCTCGAACCTTGATCTTTCTGGCCGCGGCCATCAACCTCGTCATGGCCGGCTTCTTCTGGCTCACGGCGAGACTTCCGCCCGATCCGATCACGGGGCCCCAAAACGAATTCGGACAGGTGCTGTCGCCGGTGTGGGGCATCGTGGTTGCCTCCATCGCCGCCGAGGTGATTTCTGAGTTGATCGATACCGCGGCCTACACCCGCTGGGTGGCCCGTTTCGGGCCTCGTCGGCAGTGGGGGCGGGTGTTGTTCTCCAACGCCGTCGCCATCCCGGTTGACTCCGCCGTTTTCGTAGGTCTGGCCACCTCTTTCGGAGTGTTCTCCCCGGAAGTGGCATGGTCCATTTTCTGGGTGAATCTCGCCTTCAAGGGTGTGGTGACAGTGGTCTCGATCCCTTGGATCTACTGGGTGAAGCCGACCTCACTCCATGTCGCCCAGCATCACGGCGACCACTAACCTCCATAGCGGGCAGGGTTTCGCCTGCCGACAAACACAAACATGGAGGAATACTGCGTGAAACGCTTTATGCGGGTCTTCGCCGCATTGGCAACACTGGCACTGGTCGTGGCGGCCTGTGGTGGCGATGCCGGTGAGACCACAACCACGGCGGGTGAGTCGTCCACGACCGCCGGTGGAGATACGACGACGACGGCTGCCGAGTCAACCACTACCGCCGCAGGGCTCATCGGCGAAGGCCGGACCATAGGAATGGCCTTTGACGTGGGTGGCCGTGGCGACCTCTCCTTCAACGACCTGGCCGCGCTGGCTTGGGACGAGGGAATGGCCCAGTACGGATACACCGGTGAGGAGCTTGCTCCCGACGCAGGTGGTGAGAACCGCGAGGAGAACCTCCGGCTGCTCGCCGAGTCTGGCCAGGAGATGATCATCGCCAATGGCTTTGCGTTCGCCCAGAACGTGTGGCGGGTTGGAACCGAGTTCCCCGACACGATGTTCGCCATTACCGATGACTGCCCGCAGGACGACACCTTCACCGTTGTGGAGATGCCGAACGTGCGTTGCATGCTCTTCTCCGAAGAGCAGGGCTCATTCCTGATGGGCGTTGCCGCCGCCACCAAGAGCACCACCGGGACCATCGGGTTCATCGGTGGCGTCCAGGTGCCGTTGATCCTCAAGTTCCAGGCGGGTTTCGAGGCGGGCGCCCTGGCGGCCAACCCCGACATCGAGATCCTGCCCGCCGTGTACCTGACCCAGGTACCGGACTTCACCGGTTTCAACGACCCGGTGAAGGGCAAGGAGGCCGCGTTGGCCCTCTATGGGCAGGGTGCCGACGTGATCTTCCACGCTGCTGGTGGCTCTGGTCTGGGCTTGTTCCAGGCCGCGGACGAGTTGTCGACGGATGACAGTTTCCTCTGGGCAATCGGCGTCGACTCCGACCAGTACAACACGGTCGGCGATCCCGCCCTCCAGGAGCACATCCTGACATCGATGCTGAAGCGGGTCGACGTGGCGGTTGCCAAGGCAATCAGTGACTTCCTCGAAGGAAGCTTCACCCCCGGCGCGGTTCGTCTCGGTCTCGCCGAGGAAGGTATCGGATATGCCACCACTGGTGGGTTCGTTGACGACATCGCAGCTGACCTCGACGACTACGCCGCTCAGATCATCGACGGGACGATCGTCGTTCCCACAGAGCCGGAAGCCTGATCTAGGCCACTCCTGCTAATTTGCGCCGGGCCCAGGATTCCTGGGCCCGGCGTTCTTTTATCGGACGGGGAAATTGGCCCAGGCACCTGCAATTGAGCTCAAAGGCGTCACCAAGCGCTATCCGGGTGTTGTAGCCAACAAGGACGTCGAGCTCACCGTTCTGCCCTCCGAGGTGCATGCAATCGTCGGTGAGAACGGGGCCGGCAAGTCCACCCTGATGAAGATCATCTACGGGATGGTTCGTCCCGACGAGGGGACTATTGCGATCAACGGGCAACCCGTCGCCTTCCGGACCCCCAAAGAGGCGATCGACGCCGGAATCGGGATGGTTCACCAGCATTTCATGCTGGCCGACAACCTCACGGTTCTCGAGAACGTGGTTCTGGGGTCGGAGCCACGATCGGGGTTGGAGATCGATTTCGATTCGGCGGCGAACCGCATCAAGCAGCTGGGTCAGTCCTACGGCTTGCGTCTTAATCCCGCCCAAAGGGTCCAGGCGCTGTCCGTGGGGGAACGGCAGCGGGTGGAGATAATCAAGGTCCTCTACCGGGGCGCCAAAATCCTCATCCTCGACGAGCCGACGGCGGTCTTGGTTCCCCACGAGGTCGATGAGCTGTTCGAGTCGATACGCGAGCTCACCAACGAGGGACAGACGGTGATTTTCATCTCTCACAAGCTCGACGAGGTGCTCTCGATCGCCGACCGGATCACCGTCATGAGGGCAGGTCGTACCGTCGGAACCACGACACCGGCGGAGGTCGACGCCGGGGAGTTGGCAGAGATGATGATCGGATCGGAACTGCCGTCCCCCGAGACCCGGGAGTCCACCGTCCAAGACGAGGTCTTACTGAAGGTTGCCGGCTTGAGTCTTCAATCCGGTGAAGGGAGACCGCTGCTCACCGGTGTCGGCTTCCAGGTTCGAAAAGGGGAGATCGTCGGCGTTGCAGGGGTGGAGGGCAACGGTCAGGGGTCTCTGGTGGACTCGATCATCGGCCTCGCTCCTGGTGCCACCGGAGAGATCACCCTGATTGGTGAATCGCTCATGGATCTCTCGGCCCGAGATCGGCGGGAAGCTGGGATCGGGCTGATCCCCGAAGACCGACACCGTCAGGGGCTTCTGCTGTCCTCCCCGTTATGGGAAAACGCGGCCCTCGGTCATCAATACCAGGAGCCGTACGCCAACGGGATCTGGATCGACAAGAAGGCCTCGCGTCGACAGACCGAGGAGATCGTTCGCCGATTCGCGGTCAAAACGCCCAATGTCGATGTACCGGCCACCGCCCTATCAGGTGGCAATCAACAGAAGCTGGTGGTGGGACGCGAGATCATGGCCCACCCTGTCGTGTTGATCGCAGCCCAGCCGACACGGGGCATCGATATTGGGGCCCAGGCGGCAGTCTGGGAGGAGCTGAAGACGGCCCGCGCCTCGGGGATGGGCATCCTGCTCATCTCGGCCGACCTCGAAGAGCTGATCGGACTCTCGGACACGATCCATGTCCTCTTCGAGGGGAGATTCGTGGCACGTCTCAACCCGAGCGAGGTCACGCCCGAGATCCTCGGGTCGTATATGACAGGCGCCGGCCAAGAGAAGGCGTCGTGAAAAGCGGGCGACTCCTGACCGCGGTGGTGGCCCCCATGGTCGCCCTGATCATTGCCTTCGGGATAGCAGCACTCGCTTTGCTCCTGGTCGACATCGACCCGATTCAGGCCTACAAAGAGATGCTCACCTTCGGGACCAGTACCGCCTCCTTGATCATCACCGTCAATGACGCCATCCCGCTTTTCGTGTCGGCACTGGCGGTGGCCATTGGTTTCAAGATGGGCTTATTCAACATCGGCGTGGAGGGCGCCTATCTCCTGGCAGCCCTGGTTGGAGCCTACGTCGGAGCCCTGTACTCGGTGACTCCGGTGCTCCACGTGTTGTCGATCCTCGTTGTTTGTGTCGCCGTCGGGGCTCTCTGGGCGCTGATCCCTGCACTATTGAAGGTGAGGCGCGGAGTGCATGAGGTGATCTCGACCATCATGCTCAACTTCATCGCGTTCTCGCTCAGTGCCTGGCTCTTTCTCAACGTCTTCAGGGCCGAGACTTCTGGCCTGACAATCGCGACCGACCTGATCCCAGTCACCGGGTGGATCCCGTCGCTCAACGGGGTGCTGGGATGGTTCGGGATCGAGCCCCGAGCCGGGGCCGATCTTCACGGCTTCCTGCTCATCGCCATGGTCCTCGGGGTCGTCTACCACTTTCTGGTGAACAAGAGCAGATTCGGGTATGACCTCAGGGCCAGCGGGATCAACCCCTCGGCGGCCAACGCGAGCGGTGTCGACCCCAAGAAGATGGTTATCAAGACCATGCTCATCTCGGGAGGCCTTGCCGGTCTTGTCGGTGTCTCCCAATTGCTCGGCTTCTATCACCAGTACCCCCAAGACTTCCCCGGTGGCTACGGGTTTGCGGGAATCGCCGTGGCCCTGCTCGGGCGGAATCATGCGGTGGGGATGGCCTTCGGCGCCCTTCTCTTCGGGTTCATGAACCGGGCGTCGCTGATCCTCGACCTCAAGGACGTGCCCAAGGAGATCGTCACCATCATCCAGGGAATCGTCGTCCTCGCGGTGGTCATCGTCTACGAGGTGATCTCTCGCTATGTGCAGCGGCGGACGGTGGCGGCAGCAGCACGGGCGACAGAGGCCGATGAGGCTGCAGGGGCGGCGGCATGACGGCGATAGCGGAACGGATGCGGCTTCCCGCTCGGTCGAGGCGGATCGTGGTGATCGCGCTGATCGGCATCCTGGTCATGACGGTCGCCGAGCTGATCACCGATACCGAGGGCCTCACTTCGCGGAGCACTGCCAGCGCCGCGCTTCGTCTCTCGATTCCAATTCTGCTCGCTGGTCTCGGCGGTCTCTACTCGGAGCGCGCGGGCGTCGTGAACATCGGGCTCGAGGGGATGATGATCGCTGGGACCTGGTTCGCGGCGTGGGGCTCATGGACCTATGGGCCCTGGCAGGGGGTTCTCTTCGGCATTGTCGGTGGGGCGATGTTCGGCTTGCTCCACGCGTTGGCCACTGTGACGTTCAATGTGGATCACATTGTCTCCGGAGTGGCGATCAACATCCTCGGCTTGGGTGCGATGCGTTTCCTGTCCTCGATCGTCTACACCGAGGACACCGGTGGATCGGTGATCCAATCCCCCCCGATCCAGGGAATCGACAACCTCAATTTCCCGATCTTGGCCGGTGGCGATCTCTTCGGTTGGAGTAGCCCCGACTTCCTCGGTTGGCTGGAGGTGAAGAGCTGGTTCTTCGTGTCGGATATCGCCGGGATCCTGCGTGGCTTCTTCGGAGACGTGAATTGGCTGACATTGATCGGGCTCGCCATCGTCCCCTTCTCCGCATGGCTGCTCTGGCGAACCCCATGGGGTTTGCGGCTTCGCTCCTGTGGTGAGGATCCGTGGGCCGCCGAATCACTCGGTGTGCGCGTGCTCCGCATGAAGTACTACGGAGTCATCATCTCGGGAATGCTCGCCGGTCTCGCCGGCGCCTTCCTGGTCCTGGTGCAGGCCGGGATCTATCGGGAGGGCATGAGCGGCGGGCGCGGGTTCATCGGGCTCGGGGCCATGATCTTCGGCAACTGGATCCCGGTGGGGGTTCTCGGAGGCTCACTGGTCTTCGGATTCGGCGACTCCCTTCGTTTCCGGGGGCCTGATTTGGTCAAGTCGTTCATCCTGGCGCTCGCGATCGGACTGATCGTGGCTGGGATCTACGCGATGACCCGTTCCAACGTGAGAAGAGCCGTGGTTCAAGGCTCGGTGGGAGTCGCCTTCCTGGTCTTCTACATGTTGGTCGGTGAGGTTCCCAACCAGCTGCTGAACGCCATCCCATATCTGATCACGCTGTTCGTCCTGGCGGTAGCGTCTCAAAGCCTGCGCATGCCCGCCGCCGACGGCGCCCGCTACGCCAAGGGCGAAGCCCGCTAGGGCTTCGCCGTTTGACGGTGAACGGTGAACGGCCAACGGTGAACGGTACTTTCGATCCATACGATCCCGCGTTCCTCGACAACCCTTACCCCACCTACGCCCGGCTTCGGGAAGAGACACCGGTGTTCTACGACGAGGGTTGGGAGTTGACCTTTGTCGGGCGGCACGAGATGGTCACCGCGATTCTCAAGAATCGAGAGGGCTTCGGTCGTGACTTTCGGCATCGTCTCTCGGTGGAGAAGGTCGACCCCGACCTCTATCGACGCATCTATCCGCCGCAGTGGCCGATTTGGACTCGCTACATCCGGGAATCGTTCATCGATCTGGAACCGCCCCGTCACACCCGGCTGCGGCGTCTGGTGTCCAAGGCTTTCACGAGACGGTCATCGGAGGTGTTCCGCCCCCGTCTCGAGGAAGCCGCGGATCGGATCCTCGATCAGGTGTTGGATGCGGGCTCGATGGAGGCGATCAGCCAGTTCGCGGCTCCGATCCCATTGGCGATGATTGCTGAGCTGATGGGGATTCCCCCCGAAGACCATTCCAAGTTGCTCGATTGGAGCCATGCCATCGTCAAGGTATTCGATCAGAACATCACGGCGGCCGAGGGTGAGGCCGCGGATCGTGCGACCACCGATTTCGTGGGGTACCTCGAGTCGGTGCTCGAGCAGCGGCGGGGCCATCGTGGTGAGGACTTGATCTCCGCCATGCTCGATGTGGAGGAATCCGGCGACACCTTGACCGATGAGGAGATCGTGGGGACCTCGATTCTCACACTGAATGCCGGTCATGAGGCAACGGTGCACGCCATCGGCAACGGGCTGCTGGCGCTCGCCACCAATCCCGATCAGTATCACTCTCTGCAGCATGAAGAAGTCTCGATCGCGTCTGCGGTCGATGAGCTCTTGAGATTCGACTCCCCCCTCCAAATGTTCGAGCGGTGGGTTCTCGAGGACACCGAGTTGGAAGGTCACCACCTCGCGGCCGGGTCCAAGGTCGGCCTTCTCTTCGGATCCGCCAACCACGACTCGATGGTGTTCGGGCGGGACGCCGACCTCCTCGACCTGTCCCGCGCCCCTAACCCACACGTCTCCTATGGAGCGGGACTCCACTTCTGTGTCGGGGCGCCCCTGGCCACCGTCGAGTTGGAGGCCGCCTTCGCTCGTTTGGCGAAGCGAGTGCGCTCGATCGAACTCGTAGAGAAATCGGATCGAATCCGCAGCCTGGTGTTTCGGGGTGTCGAAACTCTGGTGTTGGGCCTGGAGGCCGCCTGAGCTCTAACCCTCGGGGTTGGTGGGGTAGCCGATCACCGTGATCTCATTGATCGCCAAATCGGTAAAGCGGTTGCCATCGACGACCTCGGCGAGATATGCGCTTTCGATGGTGATCTCGATCCAATCAGCATCGATCGCGGCAAAGGGGATTTCAATAGTGCCCGGGGTGTCTTCGAGTTGGAAAACCACTGGTGTCAAAGCCTCCTCGGCGTTGATCACGATGCCATGAGCCCTGTAGTTCTGCTTGAAACGGACCGGGTCCGTGATGTTCGACCAATCGACGCGAGTGATCGTCATCCCCTGGACGAAGGTGAGCCTGATCACGATGTTGTCGCCTTCGGCGAGCTCCTCGAAGTTCACTTGATACTCCGCGTCTGATCCCGAGATCAGGTTGTCGCAGATGAAGGAGCCGATACCGGGGGGGACACACTCGGGCGAGAGCACCTCGATCGGGCCTATCTGCGCCACACTCAACGACGTGGAGCTGGATGCGACCGCAGTCGTCGTAGTGGCCGTGTCCTCACCGCTGAAGACGTTGAAGAGGATGGCGATCACGACCACTCCGAATAGGAGAGCGCTGATGGCGAGGGCGGCCCTGACGCCTGCCGTCGCCTGGACGGCGGGGCGAGGAGCCGTTGGCAGGGGACCCTGTCGGAGCCTGGCCCCACATTCCTGGCAGTGGCGGTTGGACGGGGGGTTGGAAGCTCCACAAGATGGGCAGGACACACTGCCACGGTCTGACCCCCCTTTCTCCCGGTGCGAATCCTCACGGGGCGGGTTGTCCAGATTGAATTCTTCGTAGTTGCCATCGGAGGTGACCGAGATGATGTTGTCACGCCGCGGCGCCGGCTCCGGTACCAGTGGATCAATGAATGAACCACAGGTCGGGCAGAACTGCTCGTCCGCCGGTACGGTCGCGCCGCACTGATCACATTTGCGTGAAGCCACGTCCCTCCTAGGACGGTTATTGTGCCACGGGCATGTTGGTGTGGGCGGTCAGAACATATGAGCCCTGGACAGCTGGCTCGTTACTGGCCGCGACCATCCTTATCGTAGGTCTGGTGGCGGCGCTCATTCTCGCGGTGCGCCGTCGCAATCGGTAACCGGATACGGTGTCCCTGAATGGCTTTTCGATGTGAATCGTGCGGGCATGTCTCTCCGAAATGGATGGGATTCTGCCCCCTATGCGGGGTGAGCGACCCCCTTGTCGAGGACAAGACTCGTCCCGTGGCCTCAGTGTCGCCGGCGCGGACGGTGACTCTGACCGAAGCAGCCGAAGGGCCCGCTGAAAGGGAGCCGACCGGGTGGCCTGAGGTCGACCGGGTTCTGGGAGGAGGCTTCGTTCCAGGCTCTGTCCTCCTCCTGGGTGGCGAACCCGGCGTCGGCAAATCGACCTTGCTCCTCCAGACTGCAGGCGCGGTGGCGCAAAGAGGCCTTGCGGTGGTGATAGCCAGCGCCGAGGAATCGGCCCAGCAGGTGGCGATCCGGGCTCGGAGGCTAGGGATCGGCGACGAGATGATTTCTCTGGTTGCCGATGACGACGTCGATGCCATCGTGGCGCTGGTGGAGCGTGAGCGTCCCCGCCTGCTGATCGTCGACTCGATCCAGGCGGTTTCGGTTCCCGAGATCCCGTCGACGGCTGGCGGTTTGGCCCAGGTGCGGGAGAGCGCCAGCCGTTTGGTGAGGCTGGCCAAAACCACTGGTACCGCAGTTGTCCTGGTCGGGCATGTGACCAAGGATGGGGGGCTGGCCGGGCCCAAGCTCCTCGAGCACATGGTGGACGTCGTCCTCTATCTCGAGGGTGATCCTGATCGGGGATTCCGGGTCCTGCGCAGCATCAAGAACCGTTACGGCGCGACCCACGTGTCCGGGATGTTCGACATGCGCTCCGACGGCCTGCTCGAGCTGGATGACCCCTCGAAGGTCTTCCTCGAGGGCTGGCAGCCGGAGGTGCCCGGCACCGTGATCTATCCGGCAGTCGAAGGTCGTCGTTCGATCCTTGTCGAGATCCAGGCCCTGGTGTCACCCACCAATCAGCCCCAGCCTCGGCGGTCGATCCGTGGTCTCGATCCCACCCGTGTCAACCAGGTCCTAGCCGTTCTCCATCGCCACGCCAGGATCTCGTTGCATGACAAGGAGGTGTACGTCAACGTGGTCGGCGGCTGGCGCATCGACGACCCGGGATCCGACCTCCCGGTGGCGATCGCGGTTGCCTCTTCGGCGTTCGACATCCCGCTCGGGAAGCTCGCCTCCTGGGGCGAGATCGGGCTGGCAGGAGAGGTCAGGTCCATCCCCTTCGAAGCCCGGAGGGTCGAGGAGCTCGATCGGATGGGTCTGGAGCGCCGAATCGCTCCTGTTGGTGGTGAATCGATGCGGCTCGGGGAGGCTCTCCAACAGGCGGGCTTGAAGTGATTGTCGTTGAGTGGAGCGGCAGCTCCGGCCGACCGGCGTCTGTTTGCCGCCTTCTTGGCGGCAGACTTCGGCCTTCGGTCAGGGGAGCCATAGGTTCGAGTCCAACAGGTTTCGCGCCTTCATGCCTCGGCCGAACAGACGCCGGTCTGCCGCATGGGCAAAGTCGGCCGGCAGTGATCGCGGCAAAGTCGGCCGGTAATCCAAGCTGATAGCCTGCCGACGTGGGTGACCCATCGATCAACGAGACCCTGGAGCGGCTCGCACCCGGGACCCCGATGCGTCGGGCGCTGGAGCGGATCATCCAGCAGGGCAAAGGTGGCTTGGTCGTCCTCGGCAACGGGGCAGCGGTGGACGCCGCCAGTTCCGGGGGCTTCACCCTGAGACGCACCAAGTTCACCCCGGCTCGTCTCGCCGAGCTTTCCAAGATGGACGGCGGAATCGTCCTCGACGACCAGTGGGAGATCATCATGGCCTGCGCGGTCCATTTCGTCCCCGACGGTTCGATCCCCACCGATGAAACCGGCGCCCGGCATCGAACCGCCGAGCGGATGGCCGCTCAGACCGGCAAACCGGTGGTCGCGGTCAGCGAGGGGCGAAGGGTGGCCACTCTCTTCTTTGATGACCAGAAGATCGAGCTGGCGACACCCACCGAGGTCACCGCCCACGTCAACCAAGAACTGCAGAGCCTCGACCGGTTGCGCAGCCGTCTCAACGACTCGGATATGCGTCTCACCCGTCTCGAGGTGACCGGACTTGCCACCCACCGCTCCGCGGTGACCGTCCTGCAACGAGCCGAGCTGTTGGACCGGCTTGGCAAAGTCGTGGAAGCCAGGGCCATGACTCTGGGCGAGGATGGCCGGATCGTCGCTCTCCAGCTGAACGACCTCATGGCCGGGGTGGACTTCACCAAGCGAGCGATCCTCCAGGACTATCTCCGGCCGCTGCGGAGCAACTCCGTGGCCCGAGCCATCGGAGCACTCAGGGCATTGACCGGCACCGAGTTGGAGGACCCGAGCCGAGTCGGATCGGACTTGGGGTTTCCCGATCTCGATGACCCCGCCCAACCCCGCGGCTTTCGCATCCTGTCCCAGGTGGGAAGACTTCCGGACTCGGTCCGCGATGACATCATCAGGCATTTCGGGTCGGTCTCGAAGCTGCTCAACGCGAGCCAGGAGGCGCTTCTCGGCATCGAGGGTGTCGGCGAGACCAGGGCCGGCCAGTTGAGAGCGTTCTTCGACCGTTTGCTGGACTCGGCCCACGAGTGGGAGCCCGTGCTGGATTGATGCCGGTCACCGGTACAATCCGCTCCCGCTAATGGTTCAAACCGCGTCCAAATACTCAGTCGGGGACAAGGTGGTACACCCACAACATGGGGCAGCCACCATCCAGAAGAGGGTCAAACAGGAGTTCGGTGGCAAGAAGCAGGACTATTTCGTCCTCGACATCGCTACCGAGCAGCTGACCGTGATGATTCCCTTGGACAAGGTCGACGACTTGATACGACCCGTGATCTCCAAAACCAGGTCGAGAGACGTGCTCAAGTCGCTCAAGGGAGAGCCCGAGGAAGCAGGTGCCAACTGGAGCCGGTGGTACAAGGTCCTCAACGAGAAGATGACATCCGGTGACATCTTTCAGGTCGCCGAAGTGGTACGGGATCTGTCATTCGCCCAGCAGACGAAGGGGATCAGCCCGGCTCTGAAGCGGATGCTCTCCAAGGCTCGTCTCACATTGAGCTCTGAGCTGGCGTTCAGTCTCGAAATCGACGAGGACGAGGCGATCAAGAGGTTGGACCGGGCGCTTCCCACGGTCGAAACCGAAGACGAATGAGCCTGGAGGTGTCACCGGCCGGCTTTCGCGTCGGCTGGGGATTCGACGCCCACCCCCTCGATGGTGAGCCGCCTCTCCTCCTCGGCGGGATCGTCGTCTCGGAGAGCATTGGTGTCTCGGCCACTTCCGATGGCGACGTCCTTGCCCATGCGGTGATCGACGCGCTCCTCGGCGCCTGCTCGCTGGGCGACCTCGGCGAGCACTTCCCATCCGATGACCCTGACTTGGAGGGGGCCGACTCGATGGAGCTCCTGGGACGAACTGTGGTGATGGCGGCCAACTCCGGGTGGCAAGTCAACCACGTGGACGCAACCGTGATCGCCGAGTCGATCCGGATCGCCGCATTCCGCGGGGATATCCGGGCCCGGCTCGCTACAACCCTCGGTCTGGCGGACGATTCAGTTTCTGTCAAGGCCACCACCACCGATGGTCTTGGGTTCATAGGGAGGGGCGAAGGTCTGGCAGTGGTGGCTGTGGTCACAGTGGGCACCCTGCCGTAACATCTGCCGATGCTTCGGGTCCACAGCACGCTTCACCGCGCGGTCGTCCCCTTCGAACCTCGTGACGAGGGGAAGGTCGCCATGTATGTCTGTGGCCCCACCGTTCAATCCGAGCCTCACGTAGGTCACGGGCGCTCGGCGGTGGCTTTCGATGTGATGCGGCGCTATCTCGTTTGGCGAGGCTTCGACGTGCTGTTCGTACGCAACATCACCGACATCGAGGACAAGATCATCGCCGCCGCCAACGAGGCCGGCGAGAGCGTGGAGACCCTGGCCGCAAAGATGGGGAAGCGCTTCTCCGACGCCTTCACCGAGTTGGGGGTGCTCGAGCCCGACGTCGAGCCCAAGGCGACGGAGCACATCCCTGAGATCCTCGCCCTGATCGAGACCCTCATCGGTCGTGGCCTCGCCTACGAGTCAGAGGGCGACGTGTACTTCTCGGTGCGGTCGTTTCAGGGATACGGGAAACTCTCCGGTCGTGATCCCGACGAGTTGCGTTCGGGATATCGCATCGAGGTCGGCGAGGCGAAGCAAGACCCGCTCGACTTCGCTCTCTGGAAAGCAGCCAAACCGGGGGAGCCTGAATGGGAGTCGCCATGGGGGCGGGGTCGTCCCGGCTGGCACATCGAGTGCTCGGCAATGGCGTCCAAATACCTCGGAGAGGACTTCGACATCCACGGCGGAGGCGCCGACCTCATCTTTCCCCACCATGAGAACGAGATCGCCCAGAGCGAGGGGGCCACCGGCTCGGTGTTCTGTCGTTATTGGCTCCACAACGGCATGGTCAATCTCGGTGGGGAGAAGATGTCCAAGTCGACCGGGGTTGTCATCGACCTGGCCACCCTCCTCGAGGGCCAGGGAGGTCGGGCGCTGCGGCTTCTCTATCTGAGGGCGCACTACCGCTCGCCTCTCGACTACTCCGAGGAGCTCCTGGCCGAGGCCACCGAGGCCCTCGATCGGCTGCACCGGTTCGGCGAGCGCGTAGAAGTGGGACCGCCGGATCATGAGGCGATTGCTCGTTTTGTCGAGGCGATGGATGACGATTTTGGTACTCCGCAAGCCGTTTCCCTGCTCTTCGACCTCATCAGGGAGGGAAACCGGATCCTGGACGAAGCCGGAGATGCGTCCTCGATCGGAGGCGCGGTGGCCGAGATCGTCCAGGTCCTAGGGCTGGACGATGCCAGCACGGCTGCCGATGACTCGATTGATCTCGAAGACCTGGCCGAGCGCTTCGGAATCAGTGGTGACGAACGCCAGATACTCGAGGCTCTGGTCGCGATGCGAAACCGGGCCCGGTCCGACAAGCGATTCGACGAGGCCGACGCAATCCGCACCGCGCTGGACCGGGCGGGTGTGATCCTCGAAGACGGGCCTCATGGCACCAAGTGGCTTCGGAAATAGGATCGAGGGTCTCCATGCGGTAGAGGCCGCCGCTGCGGCGGGGCGGGTCACCCGGCTATACGTCGAATCGCGACGCCGGGGACGATCCGAGATCGAAGCGTTGATCGACCTGGTGGGTGAGGACCGGGTCTCGATAGTCGATGACGTCCGGCCTCAGGCCGAGACGGATGCTCCCCAGGGTCTCGTCGCCGAATGCAAGCTGATTCTGCCGGTGCCGCTCGACCACCTCGTTATGGAGAGGGCGGCCGTGATCGTCCTCGACCACGTCGAGGATCCCCACAATGTGGGGGCGATCGCCCGCAGCGCTGCCGCCTCCGGTCTCACCGGCATGGTGGTTTCCGCGAGACGGGCCGCCCCTTTGTCCGCCGTCGCCTTCAAAGCGGCAGCCGGTGCACTGGAGCGACTCCCAGTCGCCGTCGTCGGCTCGATCCCGGAGGCATTGAGCCGACTGAAGGACCGGGGGCTGTGGGTAGTGGGTCTCGACACCGCGGGAACGACCGAGATGTTCGGTCTTGCGCTTCTGACCGAGCCGGTGGCGATTGTGATCGGTGCCGAGGGTACCGGCTTGAGTCGTCTGGCAACGGCGCGGTGCGACTTGGTCGCCTCGATCCCGATGGCAGACGAGGTCGAGAGTCTCAATGCGTCGGTTTCCGCTGCCCTGGCCGGGTTTGAAGTCATGAGGGTTCGACGCGATGCGCCCGGATCGCCGTCAGTCGGTCTCCCGGCGACTGATCGCCCGGCGTAACTGTTCAGTTTGGGCTGATCGGATTGAGGCCTTGAGGAGGGTTGAGGTCCTGACGCATCATCTCGATCTCGGCCCACCTCTGAGTCCGCACCCTGCTCTGCTCCATGTGCGCCGCGATGAGAACCGCTCTCACGGCCTCCCACTCCGGCATTGATTCGTCAAAACGAGCCCTCGCCAGAAGGCTTTCCGCGGCCCGTTCGGCCTCAGCCCTTCGCTCTGTTTCTGTCTTCACGCGATCTTCGCAACAGGCGTTGCTTCCTTCAGTCTGTGTCAGCCCAACACACGTCGTTGCAGGGTTCTGCAGCGATTCATACCCTGGCCACTCTAGAAACAAACTTTTCACCGTGTCCCCGAGGGCGCGAAATCCGCGCTCAAGGTTTTCACCATCTAGTCGAACAGTTCCTTCACTCGTTGAACGAGTGGTCCTCCTGGTGCCCAAAGTATCCTGGGTGTTCTGCCCCCCTAGCTCATCTGGTAGAGCACCGCACTTGTAATGCGGAGGTGACGGGTTCAAGTCCTGTGGGGGGCTCTCGACTTCTCATCACGGGGCCCAACATTTCCTTCTGCTGTGGGACTGGCGGTCCAAATGCCCGGTTAATCCCGGTCGGATAAATACCCTCAGACCAATGCTCACCACTGAGGAGAGGGCTGTCCTCGACTTTGAAGGCTCGTGGTGGCTGGAACCCGGGCCCAAGGACCAGGCAATCGAATTCAGCCTCGGTTTGACCGCGGCTGACTATTACGACGCACTTCTGACGCTGATCGAGCGGCCCGAGGCAATGCAACACGATCCCTTGACGGTGAGAAGGGTGCGATCGCTCATCGAAGCCGCCCCCGACTCGGCGGCGGGAGTCGGCTGATGTCGGGTAGGGGCAAGCACGCATCGAAATCCTCGGGGGCGTTCTACCGCGACCTGCTGATCATGACCCTTGGGATCATCCTCGTAGGCGCAGGGGTCTTCTTGCTCCTCTACTTGTTGGCCGCCGACCCTGATGCCGACGCAGTCGACACGACCGCATCCAGTTTGACGACAACGAGTGTGGAGGGGGTGACAATTACGGCACCGTCCACGACCACGACCACGGCGCCCTCGACCACTTCGGCGACAGTCCCACTACGCCCACCTGGGGAGGTCCGGGTGAAGGTGTTCAACTCGATCGAGCTGTCGGGCGCCGCGGGGCGATTCACCCAGGAACTGGCCGACGCCGGATATCAGACACTGCCCGCCGAGGACCTCGATCCGGAGTACGAGCCTTCGCGGATCTGGTACCGAGAGGGTTTCTCGGCGGAGGCCAACGTGTTGCTCGCTCTCTTGCCCGAGGCAACGGTCGAACCGTTGCCCGACCCGGAGATGGCCCCTGGGTCTGATCTCATCGTCATTCTCGGCGTCGGTTACGAAGAATGACCCACACCGCCTCGGGCTCGGGCCCGGGCGTTCCGCGGGCATGGCTGCTCCCGGTTGCCGTCCTGGTCGGGATTCTGCTCGCGGCCGCCCTGGGGATATTGAGCCGATCGGTCGCGATCGACTTCGTGGCCTGGTGGCCCTTGTGGCTTCTGGTTGCAGGTCTCGCCTTCCTTGCGAGACGACACCGCTGGGGAAAGGTCCGTCTCTCGGCCCTCGTGCCTCTCATCGCCGTTGCTGCCCTTGGCATATTCCTCGGCTGTCACATCCTGGGCTGGGATGCGATGCCCTCGTCGGCGGCGTCACTGGTGGGCCCGGCGTCGGACTCGGCGACCACGGCAGCCTTGTCGGCCCGCATCGATGGCAAGCTGGAGGTCGGGCTGGGACGATCCGGTTACTTGTATGCAGTGGTGCCGATTCGGACCGGCGGAGATATCGGGCTCCCCGAGGCGGTGGAACGAACCCAGGGGGCGTCGATGGCAGTGGTCCTCGAGCCGGTACCGGATCCCGGGTTGTACACGTTTGCGGGGTGGAGCCTAGAGCTCGACCCCGCGCCGGCCTGGGCCCTGTCCCTGGGTGGCGTGCTTTCGGCAGACCTCACGGCCTTGCGGGTCACTGAGCTCCAAGTCGAAGGCGGGGGATCGGTGCGGCTGGGCGCACCGATGGCGGAGACGCCGGTGTCGGTCTCCGGGGACTTCGAGATCGAAGTGCCTGGCGGGTCGGCGGTGAGGGTGGTCGGGGTTGCCGAGGTTCCGAAGGGATGGACCGAGACATCCGATGGCTGGGATTCGCCGTCGGGAGCCGGAGGCTGGGTGATCTCGGTCTCTGAGGGGTCGACCCTGGCCATAACCGACCACTAGTTACACTCCGACGATCGTGCCCTCTGACCGGCTCCAACGGCTAGCTCTCACTGTGTGGACCGTCGTAGGAGCGCTGGCTCTCGGTTATGTCTTTCTGATCATCGCCGGCTCGGTTCGAGTCATCTGGCTCCCGATCGCCTTCGCCGCGGGGCTGGTCTTTCTCCTCGAGCCGATGGTCAGGGCGTTTCAGCGGATGCGCATCCCGAGAGTCCTCGCCGTCTTTCTCGCCTTTCTGGTCGTGGTCGTCCTGATCGTGGCAGTGGTTTCCTTGGTCCTTCCCACCATCAGGCTTCAGGCTCAGGAGTTGGGCCAGCAGCTTCCCGATCTCTATCTGTCAGGAATCGAATGGGCCCGGGAGGCGGGTGCGAGGCTCGGTCTTGATGTGGACGAGATCCTCAGCCAGCAGGCGATCGAGGAGTGGCTCAACGATCCCGCCAATCAAGAAACCGTGCAGAACCTTCTGCTCGGATTCGGGGCCGGGGCCGGTCAGGTGATACGCGGCGTCACCGAGGCCATCGCGGTGCTCGTCCTTGCACCGGTGCTGGCCATTTACATCCTGATCGACCTGGAGCGATTCAAGGCAAATTCGCTCGGCATCACCCCACCGCGTCACCGCGAGGAGACCGCCTACGTCGCCGGGCAGGTGAGCACCGCGATGGGTTCATTTGTCAGGGGCCAGCTCTTGGTGTCAATCATCGTCGGGATCGCATCCAGCCTCGGCATGTGGCTGATCGACCTCCCTTTCTGGCTGATCATCGGGATCCTTGCCGGCTTCCTCAACCTCATCCCGTTCCTGGGCCCTGTGGTGGGCGGGGCGCTGGCAGCCCTGGTGGCACTGCTCAACGGGGACCCGGGTCAGGCGATCGTGGCGGTGTTGGTCTTCACCGGGATCCAACAGGTGGACAACCATGTGATCACCCCCCTGGTGCAGCGGGCTCGGGTCAATCTGTCACCCCTGGTGATCGTCCTGGCCCTGATCATCGGCGGTTCGGTCGCCGGCCTGCTTGGGGTTCTGGTGGCGGTGCCGATGACGGCTGCAATCAGGATCATTGTCGGTCATCTGTGGAGGACGCGGGTACTTGGCGAGACCTGGGGAGAGGCGAGCAGGCACATGATCGAGTACACCGACCCGCCTGATCGCATCGCAGGGATTCGACGCCGTCACCCTGACCAGACCAGGCTTTTCGACACTCAGGAGATGCGGGCCATCACCGAGGAGTTGGCCGAAGACCCGGCGCGCGAGACGTAGGGCTCTTCACTCCGGCCACCGCCGGATCTCGATCCGACAGAGCGTTGCTTTCCCCGACCTCGCCCGTCTCCGTCGGGTACATTCACCGTCTGTGAGGTGGCGAAACAGCTCAACTTCAGGTCACGCCACGTCACGGGACTTCAGACCCACGATCTCTCTCTTGCTCTTGTTGACTACCACATCCGCTTTGTGGCTGCTCCCATCCGTCGGCATGGCCCAGGAAGGTGAGCAGGGAGTGCGAGCACGGGTCCTCGCCGATGACCCCGAGACCGATGAGCGAGAACCGGTGGAAGGGATCACTGTCAGATTTTTCGACCAAAGCGGGACTGAGCTGGGAAGCGAAGTAACCAACGCCGAGGGTATTGCGGAGATCCCATTGGACGTTCCCGGGATCTACGAAGTCGAGATCGACGCGGCCACGATCCCCGAAGGAACGAGCCTCCCCAATGCTGATGAAGTAAGGCGAGAGGCAAATGTCCAGCCTGGCCGTTTCGCCACTGTGATCTTCCAACTGGTCGTCGGTGAGGGTGGCGGGGGAACGCGTGGCACCGACATCACCCTTCGCCGGGTGCTCCAGTTGTCGGTCGATGGGGTCAAGCTCGGTCTGTTCCTGGCGATGGCCGCCATCGGGCTCTCTCTCATATTCGGCACCACAGGTCTGGTCAACTTCGCCCATGCCGAGCTCGTCACCTGGGGAATGTTGGTCGCCTACTTCTTCAATGTGCTCGGGGTCTCGTCTTTGTTCGGCTTCACCGCCGGGTGGCCGTGGATCCTCAACGGCCCGGTCGATTTGATCAGCGCCGCCCTGATGGCGGTGATCCTGGGCGGATTGCTGGGCTGGGCGGCGGATGCGGGCGTTTTCGCCCGGCTTCGTCGCCGTGGAACCGGCCTCATCGCCCAAATGGTGATAACGATCGGTCTCTCGATTCTGATCCGATACATCTATCTCTATTTGTTTGGCGGCACCGGGCGCTTCTTCCGGAGCTATGCCGGTCAGCAGGCGATCGCTATTGGCCCGATTGCCGTCACCTCCAAGGACATAGTCGCGATGACGATTGCCCTGGTTGCTTTGATCGGTGTCGGGCTGACCCTCCAGCTGACCCGGGCGGGACGAGCGATGCGGGCGGTGTCGGACGATCGTGATCTGGCCGAGTCGTCGGGGATCGACGTTCAGCGGGTCATTCGCTGGGTTTGGGTCGCCGGAGCAGCCTTGGCGGCTCTCGGTGGCGTGTTGCTCGGCCAGTCAGACGTGATC
>CAZSMJ010000022.1:0-1247 GCA_964608055.1 uncultured Acidimicrobiaceae bacterium | reverse complement strand
CGATCCTGGAGCAAACCATCTCCCAGATGTTCGGCGTCAACGCCATGGTGTTTGCGATGGCCGTCATCGGGCTCAACGTGCATTTCGGTTACACCGGTCTCCTCAACTTCGGCCAGATCGGCTTCGTCGCCATGGGCGGATATGGATTGGGAATGTCGATCACTGTGTTTGGCTGGAACCCTTGGCTGGGGATCCTGGTCGGCCTCGTCTATTCGTTGATCTTCGCTCTCCTCTTGGGCATCCCGACTTTGCGTCTCCGCGGCGACTACCTGGCGATCGTGACCATTGCTGCCTCCGAGGTGCTGCGGATCCTGGTCCGATCCACCGTGCTGGCCGACTGGACTGGCGGCAACACCGGCATCACCAACTTCGCCGATGCCTTCTATCAGTTCAACCCGTTCACCGAGCGTGTCTATGACTTGGGGCCGTTCTTCTTCACCGGGCCCAACCTTTTCATCCTCAGTGTTGGGTGGCCTCTGGTGCTGCTCGTCACCTTCTTGATCTGGCAATTGATGCGAAGCCCATGGGGAAGGGTGGTCAAGGCGATCCGTGAGGACGAGGATGCGGCTCGCGCCCTGGGCAAGAACGCCTATTGGTACAAGATGCAGTCGCTGATGCTGGGAGGGGTCATCGGAGGTCTGGCCGGCATCCTCCTCGCCATCGCCAACTCGACGGTTCAACCGGACTATTTCGTGCCGGTGCAGACCTTCTTCATGTGGACGGCCTTGATCCTGGGGGGCGTCGGAAGAGTGTGGTCACCAATTGTCGGTTCGATGCTGTTCTGGGGCCTGCTGACGGTCACCGACGGTGTGCTCCGGGGTTTCGAGGCAGAAGGATGGGTTCCTCGGTGGCTGATGAACGGAGCACAGGTCGGCCAGATTCGCTTCATGTTGGTTGGCCTGGGCCTGGCGCTGCTCATGGTCTACCGGCCTCAGGGCCTGTTCGGGAGCAGAGAGGAGATGATGCTCGATGCCCGCTGAGACGGCAGGCGCCCTGGCTGGTGTTGCCCACGAGCCCGGGGTCGACAAGCCAGACCCGATTCTGGTCGTGGAGGGAATGAGCAGGTCTTTTGGCGGTCTCCTCGCCGTCGATGTCGACAAGGTGTCGGTTCAGCGAGGCCTCATCACTGCCCTGATCGGCCCCAACGGGGCCGGGAAGACCACCTTTTTCAACCTGCTCACGGGATTCGACGAGGCCGACACCGGCAGCGCGACCTTTGATGGGCAGCTCGTCAGCGGCGTGTCCTC
>CAZSMJ010000021.1:0-22871 GCA_964608055.1 uncultured Acidimicrobiaceae bacterium | reverse complement strand
CCCTCGCCCGACCTGACGGTCGGACGGTCCCCCCGCTCCGCAGGGGGACAACCCTAGGCAACCACTGGGACCTTTTCCATGGCGGCGGCAATACGCTCCTCGGGATACTCGTAGTCCTCGAGGGAGCCGTCGAAGAACGCCTGATACGCGGCCATGTCGAAGTGACCGTGCCCGCAAAGGTTGAAAAGGATCACCTTCTCCTCCCCGGACTCCTTGGCCTGCTCGGCTTGGGCGATCGCCGAAGCGATCGCATGACTCGGCTCCGGCGCCGGAATGATGCCTTCGGTCCGGGCGAACCTGACAGCCGCAGTGAAGGTCTCGATCTGGTGCCTCGACTCGGCCTCGATGATCCCCTGATCCATGAGCAGCGACACCAGCGGCGCCATTCCGTGATAGCGAAGCCCCCCGGCGTGGATCGGGTCGGGCACGAAATCGTGACCCAGAGTGTGCATCTTGACGATCGGCGCCATCCCGATCGCATCGCCAAAGTCGAACTGGTAGCTGCCCCTGGTCAGCGACGGAGCCGCCGCCGGCTCAACGGCGATCACGGTCGGATTGGTCGTCCCAGCCAGCTTGTCCCTTATGAATGGGAAGGTCAGCCCTGAGAAATTGGAGCCACCACCGGCGCAGCCGATGATCACATCAGGCGTTTCGTCGACCAGGGCCATCTGCTTCAACGCCTCCTCGCCCATCACGGTCTGATGCATCAAGACGTGGTTGAGCACCGATCCCAGGCAGTACTTGGTGTCGTCGTTAGTCGCGGCCACCTCAACTGCCTCAGAGATGGCGATACCGAGGCTTCCGGTCGAATTGGGGTCCGCCTCCAGGATCGATCGCCCGGCGTCGGTGCGATTGGAGGGCGATGGGTACACGCTGGCTCCCCAAGCTTCGATCATCGCCCGTCGGTAGGGCTTCTGGTCGTATGAGGCGCGCACCATGTAGACCTCCAACTCGATGCCAAACAAGGCGCAGGCGAAGGACAAAGCCGAGCCCCATTGGCCGGCTCCGGTCTCCGTCGAAAGCTTCTTGACTCCTGCTTTGGCGTTGTAATAGGCCTGGGCCACCGCGGTGTTCGGCTTGTGTGACCCTGCGGGGCTGACCCCCTCATACTTGTAATAGATCCGGGCTGGCCCACCGATCGCCTTCTCCAGGTTCTTGGCTCGATAGAGCGGGGTGGGACGCCACATCCGGTAGACCTCGCGGACCTCCTCAGGGATCTCGATGAATCGTTCCTGACTCACCTCTTGGAGAATGAGATCCATCGGAAACAGCGGGGCGAGATCGTCGGGTCCCACCGGCTCGTGAGTCCCAGGATGAAGCACGGGCGGAGGTGGCACCGGCAGATCCGGAACGATGTTGTACCAGTGGGTGGGCAGCTCTGACTCCGGCAGGGTGATCTTGGTGTCCATGAGTCGAAGTTACACCGCCGTGTTCGCGGTATGTTGGGCGCCCGCGCACCGATTCAGGAGCGATGAGATGACGGCCTATCGATTGTTGAACCGCCGGATGGCGATAGCCGAGATTGGAAAGGCGGGCCTGGCGATCGCTGTCTTCGGAGCGGCAGCCTGCACCAGCGAAACGGCCGGCCCTTCGACAGACAGCACCGACCCGGTGGTCGGGTCGTCGACCCCGCCCACCTCGACCACAGCGGCGGAAACCACGACGACCACGAGTGCCGGATCGTCATTCGAGAGGGTGGACCTTGGTTTCGTCTCCGCCTACATCCTCTATAGAGGCGGTGAGGCCGCCCTGGTCGACACCGGGGTCTCGGGAAGTGAAGGTGCCATCGAGGAAGCCCTCGGGAGGATCGGGCTCGGATGGGATGCTGTGGGTCATGTGATCGTCACCCACAAACACCCCGACCATCAGGGAAGCCTGGGTGCGATCGTCGCCCTGGCGCCGACCGCCCAGGTCTATGCCGGGGCTGAAGACATACCCGCCATGGAGACGGTCGCTTCCCCGATTGCGGTCGGCGACGGTGAGCAGGTCTTCGGTCTAGAGATCATCGAGACCCCCGGTCACACGGCAGGACACATATCTGTGCTCGACACGGTCGCTGGGATCCTGGTGACCGGGGACGCCCTGAACGGTGTGGCCAGCGGAGGGGGAGGGGTGGCCGGCCCCGACTCCGGGTTCTCCGAGGACATGACGGCCGCCGTTGAGTCCGTTGTCAAGCTGGCCGGGTTCACGTACGAGGTGGCGCTGTTCGGGCATGGCCCGCCGGTTCTCGTCGGGGCGTCGGGAATGGTCAACGCTCTAGCGCCAAGTCTCGGCTGAGCCTCAGACCGTTTCTACGATCCCGACGTGAGCGCCATAGGTGAACTGCTGGTCGCATTGGCGATCATCGCCGGTCTGTTCGGGATCGTGGTTCCCCTCCTCCCCGGCCTCGCGCTCGAAGTGGCCGCCATCCTGATCTGGGCGGCCGTGGTCGGTGAGCCGTTGGCCTGGGGAGTCGCCATCCTCTGTCTCGCCATCGGGGCCGTGGGCACCGTCTTCAAGTACCTGGTGCCGGGCCGAAGGCTCAAAGAATCGGGAATGCCGCTCCGCACCCTGGTCCTCGCCGTCGCCGTCGGGGTAGTCGGCTTCTTCGCGATCCCGGTGGTGGGAGCGCCGATCGGGTTCATCGGCGCCATCTATATCGCGGAGCGGATCCGGGTCGGACCCGAGCAGGCGTGGCCCGCCACCAAGACCTCCCTGGGCGCGGTGGCCGCCTCGGTGGGGATCGAACTGGTCACCGGCCTGGTGGTTGCCGGGATCTGGTTTGCGGCGCTGCTCCTAACCTGAAGTGGCCCCGTAATTGGGTTGTAGAGGTCCGAATGTGACCCCTGGACGTCCCAATTAGGCGTAGCTCAATCCTCGGCGGACACCGAAGCCTTGTCGGCGATCTCCTTGACCACCGCTTCGTTGGCCAGGGTGGTGACATCCCCGAGATGCCGGTGCTCTGAGATGTCCTGGAGCAAGCGCCGCATGATCTTGCCCGACCGGGTCTTGGGCAGGTCGTCGGTGAACACGATCGACTTCGGCTTGGCGATCGGGCCCAGGACCACGGCGACATGCTCGCGGAGCTCGGTGATCAATGCCTCGTCGCCCACCACGGTGCCGCGCAGGGTGACGAAGGCAGCGATCGCCTGCCCGGTGAGATCGTCTTTGCGGCCGACCACTGCGGCCTCGGCGACCGCGGGATGGGAAACCAGGGCGGACTCGACCTCGGTGGTCGAGATGTTGTGCCCCGAGACCAACATGATGTCGTCGACCCTTCCCAGGAGCCAGAAGTAACCCTCCTCGTCCCGTTTGGCGCCATCGCCGGGAAAGTATCGGCCGGGAAAGCGCGACCAGTAGGTGTCGACAAAGCGCTGATCGTCGCCATAGATGGTGCGAGCCATCGCGGGCCAGGGCTTGGTGATGGTGAGAAAACCACCGCCACCGAGCGGGACCGACTCCCCGTTCTCGTCCACCACGTCGGCGAAGATCCCAGGGAAGGGGATGGTTGCCGAACCGGGCTTGGTCGCCACCACCCCGGGGAGGGGTGCGATCATGATCGCCCCGGTCTCGGTCTGCCACCAGGTGTCCACGATCGGGCACCGTCCGCCTCCGATGTTGGCGTGGTACCACATCCAGGCCTCGGGGTTGATCGGTTCGCCCACGGTCCCAATGAGACGCAGTGAGGTGAGATCGTGCTTTTCGACGTGCTGCTCACCCCATTTCATGAAGGTTCGGATCGCGGTCGGCGCGGTGTAGAAGATGGTGACCTTGTACTCCTCGATGATCTGCCACAACCGGTCGAAGTCGGGGAAGTTGGGCGCGCCTTCGTACATCACCGACGTGGTCCGGTTGGCCAACGGGCCATAGACGATGTAACTGTGACCGGTGACCCACCCGATATCGGCTCCGCACCAGAAGATGTCCTGGTCGGGCTTGATATCGAAGACATAGGAGTGGGTGGTGGTGATCCCGGTCAGGTAGCCGCCTTGGGTGTGCACGATCCCTTTGGGCTTGCCGGTGGTACCCGAGGTGTAGAGGATGTAGAGCGGGTGCTCGGCGCTCAGTTTCACCGGGTCACCTTCCGGCGACTGTCCCTCCACCAGGTCATGCCACCAGATGTCCCGGCCCTCGGTCATCTCCACACCGTGACTGGTCCTCTGCAAGACGATCACATGCTCGACGCCTGGGGTTTGCTCCACGGCCAGGTCGCTGTTCACTTTGAGCGGGACCACGTTGCCGGCACGCCACGCCCCGTCTTGGGTGATGACCAGGCGAGCATCGGCATCAATGATCCGACTGGAGAGCGCCTCAGCGGAAAAGCCCCCGAACACCACCGAATGGACCAGTCCGAGTCGGGCGCAGGCCAGCATGGCGATTGGGAGCTCGGGGACCATCCCCATGTAAATCGCCACCCGATCACCGGTTTCGAGACCAAGGCCCTTCAACCCGTTGGCTAACCGGCAGACTTCGGCGTGGAGGTCGGAGTAGGTGAGAACCCGGGTGTCACCGGGCTCTCCCACCCAGTAATAGGCCACCTGGTCGCCATGAGTGGCGAGATGACGGTCGAGACAGTTGTAGGAGAGATTCAACTCCCCGTCGGAGAACCATTTGAAGAAGGGTGGGTTGGAGTCATCGAGAATCACCGTCGGTTCGCGATCCCAGCTGATCCGGGACAGTGCCTGCTCCTGCCAGAACGCCAGGTAGTCAGCCGCCGCTTGCTCGTGGATCCCGGGCTGGGCATTGGCCTGAGCGGTGACCTCGGGTGCAGGGGGGAACTTGCGATCCTCTGAAAGCAGGTTCTCCAGGGCCTGTGACATCTGTCCTACTCCTCCTCGAGTCTTCGGTCGGGGGAACCTACCAGCGGCCGCCTGGCCCGCCACCAGGTGAGAAGACCGACCGCGGCGACGAGAGTCATTAGTACGTCGCCGGTTTGGGCGTAAACGGACGGTGGTCGGGCGGCAACGACACCGAAGACCACCTCTTGGGCGCCCAGTTCAGTCATGTCGGTCGTGAAATCGCCTCGGTGGTCGATCACGACTGACCGCCCGGTCACCGCAGCGTGAATCAGGTCCAACCCCAACTCGGCGGCTCGCATCCGGGTCATCCCCACCAATTGATCGGAGCCGGGAGTGGTGCCATAGGAGCCTTCGTTGGTAGCGACCACGATCACGTTGGCCCCGGCCTGGACGTGTTGACGGGCATAACGGGAGAACGATCCCTCAAAGGAGATGACTGACCCGATCTGAAGCGTCCCGGTGTCAAAGACGACCGGGCCGTCTTCTGGGATCATGTCCCGCGGCACTCGTTCGAGTTCCGGAATCCATTCGAAAAGCGGGCGGAACGGGATGTACTCCCCGAACGGGACGGGATGCTGCTTCTGATACTCGCCGACGATCTCACCTTCCGGGCTGAAGACAACGTTGGCATTGATCCACTGCTCGTCGTTGAGGGGACGGTCGCTGCCCACCAGGAACCAAGCCCCGATCCGACGAGCCTCGGCCCCGATCGCCTCCCCGATCTCGGGGTTCTGCACCGGGTCGGCGTTGAACGAGCCGGTGGATCCCTCCGACCACACCACCAGAAACACCGAGCCTGGCTCGATCTCCTTGGTCAATTCGAGATGCTGCTGAAAGGTGCGTAGCCGCTCGTCTGGCGAGCAGTGCTCGAAGGGACACGGGGTCGACCCCTGGACGATTGCGACCTTCTCACCGGCGAGCACGTCCTCGCCCTGCTGGAACCATGGAAGCCACGATGACAGGACGAGCACCGGCAATGGGAGAACGATCAACCAGTTCCTGGGATGACGTGTTAGTGCCGCCACGCTCGCAGCGGTGAGCACGACCATGACCGTGATACCGGTGGTGCCATAAATGGGCGCGAACGCCCGAGCCCACCCCTGGTCGGACAAGGCATAGCCGGCTGCACCCCACTCGAACCCGCCGAAGGGGATCCGATAGCGGATCAACTCCATCACCGCCCAACCTCCGACTGCGAGCAGGAACCAGATTCCCGAGGGGCGGTCGTTGTACTTGGACAGCCAGCAGGCGTAGGCGGTCACGAACGAGGTCTGCAGCAGCACCAGCGGGATCACCGCGACCAGGCCCAATTCGACAAACCACCAGAGCAGCCCGCTGTAGAAGACGAGCCCGTAGACGGCGCCCAGCGCCAAGCCTTGCTGGCGGTTGGCCGCGGTGCGCAACCCGGCCAGGAACAGGGCGACCCCGGGCAGGATCAACCACCCGGGGCCGATTCGGGGAAAGGCGAGGGCGGACAGAACAGCGCCTGCGACGACCAATAGCGCTCCTCTCACCGGCGGGAGAGTAGAGATGCACGCTTCCGTAGAGTGCGCCCCATGTGGGAAGGCGATCTTTGGGTCGCGGTAAGAGCTGCTCGCGCCGGAGCCGAGGTGGTTCGGCGCGGCTTCGACGAGGCCTTCGACATCGAGATGAAAGGAACCGTCGACCCGGTGACCGATATCGATCGGGAAGCGGAAGTTGCAGTCACCGGGGTCATCGCAACTCACTTCCCGGACGACTCCATCCTCGCCGAGGAGGGCGGCGGAGACGCCGACTGGCGGGGCGCTCGGGTTTGGATCATCGACCCCCTTGACGGGACTGTGAACTTCGTCAACCGGATCCCCCAGGTCGCAGTATCGGTCGCCCTTTGGGACAAGGGGGAGCCGCTCGTAGGTGTCGTGATCGACGTCATTCGCCACGAAGAGTTCGTGGCCGCGGTGGGCGAGGGAGCCCGCAGCAACGGGCAGAGGATCCACGTGTCCGACACCGACTCGCTCGCCGATTCTCTACTGGTCACCGGCTTTCCCTACGACCGTCAAGAGCACGCACGGGCTTATCTCGATGTCATGGAGCAGGTGATGACCCGAACTCGTGGGACCAGGCGCATGGGCGCGGCCGCACTGGATCTCGCTTGGGTGGCCTGCGGGCGTTTCGACGGCTATTGGGAGCATGGTGGGCCGCAGGGAGTGAAGCCCTGGGATGCCGCGGCCGGGATGCTCCTTGTAACCGAAGCCGGGGGCACCGCAACCGACAGCAAGGGCTCCGTCAACGATCTGGAACCGGCAGCCTTTGTCGTCACCAACGGCAAGATCCATGAGGATCTGCGCTTGATCATTGACGAAAACATGCCCGCGCACCTCCGATGAGCCTCCACGACCACCACTTCCATCCTCTCGGCTATGCCCAGATGGTGACCGGTCTCGAACTCATGGATTCAGCCAATCTCAATGCAGTCAAGGAACGGGTTGCGGCCCGCGCCCAGGTGACCACCGGCGCGGTGATCGGACAACGTCTCAACGACGAAGGCCTGGCCGAGCTGAGGCTTCCAACCAGACTCGACCTCGACGATGCAGTGCCCGACCGGCCGGTCGTCCTCTACCGCTATTGCGGGCATGTGGCGGTGGCTAACACCGCAGCCCTGAGGGTGGCCGGCATCGACGCCAGTACGTCCGACCCTCCGGGTGGGAGCTTCGATCGCGACCGGACCGGATTTCCCACCGGCGTGCTCAGGGAGACCGCGCTGTTGGTGATCGGGAACGCCATCGCCCCGCTTGCGGAGGCTCCCACCGACGCCGATGTGCTCGCAGCCCTGCGCGGCTTGCTCGACTACGGGCTCGGTTCTGTCACCGGAATGGTGTCGGCCACCGATCCGATCTGGTGTGGAGTCGGGGACGAGTTGGAGACCTTGTGCCGATTGGCGCCGGATCTTCCCCTCGACATCGACATCTATGTGATCACCGAGACCCCGGTCGACTTGGTTGCCGCCGCCAAGCGCATCAGGGAGTCCGACGGGCGGCTTCGCTTCTCCGGCTGGAAGGGCTTCTCCGACGGCAGCTTCGGGGGTCACACCGCTGCCATGTACGAACCGTTCGCCGACCGCCCCGACACCACCGGGACCCTGCGCCTCTACCCCGGTCAGGCATTCGCCATGTCCAAGGCGTCGCTCGAAATTGGGGGAGGCGTCGCCCTCCACGCCATCGGGGACCGGGCCAATGACGTCGCCCTCGACCTGTTCGAGAGTCTGATCGAAGACGGCTCGGACCCGTCGCTGCTTCGCGTCGAGCACGCCTCCCTACTCACCGATGCCGCAGTCGAGCGCATGGCGAGACTTGGGGTCACCGCATCGGTCCAGCCCGCATTCCTCGCCTCAGAGGCATCCTGGCTTCACAAGCGGTTGGGTGAGGAGAGGATGCAACGGGTTTACCCGTTCCACACCCTGCAAGAGGCCGGAGTTCATCTCCTCGGCGGGAGCGATTCCCCGGTCGAACTGCCGGATCCCCAAGTAGGGATTCGAGCTGCTGTCCAGCGTCACGGATTCGATCCGGGGGAGGCGTTGAGCCTGGAACGGGCCACCGCCCTGTTTGCCCCGCCACAACAACCGTGATGGCTTGGAGCGAAAGTCGGCATTCGCACTACCGTCCTTCGCCATGAGTGACCTGGACTTTGGCTTCTCGACGGTTGACGCCGCAACGGTGGAGACCGGAGTGGACGCCGCCCTGGAAGAGGCAAGACGTGTCGTCGACGAAGCCGCCAGTGCCAAGGAGGATCGGACGTTCGAGAACACCTTGATGCCTCTCGACCGCATGGCCGATGTCATGGGCAAGGCATTCACCCGCTATGTCTTCATGGGTTATGTCCACCCCGACAAAGAGGTGCGGACCGCGGCCAAGGCCGCCGAGGAGAAACTCGACGGCTTCGCCGTTGAGGTCATCTTCAGGGACGATCTCAATGCCGCAGTCAGGGAGTACGCGGCCACCGAGGAGGCACAGGGCCTCGAAGGGGAGCGGGCAAGGAGCCTCGAGTTCGTGCTGCGCGACCTGCGTCGGGCCGGTCACGACTTGCCACCGGAGGTCAGGGCTTCGGTGAAGGAAAAGACGCAGCGTCTCGTCGAGTTGGGGGTCCGCTTCCAGAGCAACATCGACGAATGGGAAGACTGGCTGCTCGTCGAGAAGGCAGACCTCGAAGGCCTTCCCGACAGCTTTGCCGATTCGCTGGAGGTTGACGAGGAAAGCGGACAGCTCAAAGTGACCCTCGCCTACCCCCATCTCATCCCCTTCGCCGAGAACGCAAAACGCCGCGATCTGCGCGAGCAATTGCTCTTCAAGTTCAACACTCAGGCGGTCGACGTCAATCGGCCCATACTCGAGGAGGCTCTGAGGCTCCGTGATGAGATCGCAAGGGATTTCGACGTCAAGAGTTGGGCACATCACCGGCTCGAGGACCGGATGGCCAAGAATCCCGAGCGGGTCGCTGCCTTCTACGAGGAGCTGATCCCGCCCCTCACCACGCAGGGTCGCAAGGACCTCGCCGTGATGAGCGAACTGCTCGACACCGACACCGGCACCGATACGGTGCGCACCTGGGACTGGCGCTACTACGACACCCAGCAGCGGCGCACCGACTACGGAGTGGATCCTTTCGAGGTCGCCGCCTATCTCCCCCTCGACGCGGTTCTCACCGGGATGTTCGACATGGTCCAGGAGGTGTTCGGTCTCGACTTTCGTGAGGTGGCCGATGCCGATGTCTGGCACCCCGATGTCCGGCTCTACGCCATCCATGACCACGCAACCGGCGAAGAGATTGCCCATTTCTACCTCGACCTGTTCCCCCGGGAAGGCAAGTACTCCCACGCCGCCGAGTTCCCCCTCGTGACCAGCAGGCGTCTGGAGGACGGCGGCTATCAGAACCCTGTCTGCGCCATGGTCGCCAACTTCACCAAGCCCGCCGGCGACACCCCCTCGTTGCTCCAGCACGGCGAGGTGGAAACCCTGTTCCACGAGTTCGGCCACGTCCTCCACCAGAACTTGGGGCGGACCGAGCTCGCCCGCTTCTCGGGGACCAATGTCGAGACCGATTTCGTCGAAGCTCCCAGCCAGATCATGCAGAACTGGGTGTGGCGAGCCGACGTCCTCAAGAAGTTCGCCCGCCACCATGAGACCGGCTCGCCGATCCCGGACTCCCTTGTCGACCAGTTGGTGGCGGCTCGTCGTCTCAACATCGCGGTCCATCAGCTGCGCCAGCTGAAGTACGGGTGGCTGGACCAGACGATCCACGCCCCGGGAGCGGAGAAGGACCTCGACGAGATCTCCCGACAGGCATCCGAGCTGAGCCTGCTCCCGATCCACGAAGGAACCTTCGACCTCGCCTCGTTCGGCCACCTGATGGGGGGCTACGACGCCGCCTACTACAGCTACATGTGGGCCGAGGTCTTCGGAGATGACATGTTCGGGCGTTTCGAGGAGGAGGGGGTCACCAACCCCGCCGTGGGAATGGCATACCGCCGCGAAGTGTTGGAGAAGGGTGGATCGGTCGATGCCGACCAGATGTTGGTCGGATTTCTCGGCAGGGAACCTGACAACAGCGCCTTCCTGCGTAAACTGGGGATCACGGGAACCGACTGACCGGTCCGCAACGTCTTATCACAGACAAAACGGGGGATTGTTTACCTTCGTTTTAGGGGTGGGATCGCAAAGTTGGGACCACAAGGGTCGCCAGCGACCCACCTTTCGAGAACCACAGAAGACAATTCAACGTATTAATTGGAGAACCGGCCCACACGGAGGGCCATGAACATGACAGACATCGTAAGAGGGGCAGCCATCAAGGGCGTCACCAGACCGTCGCGGCGTTTCAGCCAGGACCGGATCTGTTCGAAGCCAGGCTGTACCACCAAACTCTCGCAGTACAACAAGGCCGAGTATTGCCACGCCCATGCGCCGGTCCGCTTCCCGCGGGTCCGGGGCAAGATCATGGACGAGCAGGACGCCTGATCTCTCTGGCCGGGACAGGTCCTCTCCCCCTCCCAGTCCCAAGCCAGACAACCAGAGAGCCCCGGTTTCGACCGGGGCTCTCTTTTTTACCAGGCCTGCGCGGGAATAAACGACTGCTCCCAGCCGTACACTTGATCGAGATGCAACAGGCAATCCTCCAAGCCCCCGAGATCCACTGTGATCACTGCAAGATGAGCATCGAAGGTGCTGTCGGAGCCCTGCCCGGGGTCTCGTCAGTCGAAGTGGCCATCGCCGATGCGACTGTCGAAGTCACCTACGACGACAACACCACCGACCTCGATGCGATCAAACACACCATCGAGGAGCAGGGCTACGCCGTCTTCGGCTGACACCCACGGCGAGCACTCCGAGACGGTCTTATTCGACGTCGACGGCATGACTTGCGCCACCTGTGCGGTGAGGATCGAACGTGTCCTCAGCCGCCAGGAAGGGGTGGAGAACGCCTCGGTGAGCCTGGCAGGGGCCTCCGCGCTGGTTCGTGTCAACCAAGGCGCCGATCTCGACTCCCTGTCCGCCGCCGTGGGCAAGATCGGGTACAGCATCTCTCCTCACGAATCCGGTGAGCACGGCCGGGATCTGATGGATCACTATCACGACAGCGAGGACGTGCAGTGGCGCCGTTTCTGGATCGCGGCCGCCCTCACCGCGCCCGCCATGCTCTTGGCCATGTTCGGGCCGGAGGCCTTCTGGAACCGGGCTCTGCAGGGGGTCATGGTGACACCGGTGGTCACCTGGGGCGGGTGGCAGTTCCACAGGGTTGCCCTCAAGCAGGCGCGCAACTTCAGCGCCAACATGGACACCCTCATCTCCATGGGTTCGCTCGCGGCCTACGTCTATTCGGTCTTTGCCCTCTTCTCCGACCTGCCGGTCTTCTTCGAGATCTCGGGGGTCATCGTCACCCTGATCACCCTCGGTCGCGCCTTCGAGGCCCGGGCCAAGGGGCGGGCCTCGACCGCGGTGCACCGTCTCGTCGAGCTCGCAGCCCGGGAGGCCCGGGTGTTGGTCGACGGGGTGGAACGATCGGTTCCGATCGGGGACGTGCTCCCCGGCGACCTGATGGTGGTGCTGCCGGGAGAGAAGATCCCCACCGACGGGATCATCGAGTCCGGTGCCTCGTCCATCGACGAGTCCATGCTCACCGGCGAGTCACTGCCCGTCGACAAGAGGGTCGGTGACCCGGTGTTCGGCGCCACCGTCAACCAGGTCGGCATGATCCAGGTCCGTGCCACCGCGGTGGGAGCCGGCACTGCGTTGGCCGGAATCGTTCGCATGGTGGAACTGGCGCAGAATTCCAAGGCACCGATCCAGAGACTGGCCGACCGGGTCTCTTCGATCTTCGTTCCCATCGTGATCCTGATCTCGATCGCGACCACTGTGGTCTGGCTCGCCCTGGGCAACGAGGTGCCCGAGTCGTTGCGGGCAGGGGTTGCGGTTCTGATCATCGCCTGTCCCTGCGCCCTCGGCCTGGCCACACCGACTGCGATCATGGTCGGCAGCGGCCGCGGTGCCGAGATCGGGATTCTCTTCAAGCAAGCTGAGGTCTTCGAGCGGGCGCGCTATGTCGACACCGTCCTCTTCGACAAGACCGGAACGCTGACCACCGGAGTGATGGATCTCACCGATGTCGCCAGCGATGTCGACGACAGTGAGTTCCTCCATCTGGTGGCGTCGGTCGAGGCGGCGTCGGGACATCCGATCGGAAAGGCCGTGGCCCTCGGAGCCGACGAGCGCGGGATCCAGCTTCATGACCCCGACCGGGTGGAGAGCCTGGCCGGGCTTGGAGTAGTCGGCTCGATCGGCGGTCGCGAAGTGGTTGTAGGCAAGGAGAAGCTGGTGGTGGACCGCGGTCTTCTGGTGGCCGACCGCTGGCGTGACTTGCTGACGACACTCGAGGAAGAGGGAAAGACGGCTTTCCTCGCCGGCTGGGACGGGGAGGTCAAAGGAGTGATAGCGGTCGCCGACACGGTTCGGGAGGAATCACGCGAAGCGGTGGCCCGCCTCAACGCGACCGCGATCACAACCCGGATGGTCACCGGGGACAACCAGCGAACCGCGTCGCGAATCGCCGAACAGGTAGGCATCACCGAAGTCGACGCCGAAGTGCTGCCCGACGAAAAAGTGGAGCTGGTGACGAGGATTCAGGCCGAAGGAGCGCAGGTAGCCTTCGTCGGAGACGGGATCAACGATGCTCCGGCGTTGACTCAGGCCGACCTGGGGATGGCGGTGGGATCGGGCACCGAAGTGGCGCTCGAGGCCGGCGATGTGGTCTTGCTCAACGGCGACCCCCGTCTGGTGCCGACCGCGATCGATTTGGCCAACGCCACATTCCGCACCATTCGCCAGAACCTGTTTTGGGCGTTCGGCTACAACGTGGCCGCCATCCCGCTGGCGGCGGTCGGGCTGCTCGACCCGATGATCGCAGCTGGAGCAATGGCCCTCTCCTCGCTCTCGGTCGTGCTGAACGCCCTCCGGCTGAAGAGGTTCGCGCCCTACTGGTCGTGACAATTATCCGGAGTCTGCGTGTAGGTTGACCGCCATGGCCTCGCTGCAATGGCTTGACAGACCGATCCTCCAGGAGCCGGTCGCGCTGATTGCCTTCGAGGGATGGGGTGACGCCGGTGAGTCGGCGAGCCAGGCGGCCACGGAGTTCCTCACCAAACTCGACGCAGAGATCTTCGCCATCATCGACCCCGACGACCATTTCGACTTCCAGGTGCGCCGCCCGATCGTCGAATTGGACTCCACCGGGATCCGCTCCATCACCTGGCCCCGCAACGAGATCTACGCGGTGCGAGGGTCGGAGCGAGACCTGGTCATCGTGCTCGGCGAGGAGCCGCATTACCGCTGGAAGACCTTCACCAACGATCTGGTGGAGACCCTGCGCGCGGTGGGGGTCAAGCGAGCGGTGACGATGGGGGCGTTCATCGGCCAGGTCGCGCACACCCTCCCCGTGCCTCTGGTCGGCTCGGCGAACCGACCAGACGACCTCACCTTCCATGGTTTGCTGCCGTCGGGCTACGAGGGCCCGACCGGAATCGTCGGTGTCCTCAACCACGCCCTGGGCAACGCCGGGATCGATGTGATCTCGCTGTGGGCCGCGGTTCCCCACTATCTCTCCAACCAGGAGTACCCGCCGGCTACCGAGGCCCTGGCGCTCAAGGCATCGGAGTTGATAGGCGTCACCCTCGACATCGGTGAGCTCGCAGCCGCGTCTCGCAACTTCTTGTCCACGGTTGACGCCGCCATCGAGGGCAACGCCGAGTTGGAGGAGTACGTCGAGCGCCTGGAACAGGAAGCCGACGACGAGGGCGGGCATCTCGTCGACGAAATCGAGCGATTCCTGAAAGGCAAGTAGCCGTCTCCTTATGCAGGGCCTGTTTTCGGCCTGAATCGATCACTGCAGGCTGGGTGAGAGTCGGGGAGCCGATTACAGCCATTTCCATGTTCTACCGATACCAATCGCATGATGAGAACGGGGAAAAGGCGTGATTCTGGTCGCTCGGTGCAGAGATCGCGCAAAACCCGGCGTCTACTGGCGCCGATGGTCGTTGTCGCCCTCTTGGCCTCGATCTCCCTAGTCATCATGCCGGCAACCAAGGCCGACGCGGACACTGGGATCTATTACCTGAAAGGCACGGGAGTCCCCAAGGCCGACCTCTCCACAGCGGCGCCCGACGCGGGCTCATTGCCCAACTACGACCCCGGTGAGGACTCCGATCCGGGCCGAACCCTGGACAAGAGTGACGAGGGGTGGAACGAAAGCGACTCGGGCAAGTACCAGCTTTGGGTCGCACCGCATGCCGAAATGGCTATCAGTGGTCAGGTGACACTCACCTTTTGGAGTGCAATGAAGGATTTTGAGGACGACAAGGGGGGTCGTGTCGAAGCCTTTCTGCTCGACTGCAACCCGGGCGGCAACAACTGCGTCCTCATCGACCAAGGCTCGAGGGAGTCCACTCCCTGGAGCCCGTCAGGGGCTTGGGTGTCTAACACAATCGACTTCGGTTCGGTGACCTACTCGATCGCTAGCAACCGCTCACTCGCCATCAAGGTGGTAGTAGGAGACGACTCTGACGACGACATGTGGTTCGCATACGACACCACCGCATACCCGTCCAGCTTGTCCCTGCAGACCGTCGCCCCGACAACTACGACTACCACGACCACCGCTGCGCCGACGACAACCGTCCCCGCGGCAACCCAACCACCTCAGGGCCCGACGACCACAGTCGCACCCATCGCGGCCACTTCGACCACCGCACCTGAAACCGATGGCTCCAGCACGACCCTGGCCGTCTCCGTCCGACCCGGCGCAGGATCTGGGCCGAACGTCGGTCTTGGGCCGGTCGAAGCCGGCGAGGAGGCGGCGCTCCCGGTCGGAGGCGCTCTGTCCGATCTGAGTTTTGGGAATGTGGAGGACCCTGTTCTGGCGGCGGTGGGCTTAGACGCAGCGTCGATCGCCTCGACCCGGGCGAGCGGCTGGACCGGCTCCATCATCAATGGCCTCGAGCTGGTCATACCCCCTTGGGCAGCGGCAATAGTCGCCTCGCCTCTCATGATTCTCGGGTTCGTGCTCGAGGCGATGACCGACAGCGGCAAGGCGATCATGCTGCCCATAGCTTTGCTGATGGCAGGGATGCTCTGGGTGGTCTTTGAGAGTCGGGGCTTCACATTCGCCTTCCTCGGACGGCCTGAAGACAACAAGGGGGACTCGTGAATATCCGCCGGCTCCTTCAGGGGGCTCTCCGGCGGTCCCCAGTCGAAAACGAGGTCAACGTCGCCAACTCGGACCACGACTCCTTGGAAACCGATCTCGCATCTAAGACCGGCAGTCACACCGCCCTGTTAGCCATGGTCGTAGTCACCTTGGCCACGGTTGTCGTGGCGTCGGCTGCTGTGTTTGCAACCGCCCGGAGCTCGGTGCAGAACGCCGAGATTGGCACCCGTGGGATCTACGACGAAGCTGTGCTCAGCGCTGTTGCCACTACACGGAACCGTGCAGTCCAAGCTTTCCTCGTCCTTTCGGCAACTGAGGCGGGCGTTGCCGAGGAGGCTGACCTTGCCTGGTCGGTTGAGGCGGTTGAGGCCGGGATCACTGAGATGGCCGTCAGGGTCGACAGGCTGGCCGGCCAGATGTCGGATGCAGATGAGCGTGAGCTGCTGCAAAAAGCCTCCGACGGCTTTGCTGCATCGGTAGAAAAACTCGTGGATCAGATTGCTGATGGCAACCCTGGATCCCCCACAGACGCCGATCTGCTGGCGATCGACGACGATTATCAGGTACTCGCTCAGCTGCTGGCCAGCGATCGTGGCCTCGTCGTTAACCAACTCGAGCTGGCACAGGAGGATGCCGGGCGCATCGCCAACGCCTCGAGCTTCCTGGTCGCCTTCGCGATCCCGCTCGGAGCCGTATTCGCGTTCCGAAGCAGCGTGCGTCGTCGACAACGTCAGAAAGACCTGGAACAGGAGTTGGCACGCCAGCGTGAGATCGCCCAGACCAAGGACGACTTCATCGCCGACGTCTCTCACGAATTGCGAACACCCCTCACCAGCATTTATGGCTTTGCCACGACACTTCTCGATGAGCAGATTTCGTCTGATCCGGAGCTGACCACCGAGTTCGCCACCTTGATTGCGATGGAGGCAGACGAGTTGAGCCGCATGGTCGACGATCTGCTCACCGCAGCGCGCGCCGATGATGATGGGCTGAGCTTCCGGCGTGAGAGAGTTGACCCCAACGCCGAAGTTGAAGCCGTGCTGGCCCCTATGCGCGCGATGGGCTTAGAAGTCATCTCGAGGGTCGCTCCCGAACACGTGAGCGCCGATCGCCTCCGGCTGCGACAGGTTCTTCGGAACCTGCTCTCAAATGCCCAGAAGCATGGACAGGCCCCAATTGCTGTCACCGGTCGAATCGAGAAGTTGCGATATGTCCTGGCGGTCACCGATTGCGGGCCTGGCGTGAAGCCTGAGCTAAAGGACCGGTTGTTTCAGAGATTCATCCACGAGGGTCGTGGCCCCCTCCTGACCGGCAGTGTGGGGCTCGGGCTTTCCATTGCCCGAATGTTGGTGCGGCGCATGGGCGGAAACCTCACCTACCAGCGCCGGGATGGGATGACCACCTTTTTGATAGAGCTACCACTCTGGGTGGATCTGGGCGAAAAAGAGACGAGTGGGGAGCAAACTCCCAGCATTTCAACTGATCCCCAGGTTCCAGCTGGAAAGACCCTGAAGGCTTAATCCGCCGACTCCCTCATGAGGAAAGGACCGGGAGACCCGGTCCTTTCACGAAGTCACTTCCGCTTGTGGCGATTCGCCTTGAGACGCTTGCGGTACTTGTGCTTCGACATCTTCTTACGACGCTTTTTGACCAACGATCCCATGCAGAAACCTCACGAGGAAGGGGGACGACGGCTCAATGGTCGCGTGAACCGACCACTAGGTCAAACCGGACAACCGCACCCTCGATCAATCCTCCGCCCGCAGCAGGCCCACCGTGATCCCCTCGCTGAGAGCCTGCCACGAGGCCTGGATGATGTTCTGATGCACCCCGACGGTTCCCCATGTCGAATCCCCGTCGGTGGTCTCGATCAGGACCCGGACCCGGGCCGCGGTCCCGTCGGATGAATCAAGGTCACGCACTTTGAAGTCGGTCAGCCGGAGACGCTTCACGTCGGGGTGTGAGGGTTCCAGCGCCTTGCGCAGCGCTTCGTCCATGGCGTTGACCGGGCCGTCGCCCTCGGCGGTCACTTCGATCACATCGCCCTCAACCGCCAAGACCAGACTGGCGACGGCGGTCACCTTCCCCTCGGGGTTGGTCTGGATATTCACCGACAGCGACCTCACCTCGTAAAGCTCGTCGAAGTCGGCGGTGGCCCGGCGCATCAACATCTCGAAGGAGCCATCGGCGGCCTCGAACTGATAACCGGCATGCTCCAGTTCCTTGACCTGATCGACCAAGGCCTGGGCACCCTCGGCGTCGAGATCCCACCCCTTCTCCTCGGCAACCGCCAACACGGTCGAGCGCCCCATCAGCTCGCTGAACAACATCCGGGCCGAGTTTCCCACCGCACCGGGGTCGATGTGCTCGTAGGCGCCCTCGAGCCGGGCCAGACCCGAGGTGTGCAGTCCCGCTTTGTGAGCAAAGGCGGAGGTGCCCACATACGGCCGCCGAGAGTCGATCGGAGCGCCCAGGATCTCGGCGATCTGTTGGGCAATGGGGTAGAGCCGGGCCAACGACTCGGTGGGGATGGTCTCCACCCCAGATTTGAGACTGAGGTTGGGGATGACCGAGCACAGGTCGGCGTTGCCGGTCCGCTCCCCGTATCCGTTGACGCAACCCTGGACCTGATGCACCCCGTGAGCCAGCGCCGTCATCGAATTGGCCACGGCGCAGTCCGAGTCGTTGTGGAAGTGGACCCCGAGGGTGGTGTCGATTCGCGACGACACTGCATCGATGGCAGGGATGATGTGGGAGGGCAAGGCTCCGCCGTTGGTGTCACAGAGCACCACCCGCTCAGCGCCGGCTGACGCTGCGGTCTCCAGCACCGACAGGGCGTACTCGGGGTTGGAGCGGAACCCATCGAAGAAATGCTCGGCGTCGAAGAAGACCTGCTTTCCCTGTTCGCGCAGGAACTCGATGGACTCGCCCACCATCGCCAGCCCTTCCTCCAGTGAGGCGTTGAGGGCTCCGATCACGTGACGGTCCCAGGCCTTGCCCACGATGCAGACGTAGTCGGTGTCGGCGGCGAGCAGCGCCCGGAGCTGGGCATCCTTCGCCACCGCGCCCCGTGGCCTTCGAGTCGAGCCGAAGGCCACCAGGATCGATCGTTCCAGGGTCAGTTCTGTCTTGGCTCTCTGGAAGAACTCGTCGTCCTTGGGGTTGGCCCCGGGCCATCCCCCCTCGATGAAGTGCACCCCCAACTCGTCGAGCAGATGCACCACCCGAAGCTTTTCACCCACAGTCGGGGAAAGCCCCTCGGCCTGGGTGCCGTCACGGAGCGTCGTGTCGTAGATCTCGGCTGTCGGATTCATGGTTCACGCCTTGCCAATGAAAAGACCCCCGCAGTCTGCGGAGGTCCGTGATGGGGCGGCGCCTCTCCTGAGGCGCGAACCCCTAGGGAATGATGATGTGCGCTGTTGCCTGGTTTCTTCCTCGCATCGAATTGCCAGTATGGGGGGGAGTTGTCAGATCGTCAAGACGCGGATACGGGAGCACCGTCAACCATCGCAGTTCCGAGTTTTCTGACATCCTTGGCCTCGATGGAGCATTACGCGCCGCTTCCCACCACGGAGCAGCTTCAGATCCTGGGGGATGAGCTCGGTGGTCCAGTCCATTACGACTATCGAATAGTCGGAGGTCTTGGGGGCACGATGGATGTCCTCCGAGGCGGCGCCGATGAAACTGAGAGAGTCGTGCTCAAGCGGTACTGGCATTCCGAGCCCGACGAAATAGACCCTTCGGAGTCCGAGTATCGGGCATTGGCCCTCGCTGCAGAGCAGGGGATCCGAGCTCCATCCCCGCTGTGGATCGACAGGATCGGGCTATTTCCTGAACGAGCCATCGTCATCTCGTTCCTCGAGGGCAAGGTGCTCCTGACTCCGGTCAACCCGTTGGACTGGGCGGCGCAGCTGGCCACCGCCCTGACTGCCATCCACCAGATCCTTCCCTCCCCGGCCGACGACGGCTTGTTCCCGGTGCTGGACCATGACGACGGTCATTCCTCGGAGGAGGCGGTGAGAGAGCATCCACTCGGGGCGGACCTGTGGTCGAGGCTGAGCGACTCAGTCTCGACCCTCGTCCCCGAAGCCCTCGTCTATGTCCATCATGACTACTGGCCGGGGAACACGCTCTGGATCGATGAAACCCTGGTGGCGGTGGTCGATTGGGAAGGGGGCTCCATCGCCGATGCGGCGTTGGATGTCGCATATTGCGCTCTCGACATCAGGTTGCTGGGCATGGACCGAGCAGCCGACCACTTCATAGACGTGTATCGGGAGAACTCCGGGCGGGCTCTTGCGAATCTCCGCTACTGGGACCTCGCCGCCCTGTGCCGCCCCATGCCAGACATCGCGCAATGGGTTCCCGGATGGGAGGCCATGGGATTCGAAGTCTCTCCGGAAGAAGCGCGACAACGTCACGCGGAGCTCATAGCAATTGCTCTCCAGGGCGACTGACTCCCCAGGGCCCGAGACGCGGGAAGAGGAGAGGCCAGCTGGCCTCTCCTCTTCAGTTTCGAGTCAGAATCTCAGCTGCCGAAAGCCTCCTCGAAAGCGGCGCGCATCTCGGGGGTGCTCTCCCCGCTGAAACCGCAGTAGTTCACATTGCCGTCGTAGGCGGTGATCAGATACTGGCCTCCCACCTCGAAGGGAATCCCAGCGATCAGGGCTTCCATGCCTTGGGGTGCGGTCAGGGTGACCTGGCTGGCGTCGCCACCTTTGAACCAGGTGTCCACATCGAGGGTGACCGAGTCGCCATCCACTGAGGTGACGGTTCCCTCGAAGGCGACGGGGGCCTTGGCCAGCTCCTCGACGCTGAACACGATGCACATCGCCATCGGGTCTTCACCGCCCGCGTTCAACGCGAGTGGCGGACTTCCCTGACTGAAGACGCCTACGGCGCCGATGGCCACGATGACTACAGCGGCTGCCGCCACCGCGACCAGCCATGGTCTCTTATTTGGGGTGCCCGAGGATCCGGGCTGTTCCGCACTTGGGGTGGTCATTATTTCCTCCAGAAGTTGTCGGGACGATTCGGTCGTCACTGGTTCCGTCGGCACATCGGAGGCCATCGGGTCGAGCCGGCGTAGGCGATTTCGCAGTTCGTCGGTCACGGTCGATGCTCCTCGGTGTGTCGGTCCCGTTTCTGTCCAGCTGTGGAGGAATCCTGTCGGGTGAGTCTCGATTCGAGTTTGGCCTTGGCCCTGGTGAGGCGGAGGCTCACCGCATTTGGAGTGGTTTGAAGCACCGTTGCGATCTCACGGGGCTCCAGCTGCTCCCAAGCCCAGAGTCGGAGCAACTCCTGATCGGCTTCGGACAGTTCGGAGAGCGCTGCTTCTAGGACCGGATCGTCGATTTCATGTGAGGGCGAAGTCGATGCCTCGCTGGTGATCCGCTCCACCAGCCGCAGGTGGCGTTTGGCGCCCCGTCGCTGATTGGCCAAACAGCGTCTGGCCACGCCGTAACACCAGGGCAGCGGAAAGTCGGTGGGGACGTCGTCGAGTCGACGCCAAACAGTGAGCAGAACCTCGCTGAGGGCGTCGGCCGCATCATCAGGGGTGGCCCGCCGTCCAAGGTAACGCTGCAACGGCTCGTACACCTGGGCGGCGACGAGTTCGAAGCGTTGCCGCCGCTCGATGTCGGAGTTCACTCGATGATTCTGTCCGGCACGGGGTTGATTCTGTCAGGCCCGGGTGAGAAGCGTTTGATCGGCGGTAGCCTCGACATGTCGAGGATCACAGGTCTGGAGAAATCGAAGATGGAAACCGAGCACGAGAGGGCCGACCGCCAGGAGCGGGAGCGCAAGGACGAGGGGGAGCAGCACGAGCGCGAGCGCAAGGAAGAGGGCGAGCGCAACGAGAGGGAGCGCAAAGAGGAGAGCGAGAGATACGAGCGGGAGAGGAAGGGCACCTAACCGCGCTTCACGAGTCTCAGCCGCAGATCAACCCGCTGGTGGCGATGGTGGCCTCCAGCACCTCGACCCCCGACTCCCGTAGCGCGCCGGCAACCCGGGCCGAGCAATCCACAGCACACAGGGCCAAGACAGACGGGCCGGCGCCCGATCGAGCGGCATGGAGGGCCCCGGCTCGCTTGGCGATCTCTATCAAGCCGTTCACCTCAGGGGACAGTTCAGCTCTCGGCGCCTCGTGGATCTCGTCGCCATGCGCCGCGGCCAAGGTCTGGGGGTCCCCGGTGATCAGCCCGGCGGTGAGGGCTGCCACGCGAGCCAGGCTGCGACGAACCAGATCGTGGGGGTGGACCGCGTCGATGACGCGCCGCGCATCGTCTGTGGGGAATTTTCCTTCGGGGATGCCCACCACCACCCTCAGCGTCGGGTGGATCGGCAATCGGATCGGCATCCCTTCGGCCGGCACCAGGACCAGTCCTCCGTAGACCGCGGCTGCCACATTGTCGGGATGTCCTTCGAGCTCGGCGGCGAGGCGAAAGACGTGATCGGGGTTGGGGTCGTCCCCCACCGCGCAGAGAGCCGCGGCAGTGCCGGCCACGAAAGCTGCTGCCGACGACCCCAACCCCTTCCCCATCGGGATGCTGGCGTCCACCTCCAACGCCAAGGGGCGGTCATCTCCGACAACCCGTCGCGCCGCGCTCAACACACCATCACCCTCACCCGGTGCGGGTCGGAAGCGGCCGACGTGGTCGACGGTCCAGGCGTCGGCGAGACGGGCGCTCACCTTGCATCTCATCTCCAGAGCGAGCCCGAGGCAATCGAAGGCCGGCCCCAGGTTGGCTGAGGTGGCCGGCGCCGAGGCAAAACTGACGGGCTGCTCCTGAATCACGGGCGGAGATTAAGCAGGGTTAGCGTGGCTCGAAGTGGGCGACCTCTTCGACATCGAAAACCTGCTCCCGGAACTGATCCTCGGTCTCGGGCTCGCCCTGCTCGTCGGCAACGGCCTCGCCTGGTGGAAACATCGGCGGGGAGAGACTCCAAAGGGAGTCGAGTATGCCCAATACCGGGCGGGCCGGGTCGCTTTCCTGGTGGTCGTCGGGCTGCTGATGACGACTTGGGGTGCCGTCTCCCTGTTCACCTGACGGGTGTCACTCTGACCTAGCATCCGGATCCCGAGCCGAGGGATGGACCAGGGGAGCACATGTCAGCAGGTGGCGGAACCAGGGCGATCATCGCCGCAATGCTGGCCAATGCCGGTATCGCCATGGCCAAGTTCGTCGCCTATCTGGTGACCGGCTCGGCATCGATGCTGGCCGAGTCGATCCACTCGGTGGCGGACACCTCCAACCAGGGCCTGCTGCTGTTGGGAGGCAGACGGTCCCGCAAGCTTGCCGACGCCCACCACCAGTTCGGCTACGGGCGGGAGCGCTACTTCTGGTCGTTCGTGGTGGCGCTGGT
>CAZSMJ010000020.1:12753-22872 GCA_964608055.1 uncultured Acidimicrobiaceae bacterium | reverse complement strand
GAAAGCAGGAAGGAAATCAATGAAGAAAATGAGCAATCGTCCGCGATGGCTCCTCCTGTTGTTCGTGTTTGCACTGGTCGTAGCGGCCTGTGCTGGGGACACCGAGAGCACCACGACAACGGGTGCTCCCGCGGAAACAACAACAACCGCGGCTAGTGGTGACACCACTACCACGGTGGCAGCCGTCGAATCGGCCATGACGCTCACGGTTGACCTCAACCCTGACGCGGTATGGAGCGATGGGACGCCAATCACAGCTGCAGACGTTGCCTGTACGTGGAATGCCAACTTGAACACGCCGGGAGCGATCTCCACCACCGGGTGGGATCAGATCCTTTCGGTCGAAGCCGGTACGAGCGACAAGCAGGTAGTGGTTGAGTTCGCCACCATATATGCGCCATACAAGGGTCTGATCATCCAGATCCTCCCAGCGCACCTGGTGGCCGACTGCAACGACGTATCCGGAGACTTCCTTGACGCCCTCCCGGCGTCGGGTCGTCCGTGGCAGCTCACCTCGTGGAGCCTGGATCAGGCAATCCTCGAGCCGAACCCGACTTACTGGGGCGACGACGCACCGGTGGCGTCCCGGATTGTCATGGTACCGAGAACCGATGATGGTGGCATTGCCGCTTTGGGAGCCGGTGAAGTCGACTTCATCTTCCCCCAGGCGTTCGCCGGCATCACCGATGCTCTGGCTGCGGACAACATCCAATTCGCTCCCGGATACGGGACCAACTACGAGGGTCTGTACTTCCAGCAGGGTGAGGACCGGGGCGGTCCCTTCTCCGACGACACCTTCCGGGCAGCGTTCTCGAAATCCATCGACCGCGAACTGATCCTGGCCAACATCTACGACCCGATCTTCCCCGGCGCTCCGCTGCTTCAGTGTGGGCTCTGGGTGCCGACCGTCGGTCCCTGGTGTGAGAACACCCAGTTCGTGGACAGCTTTGACCCCGAGGGTGCCGTTGCACTTCTCGAGGGTGATGGCTGGACCTTGAACGGTGACGGTTTCTGGGAGAAGGACGGAGCGGTTCCTGAGATCAAGTGGATGATCAACACGCCGAACCCGCGTCGTGAGGCCACCCAGGCTCTCATGATCCCGGAGTTCGCAGAGGCCGGCTTCAACGTTGTCGCCGACAACGGTGACGCCGCGGCCGTGTTCCAGCAGCGTCTGCCTGCCGGTGACTATGACCTCGCGATGTACATCAGCACCGCGCAACCGGACCCCGGCGTGACACCGATCATGAGCTGTAGCCAGGTCCCGAGTGCCGAGAACAACAATCAGGGCCAGAACAACTCGTTCTGGTGCAATGAGGAGGCCAGCGCCCTCATGCTCGAGTCCGACAACACGTTGGACGAGACGGCTCGTGCCGACCTGATCCATCAGATCGGCCAGTACTTGGTCGATGATTCGGTGATGTTGCCGTTGTTCCAGTTCCCGAACATCGCCGCATGGCGTACGGACCGGATCGAAGGCGATGCACCTAGTGCAGATGCGGCTAACTACCGCGCCTTCAACAACAGCTCACACCTGTGGGTCCCGCTGACCGATAGTGGCGAGATCATCATTGGTGCCGAGCAATGGCCCGAGTGCATCAACCCGGTGACCGAGTGTGCCAACTCGTCTTGGATGGTGTGGACCACCTCATTTGCGGTGCTACCTTCCATTTGGGACACGACCCCAGACGGGACGTTCGAGCTCACCAACCTGGTGGCCAGCGAGCCGACCGTCACGGTGAACGAGTAAATCAACTAGCTTGTTTGGGGTGCCCGCTTCGTCGGGCACCCCAAACCCGAACGCACAACAAACGGAGGGACGAGGACGATGGCAAGGTTCATCGCTCTGAGAGCCGCATGGGCTATCCCGGTGCTCCTGATAGTCACATTTCTGACCTTCTGGGCGGTCAAATCGGCCACGGACCCAGTTCAGAGCTTCCTCCGGATCAACACCCGAGCCACTCCCGAGATGGTCGAGGAGTACCAAATCAAGCATGGGCTGATTGGTTCGACACCCGAGCAATACGTCCGCTGGCTCGGCAACTTCGTCACCCTCGAATGGGGCAATTCGATCAAGGGAAACCGCCCGGTCTGGCCCGACCTCAAAGCGGCCATTGCCAACAGCCTGGTTCTCGGCCTGACTGCCAGCGCGGTAGGCATCACCATTGGCTTGGGAGTCGGGATCCTTTCCGCGTTACGCCAATACTCCAAATTCGACACCGCCGCCACCGGTGCTGCATTCGTTGGGATCTCGATGCCGCCCTTTGTCTCCGCGGTCCTGCTTCAAGTCATCTTCGCCATCATGATCACGAGTTGGCTGGGACTCGATAAACCCTTCCTACCCGTGGCCGGGATCTATCCCCCCGGCCAGACCGAGTTCGACCTGTGGCTGAGGGCCAAACATATGATCCTGCCGGTGACGGTGGTCGCCATCCAGATCATCGCCGTCTACAGCCGCTACATGCGCGCCTCTCTGCTCGACGTCAAGGAATCCGACTACATGCGCACCGCCCGGGCCAAAGGCATCTCCGAGCGACGGGTGGTGATTCATCATGCTCTGCGCAACGCCATGATCCCGATAGTCACAATCGCCGCCATCGACTTCGGGGCCATCGTGGGTGGCCTCATCATCACCGAGCGCATCTTCGAGTTCCGGGGCACCGGCGACTACCTGATAACCGCGTTGGAAAATGGTGACTTCCCCCAGATCATGCCGCTGATGTTCATCATCGTGAGCTCAATCATCCTCTTCAACCTGGTAGCCGATCTCGCCTATGCCTGGCTCGACCCGAGGGTCCGTCTTGGTTGACATCATGACCCCGGTCCCGGGCGGTCCGGTCGAGGCCCCGGTGCTGGAGGACCTCGAAGATCTCTCGGTCGAGTCGAAATCCCCAACCCAACTGGCCCTGCGTCGCTATCGACATCACCGGGCGGCGATGATCTCCAGCGTCGTGTTGCTGTTGATAGCCCTGGCGTGTGTCTTCGCCACCTGGGTTGCACCCTATGGTGAGAACGAAGCCATCCAGGGCGCCGACGGTGGGCTTCGCAACGAGATTCTGGTCCCACCCAACTCCCAATTCTGGTTTGGGACCGACTCGATCGGCCGGGACCTTTATTCGAGGGTCCTCTACGGAGGGCGGGTTTCTCTCTTCGTCGGCATTGCCAGCGCTATCTCCGCCGGGTTGATCGGCACTGCGGTCGGCGCGTTCTCCGGCTTCCGCGGGGGGAGGATCGACAATGGGTTGATGCGATTCACCGATCTCGTCCTCGGGCTGCCGTTGTTGGTGCTTCTGATGATCATGCGGATGCTCCCGGAGAAACAGCCCTGGGCGGCCACGGTGCTCGGGGAGCCAGGGTCGAAACGCCTGATGGTGACATTGATCACGCTGGTGACCTGGACGAGCACCGCCAGAATCGTGCGTGGGGTGGTTCTCAGTCTCAAGGAGAAGGAATTCGTCGAGGCCGCCCGAGCGGTTGGTGCCAGTGACAAGCGAATCATCTTTCGCCATTTGGTCCCGAACACGATTGGCCCGATCGTTGTCTCCCTGACCTTCATCGTCGCCTTCGCCATCGGTCTCGAATCGACACTGTCCTTCTTCGGATTCGGGCTGGACCCGACCCAATCCTCGTGGGGCAACCTCCTGGCCGATGCCGGGACATCGGTCATCACCGGCAAATGGTGGCTGGTTCTGTTCCCCGCCATCGTGTTGCTGATCACCATCCTCTGCGTCAACTTCATGGGTGACGGGCTCCGCGACGCACTCGACCCCAAGCAGGAGCAAAGGGTCTGAGGATGACCCTGCCGGTCCTATCGGTCAACGACCTCCACGTATCCTTCCCCACACCAGACGGGTTGGTACAGGCGGTCCGCGGTGTCAGTTTTGACATAGCCCAGCACGAATTGCTCGGGATCGTGGGTGAGTCCGGTTCCGGCAAGTCGGTCACCTTCCTCGCCGTGATGGGCCTCCTGCCCAAGAGGGCGATCATCACCGGCTCGATCAGGATCGGCGGGCAAGAGCTGGTTGGGGCGCTTCCTGACGAGGTGCGCAAGGTACGAGGCAAGCGAGTCGCCATGATCTTCCAGGACCCGTTGACCGCGCTCAACCCGGTGCACCGCGTCGGCGCCCAGGTTGTCGAGATGATCCTTGCCCATCAGGACATCTCAAAGGATGCGGCCGCGACCAAGGCCGTGGAGCTGCTCGATCTGGTCGGAATTCCTCAACCCGACACCCGTGCCCGTCAGTATCCGCATGAGTTCTCAGGTGGGATGAGGCAGCGCGCGGTGATCGCCATGGCCATCGCCAACTCTCCCGAAATCCTGATTGCCGATGAGCCCACCACCGCCCTCGACACGACAGTGCAGGCGCAGATCCTCGACGTGGTGCAACAGGTTCAGAACGAGTTGGGAGCGGCGGTGGCATTCATCACCCACGACCTCGGCGTGGTGGCCCGGATCGCAGACCGGGTCCAGGTCATGTACGCCGGCCGGGTCACCGAGCGCGGCGAGGCCCACGACATTTTCCTCCGTCCCACCCACCCCTACACCCGTGGGTTGTTGACCTCGCTGCCCGACGCCGATCTCGAGCGACTCATACCGATCCCGGGCGCACCGCCCAACATGTTGCGGCCACCCAGCGGATGTGCCTTTCGGATTCGGTGTGCATATGCGGCGGAGATTTGTGCCGGCGAGATACCAGAGCTCAGGCCATATGGGGCGATCGAAACCGCCTGTGTCAGGGTCGAGGAGATCGGGGCGGAGGTGAGTGCTTGAGCGAGCCATTGCTCGAGGTGACGGACCTCTTCAAGCTCTTCGAAGTCCGTCAGAGTGCCGGGACCAGAGTCCTCAAACAAACGGTGCACGCAGTTTCTGGTGTCTCCTTCAGCGTGGCTCCGGGGGAGACCCTGGGGCTGGTTGGAGAGTCGGGCTCGGGGAAGTCGACGGTCGGCCGCTGCATCCTCCGCCTGCTTGAGCCGACCTCGGGCTCGATCCGGTTCCGCGGCCAGGAGATCACCACATTGGGTCGGGAAGAGATGCGCGAGCTTCGCTCCGAGATGCAGATCGTCTTCCAGGACCCCTACGCCTCTCTCGACCCCAGGATGACCATCGGGTCTGCCATCGCCGAGCCCCTGGAGGTGCACGATGTCGCTGGTGACCATCGGGCGATCGTGGGTGAGCTGCTCGAACTGGTCGGTCTCTCCCCTGACCACGCAAACCGGTTTCCCCATGAGTTTTCCGGTGGGCAAAGACAGAGAATCGGGGTGGCCCGGGCCCTCAGCCTGCGTCCCTCTCTGATAATCCTCGACGAGCCGGTGTCCGCCCTCGACGTCTCGATCCAGGCCGGGATCCTCAATCTCCTCGAGGACCTCCAAAAAGAGCTGAGCCTGTCTTACATCTTCATCGCCCATGACCTCTCGGTCGTCAGGCATATCAGTGATCGCATCGCCGTGATGTACCTGGGCAAGCTGATGGAGGTCGGCGACCACAAGGACGTCTACGACCGGTCGATCCACCCCTACACCCAGTCGTTGCTCTCGGCAGTGCCGATCCCGGACCCGACCGTGGAGCGCACCCGGAAGCGGATCGTCCTCGCCGGCGATCTGCCCAGCCCGGTGAATCCGCCTTCTGGGTGTGTGTTCCGCACCCGCTGCCCGATTGCATTCGATCGTTGTGTGGTAGAGGTGCCCGAATTGCGGGAACACTCCAAGAGTCACATGGCGGCATGTCACGCCCCTCTCATGCCGGGGCAATCCTTGGCAGATGTGGTGGCAGCGCGCGCCCCGGTGCCCAGCGGGGTCTCCGAGCTCTAGCTAGAGCGTGGAGAAGCGGTACTCGGTGGTCTGGAGGTAGGTGTCGCCTGGCTCTAGGAGCACCGTCGGGTACTCCGGATGGTGCAACGAGTCGGGGAAATGCTGGGCTTCGAGGCAGATCCCCCCGCGGGTCGGATAGACGACCCCTCCTTTCCCGGGTGTCGGCGTCAAGTGTCCGCCCGAATAGACCTGAACTCCAGGCTCCGTTGTGTGCAGATCCATGACGAGGCCGTTTGACGGGTGCTGGAGTCGGGCCGCCAGCCGCGGGGTCGAATCCCACTCCGCCAGGACGAAGTTGTGGTCCAGCCCTGCGCTCGGCTCGCTGGCCAGAGCGCGAATCCTCGGGCCCATCTCGGTTGGAGTCCTGAAGTCGAGTGGGGTGTCTTCGACCGGCGCCAGGGGGCCCAGCGGGATGAGGTCGCGGTCGGTCGGTGTGTAGTGATCCCCGAACACCATCAGGAGATGGCCTTCGATCGTCGCCGACTCTTCGCTTCCTCCGAGGTTCCAGTATGTGTGATGGGTGAGATTGACCGGGGTTCGCCGGTCGGTGATCACCCGGTAATCGATGCGCAAGCCACCCTCTTTGGTCAAGGTGTAGGTGACCCCCGCTTCGAGATTGCCCGGGTAGCCCTCCTCGAGATGAGGGCTGGCATGCCTGAACTCAACGGTGGCACCGTCAGGATCGATGGTTGCCAGATCCCAGACGACCCGGTCGAAGCTGTGAACCGTTCCACCGTGCAGGTGATTGGCGCCGTTGTTGGCGGCCAACCTGTAGGTGACGCCGTCGAGGATGAAGCTGGCCCCCGCGGTTCGGTTGGCGACACGACCGACCGTTGCCCCGAAATAGAGACTCTTGTTGACGTTGTATTCGTCAGGGGTGTCGAATCCGAGCACCACATCCAGTTGACGCCCCTGTGCGTCGTCGACCAATAGCCTGGTGAGCCGGGCGCCGTAGTTGGTCAACTGGGCCCGAATCCCGGTCGGGCCGATCAGCTCGATCACTCGGGGCGCGTCAAGTGGCTCCTCGGCCTGCGATTGTGGATCAGCGATCACGACAGGATGATCGTATTGGTTTCGGTCCTGGACGTTGAGGAACTGCATCAGCGAACAGCCGCCCGCCCCTAGCCGGGCACCTGGAATACCCTCTCGGGGTCTTGTCACAGACTCTCGCTCGAATCCTGGTCTTTTTCACCGCGGCAGCGGTGCTCGTCCTCGAGATTCTCGCCGGCCGCATCCTGGCTCCATATCTCGGGGTCAGCCTCGAGGTATTCACCGGGATCATCGGTGTCATCCTGGCCGGAATCTCAGTTGGCGCCTGGCTCGGGGGCCGGGCCGCCGATCGAAGGAACCCCAGTGGCCTCCTTGGGCCCTTGTTGGTGGCGGGCGGGCTCTCGGCCCTTGCTGCTCCGCTTCTGGTGGATTTCGTGGGCCCGGCCGCCGGCAGCGGGCAGCTCGGGATAGTGGTCCTTGCCGCGCTTGGCTTCTTCCTGCCTGCAGCCCTTCTTTCGGCAGTGTCCCCGGTGGTGGTCAAGATCCGTCTCGGCTCATTGGAGAGAACGGGGTCGGTCGTGGGCTCCTATTCGGCGATTGGAACCGCCGGTGCGATCTTCGGCACCTTCGCCACCGGGTTCGTGCTGATTGCCGCGCTCCCCACTCGTCCCATCGTCATTGGCTTAGGGGTCGCCCTAACTCTCGGTGGCCTCGCCATCTGGGCCGGCCGGCGCCGCTGGGCATCGCTTGGGGCGCTGACCCTCGCCGCGATCCTGGGATATGCCCTGGCAGCCGGCGGGGGCCCGTGCGACTACGAGACCACATATCACTGCGCCGAGGTGGTGATCGATCAAGAGCACCCGTCGGGACGCCTCCTGATCCTCGACCGGGGACACAACAGTTACGTCGACCTGGCCGATCCGACCCATCTCGAGTTCCGATATCTGCAGGTCATGATCGACATCGTGGACGCCGAAGCTCCATCCGGGCCCCTCGACGTCGTCTCCATCGGTGGCGGTGGGTTCACCTTGCCTCGTTACCTCGAAGCCACGCGGCCCGGGTCGGAGCAGACGGTCCTGGAGATCGACGCCAAGTTGGTGGACATCGGCCGGGCCGACCTGGGCTTTGGGGACGAAGCCGTCGTAGTCATCGATGATGCCCGGCGATCGCTGAAGACGGTGGAACTCCGGTCACTCGACCTGGTAGTGGGTGATGCGTTTAGTGGCCTCTCCGTCCCCTGGCATCTCACAACGGTCGAGTTCGTGGCGGAGGTCGCAGATCGGTTGCGACCTGACGGGATCTACACCGTGAACGTCATCGATTACCTCGACGCCCGGTTTGCGCGCGCCGCCATCGCCACTCTCGATGAGGTGTTCGAGCATGTTGCCGCAGTGGCGCCACCGGGGTATTTCAACGCCAGCCAGGGTGGCAACTACGTGCTCGTTGGCTCCCATCGCCCTCTCGACATTGTCGCAATCGAAGCGGAGATCGCCGGCCGCGCCGGGTCCGAGGTGGTGATCACCGACGACTCGCTCGCCCGATTCGTCGGGGAAGCCTCGCCTTTGGTCGATGACTTCGCACCGGTGGACCAGATGATCGATTGGCGCTACTAGACCGTCGAACCGATCCTCAGGCCCCGAACGAATCGGTGGGGCAGGAGTCCACGACGCCGACGTCTACTCCCGTCCTTTCATACGAGTAGGCGCACTCTGGAGACCCGATGGTCACCTCGAGGAGGAAGTTGTCCGTCTCGAGGACATAGTTGCCGGCGCCGTTGAGCACCAAGCCGTCAGTCAGAGCGCAGTCGACGAAATCGAAGTGGTAGCCCACCTCGGTCGCGACGAAGGCAACGCTGCCGCCGAAGTTACATCCGGCTCCGGAGTCCTCGACCCCGTCCCAGTAGTAGTACTCGGGCATGTAGGTGATCTCCCACTCCACTGCGTCGAACATCGATTCGACCTCTTCGAAGTCCTCGATCGATGCCGGGATCAAGGGCAGATAGGCGTCGGCGACGACGCCCTCACACGTCGATACGGAAGGTGTGGTCCCGTCGAGGATGAAAGCCGCGGCGTCCTCGTCCGGGCAAGGGTTGCCCCGCCCGAAGATCACATGCGGGCCCCCTCCTTGGGTCATCAAGAAGCCGTCGGCAAGCCGGCTCCAGACCGAGACTCCATTCGAGAACGGCGTCGCCGGGTCGGCGGTCGCCCCGAGCACCATGGTGGGGATTCCCTCAGCTTCCAATGGCTCGGGGCGGTCGACGTCGGTGTTTCGGCCCGGCCAGAAGGCACAAGGGAGATCGCCGTAGAAGATCGAGCCCAACCGCAGGTTGTCGTATTCGGCGCCGGCCTCGAAGAAGGAATCGACCACGTCCTGAGGGCTGTCGCCCGGGAAGCTGTAGTCCTGGCACTCGACCGCGTAGTAGATGGCATCCGACCACGAGGCATCTTCGATGATGCTCTCGTCGATCGGATCGACGCCCAGGGTGGCGTAGAGAAGTCTGAGGAGCGGAACCAGGTCTCCGCGACCTGATTTGGCCGCCAGGGCGCGGGTGAAGAGCATTCGGTCGTCTTCACCGTACATCTGGCCGCTGGCGACGATCTCGAGGTCGCCGAAACCGAACGACCGCGCCGGGGTTGTCCCGTCGGCCACCGGGAACTCGGCGGTGAGCGGCCCTTCGGAGAGAAGTGCGGCGAGAGCGTCGTATGCGGTCCCCGGGTCATCGCCCATGTCCTCGACACACGCCCCATCGGCTTCACATGCGTTGAAGGTCGATTGCAATGTCTGCCCGAAAGCTGTCGCCTGTTCGCCCAAGAAGGTGAACCCGTCGAGAGTCAGGTCTACGGTCCCGTCGAGAAGCATGCGATCCAGGTGGTCGCCGTGGGCGGCGGCGTAGGTCTGGGCCAACTGGGTGCCGTAGCTTTCCCCGTAGAGGACGAACTCTTCGAATCCGAAGGTCTGGCGGAACAATTCGAGATCCTCAACGACCTGAGCCGTGGACAGGAATGTCAGGGATTCCGGGTTGCCGATTTCGCTGACACAAGCCGTGGCAAAAGTCGACGCCGATTCGATGATGAGATCCTTACCCGCCTCGGTAGTGGGGTCGGCATCGGTGCGATAGAGGTCGAGGGCGGCCTGGGGACAGGTCAGACCTCCCGACATGCCGACTCCTCTCTGGTCGAAGAAGACGATGTCGAATTGCTCCGTGATGGCTGGGTCGAGAGCCGAGGTGTAGGAGTCTGCGGACATGATCCCGGCGGTCCCCGGCCCACCCGTTGCAGTCACGAACGCCCCTTTGCTCTCACCGGTTGCCGGGAGGATCGCAAA
>CAZSMJ010000020.1:0-12653 GCA_964608055.1 uncultured Acidimicrobiaceae bacterium | reverse complement strand
GCCCACTGTCTGTTCGGTCCAAACGGCGCGATGCTCCGGCGCCACCGGACTCTACGGAGTATCACGTCATCGAGACGCCGGGGCGCCGGCCTCCTCGACTGCGATAAACACCAGGTTGACCGCGTCGAACGGGCTGCGGCTTTCCTTACTGCGATCGAACTCGTCGTCCCGCCGACCCCGCGCCATCTGGCGCGACGAACCGGTACGACTGACGGTCACGCTTCGGAGTCGCCCCCTCGGGCTCCCAATTCGTGATCGAGGAGGAAAATCGCACCGGAGTCACCAGAGGCCAGCTTGAGTCGATCCAGGATGGTTTGCACAGTGGATTCCTCCTCGTTTTGCTCTGCGATGAATGTCTGGAGGAAGGGGAAACTGGCCAGATCGCCCCGATCGGAGGCGAGTCGGTAGAGAGCGTGGATCGCTTCGGTGACGGCTCGCTCTTGGTCGAGGGCGGCCTCGAAAGCCTGCTCAGGTCCATCGAATTCCGCTACCGGCGCCGGCGCGTCGCCGATGCGCGCCCGGTTGCCTCGGTCGAGGATGAAGTCGAGGAACCGATCGGCGTGGGCCCGTTCCTCGCTTGCCTGGGCCCGCATCCAGGAGCTCATCCCCACCAGATTGCGCTCGGAGAAGAAGGCGGCCATCTGCAGATATGAAGTGGCCGAGATGAGCTCCATGGTGACTTGTCGGTTGAAAGCGGCTTCCAGATCTTCAGGCATTCGCATCGGACGGCTCCCTGGGGGTTGGCTGGGGCCTCATCGTATCGGTCGCCACACTGGAGCGATCCAGACCGGCACGACCCTTGTCGGGAGCCGAGGGGACCAACTCGAATGGTGCCCGTCAGGCGGGGGTAGCTATTCGGCTAGAGGGGTACCGGACGTCGGAGAGCTCGGTCCGTCGTCGGGCGAGGCGGATTCGACCGGTGTCCCCTGGCGAGCCCGATGCCAGTCCGGGTCGAGGTGGAAGGGAACGCTGGTGACCGCGATCCCCACTTCGGTGGCCAGGACGCCCTTGATGGCGAGCCCGGTCTGGTTGTGGAGGAGCTGGGTGACCCGGCCCGGCACCACGAATTCGGGGATGACCGCGCATATGAGCGTTCCCGGGAGCGAGGTCCGGCGTCGCTCCCGGAGGTAGTCGACTAGGGGAGCGACGATCTCTCGATAGGGGCTCGGCACGATCTCCAGAGGAAAGTCATACCCCGCTGCTTGCCAATCTTGCTCCACCCGTTCCCGTTGAGCCGTGTCGACATCGATGTGAATGGCGGTGGTTGGTGTACCCAAGCCCTGGGCATAGGTCAGCGCCTCCCGGATCGGCCGGGTCATGTCCGATATGAGCACGACCTGTTCGACGTGACTGATCGACTTGCGGGGGAGGCGGCTGCGTCGGGATCGTTTGAGCACGTTCAGATCGGTCACGACGACATGCGGCTCGAAGAGAAGCCGGGCCTTGATGGCGAGACTATGGGGATGGGTGAACGGGCTCAGGATCGAATGGGTACGGACCTGTTCACCGAGGACCACGGTGACGGTCGAATCGAGATTGGTGTCGCGCTCCCTCCTGACACGTTCCACGATCCTTCGTGATATCGACTTGTGCTCACCCGGGAGAATCTCGAGCGAAAAGGTGGGGTGAACCCGTTCCCAGGTATAGACGAGATCGTCCGAGCTCTCCTCTTCGGCATGCAGACAAGTGACGCTCTCGACGTTCAGGCGGGATACGTACTGGATGGCGCGGTCGGTCCGCTCGTCCGGGTGTGCCACCAGCACTAGAACCCTTGTCGGTTTCGGACGGGCATCGACCCGGATGTGCTTCAACTGGGCGGCCACGCCCAGGTAGTGGCGGCGAATCGCAGTCATCAGGACAACCAGTAGCGGGATGAGGAGGATCACGATCCAGGCGCCGTGGGTGAATTTCACCGTGGCGACCACGATGAGGACGACACCAGTGGTCACTGCACCGACGGCGTTGATCACGACCGACCATCTCCAACCCGACTCCCTGGTTTTCAGCCAATGTCTGACCATCCCGGTCTGACTGAGGGTGAAGGAGGTGAAGACCCCGACCACGTAGAGCTGAATCAGGCGGCTGACCTCGGCCTGGAAGATGAGCAGCAGGATCGACGCCACCACGGCCAAGGTCACCACCCCGTTGGAGAAGACGAGCCGATCTCCGCGGTTGAGGTACTGACGTGGCATCAGCCTCGACCGGGCCAGAATCGCCGAGAGTCGCGGGAAATCCTGATACGCGGTGTTGGCGGCCAGGATCAGGATGGCGGCGGTGAACACCTGGAGCAGGTAGAAACCTGGGCCGCCTTCGAAGGTGGCCCTGCCGATCTGTGAGATGACGGTCCCGTATTGGTCGATCGTGTCTTCGGAGATCCGGACGTCGAAGAGCTGAGCAAGAGCCGAGATCCCGAGGAACATGGTGATCGAGATCGCACCCATGATCGCCAGGGTCGTCGCCGCGTTCTGAGCTTTCGGAGGGCGAAATGCCTGCACCCCGTTGGCAACAGCTTCGACACCGGTCAGGGCCGTCGAACCGGATGCGAAGGCCCGGAGGATGAGAAACAGGCCGACCACACCCAGTTCAGCTTCCAGTTCGACGCCCGACGAGACCGCAGTCGGGCAAACACCATCGAGGCATTTGACGAAGCCGAGTACGAGCATGATCGCGACCATGACTATGAACAGATAGGTGGGAGCGGCGAACAGCCGCGAAGCCTCCCGCACTCCTCTCAGGTTGGCAATCGTTAGGAGCACCACGAATCCGATGGACATCGACACTCGCCACGGGATGAGATTGGGGGCCGCCGAGGTGATGGCTGCCACGCCGGCCGCTACCGAAACCGAAACCGTGAGCACGTAATCCGTGAGGAGGGCCGCCGCGGCCACCGCTCCGGAGCGGATCCCCAGATTCTCACTGGCGACGATGAAGGCTCCACCGCCGTCGGGATAAGCCCTGATCGTCTGTCGGTAGGAGACGATCACGATCAACAAGAGCGTGGCGACAGCCAGTGAGACCGGTGTCAGGTAGCTGTAGGCGGCGGTACCCGCCAGAGCCAGAACCAGCATCGCCTCTTCGCTGGCATACGCAACAGACGAGAGTGGGTCCGAGGCGAAGACCGGAAGAGCGAAGCGCTTGGGTAGGAGTTGGTTGTCCTCCTCACTGGTGGCGAGAGGTCGTCCGAAGAGCCTTTGCTTGGTCCAGAAATTGCGTATAGAACGACTGCTCACCCTTCGCCCCTCATCGGCGTCTGACCGTCATGCCGACCGCGCGGGCCGCACGAAGGCGTGCAGCGGCTTCCCTCGTCGTAGGGCCGGGAAATCCTTGATACCGGCTCGCCATCCGTTAGGCCGCCGGCCCTAACGCGTTCTTAACGCGTCACAGGTTGATCCATACGTTGCCTTGACTCATGAGCCAAGTCGCAGAAAGGCATCAAGATCGTGGCCGAAACCATCAGTATCGTGTCGGATCGCTTCTCCAGGGTCGGGACCAGGAGTAAACCGGCTTTGTGCGAATCCCCTATGCGTTGTCGGACCTCGGCGGAGTGATCACAGGAACCCACGTTTCTCCGCTCCCGTTGCTCGCCGGTTGTTCTCTCCTGACCGTGGCTGTCCTGCTGATTCGACCAGTGGCCAATCGCGTGGCACATCGGACCTCGAATGTTGTCGATGCCGGGGACCTGCGACGCGAGGCCGCGTTGGTTGGTCTCGTGATCATGATGCTGGCGGCCGTGACGCTCATCGCGGCGAGTCTCTTCGAATATCGGTGATGGGCCGACTGAACGGAGTTCGAGTACGTCAGGGTGTACATCCGCCGGCTTCGGACAAAGCTCAATTCACTCGGCATTCCTGACGCCATTGAGTCTCCCTCCGGCTTCGGCTATCGCCTGACGGTGACGGAATGAGAGGCATGGTCGAAGATTTCGAGGCAGGTACTAAGTTCGGCAGGTGAAACGCGGCCGACTCCGGGTGTTCGTTGGTGCCGCCCCTGGCGTCGGCAAGACCTTCGCCATGCTCGAAGAGGCGCATCGGGTCCGGGGTTTGGGGAAAGACGTCGTGATCGGATTCGTCGAAACCCACGGTCGCGCCGAGACGGCAGAGGTCATTGGCGATCTCGAGATCATCCCCAGACGAGATCTCACCCATCGCGGCGGCGTGTTCGAGGAAATGGACCTCGACGCCGTGCTTGCCCGACAGCCCGACGTGGCACTTGTCGACGAATTGGCGCACACCAACGTCCCCGGCTCCCGAAACGCCAAACGATGGGAGGACGTGGAAGCGATTCTCGACGCCGGGGTTGACGTCCTCACCACTTTGAATGTCCAACATCTCGAATCACTCAACGACGTGATCTTCGAGATCACAGGGGTGCAGCAGCGGGAAACCATTCCCGACTCGGTGGTGCGTCGAGCCGACGAAATCGAGCTGGTTGACCTGACGCAGGAGGGGATCCGAGCCCGGATGGCGGCGGGAAAGATCTATCCCGCCGAAGGGGTCGACGCCGCCCTGGCGAACTACTTCCGCCCGGGGAATCTCTCGGCTCTGCGCGAACTGTCCCTCTCTTGGACAGCCGACCGGGTTGACGAGGCGCTTGCCGAATATCGGCGTGCCCAAGGAATCGAGGAGCCATGGGAAACCAGGGAACGTGTCGTCATCGGGCTCACCGGGGCGGCCGGCGGGGATTCCGTCGTCCGCAGGGCAGCCCGGATGGCGATGCGGTCCCGGGCGGAACTGCTCGGTGTCTACGTCCGCCCCACCGACGGCCGCTCTGTCGCCGAGGACGAATATCTGAACGAGCAACGGGAGCTCTTGGGGCAGTTCGGCGGCAGCTATCACGAGATCGTCGGCGACGACGTCGGTGATGCCCTTCTGGTGTTTGCCCGATCGGAGAACGCCACCCAGATCGTGATGGGGGCTTCACGGCGCTCCCGCCTCGACGAGCTGCTCAGGGGCTCGCCCATCCACAAGGTGATACGAAGGTCGGGCACGATCGACGTCCACGTCATCTCCTACGAGGGAGCGCCCGGAGCCCGGCTCAAGCCGAGGGGGCGGGGGAGGAGCGCACTTGGAATCCGGAGACGCTTGGCGGCATGGTCGCTGCTGGTGTTTGGCCTGCCGTTGCTCACCTGGTTGCTGGTGCTCTTCGAGGACCAACTAGGGACGCAGACGAACCTTCTTCTGTACCTTCTCTTGGCTGTCGGAGTAGGGCTCATCGGCGGCGCTCTCCCCGCCATCGTGGCCGCCATCGCCGGCTTTCTGCTCGCCAACTGGTACTTGACTCCGCCGGTGGGCTCCCTCACCATTCGCTCGGCCGACGATCTGGTAGCCCTGCTTGTGTTCCTCTTGGTGGCTCTGGCGGTGGGGATCCTGGTGGGCATCTCTACCCGGCAAAGCGCGAATGCCCGCAAGGCGCGGGCCCAGGCTGAAGCGCTGGCAGCAACCACGTCCCTGCCTCATCCGGTCTTCGACACCGGGCCCGCAGGGTCGATCGACCGAATCCGTGACACCTTCGCCTTGAGAGCGGTCTCGGTGCTCCGCCGGGGCACCGAGGGATGGGAGAGCCTCGCCCAGGCTGGCACTCCCGCTCTGATGGACCCAGGCGCAGGCACCGAGACGATCGAGCTGAGCCCGGACACGGTGATGGTCTTGCTCGATGGGAAACTGAGCGGTGACGACCGGAGGGTGTTGCGTGCCTTTGCAGCGCAAATAGCAAACGCCCTGGAACGTGAGGAATTGGAACGTGAGGCGGAGTCGGCCGCGGCTATGGCTGAGACCGACCGGCTTCGGACTGCCTTGTTGGGTGCGGTCTCACATGATCTGAGAACCCCTCTCGCCTCGATCAAGGCGTCGGTCACCAGCCTCCTCGAGACGGGTGTCGATTGGTCTCCCGACCAGACCGATGCCTTTCTGGAAGCGATCCTCGCCGAGACCGAGCGTCTCAATCGTCTGGTCGGGCGGCTTCTCGACGCCAGCCGGGTCCAGATGGGCGCCCTGCACGTCTTCTTCAGGCCCACCGTGCTGGCGGAAGTGACGGCATCTGCGCTTGCCGGTCTCGGCCCGATTCAGAGTCGGGTCGAGGTCGACGTCCCGGAGTCGTTGCCCGAGGTCCAGACCGATCCGGAGTTGCTGGAGCGTGTCGTTGCCAATCTCGTCGAGAATGCCCTCGCCTGGTCACCAGTCGACCGCCCGGTCAGGGTGACGGCCGGGCCAGTGACGGGGCGCATCGATCTTCGGGTGGTGGACCGGGGGCCAGGCATCCCTGTCGCCGACCGGGAGAAGGTCTTTCAACCCTTCCAGCGATTGGGTGACGCGCCCCGCGGCTCCGGCGTCGGGCTTGGCTTGGCAGTTTCCCGGGGCTTCCTCGACGCCATGGGGCACGATCTGTTGGTGGAGGACACACCAGGCGGAGGCACGACGATGGTCATCGCCTTGAAGGTCGTGCCGACCACACGAGTGGCCACCACCATTGCGAGCGGGGATTCCAGTGGCTGAGCCGACTCGCGTGTTGATCGTGGATGACGAACCACAGATAGTGCGCGCCCTTGCGGTCAATCTCCAGGCGATCGGATACAAGGTCGATGTGGCGCGAAGCGGTGAGGAGGCCCTGCGAGTGGCCGCCGATCATCGGCCGGATGCCGTGATCCTGGATCTGGGCCTGCCCGGCATGGACGGCTTGGAGGTGATCCAGGGACTGCGCGGCTGGACAACCGTGCCGATAATCGTGCTCTCGGTTCGAGAGCGAGAGCGGGACAAGATCGCTGCGCTGGACGCCGGCGCCGACGATTACGTCACCAAGCCGTTCGGGATGGGTGAGCTCCTCGCCCGGTTGCGATCAGCCCTCAGACGTGCAACTGCCGGGGATCTCGACGCGCCAATGCTCGTCACTCCGGACTTCACCGTCGACCTCTCCACCAAGAAGGTGATGCGCCCTGACGGTGAGGAGGTTCGGCTCACGCCTACGGAGTGGGGCATCGTGGAGGTCCTCGCCCGTCATCAGGGGAAGTTGGTCAGCCAGACCCAGTTGCTCAAACAGGTCTGGGGCCCCGACTACGGCGCGGAGACCAACTATTTGCGGGTCTTCATGGCCCAGATCCGGCGAAAGCTCGAGCCCGACCCGACCCATCCTCGGTATCTCATCACCGAGCCGGGCATGGGTTACCGGTTCGAGGGGGGCGAGTAAAACTCGAATTTTCAGTCGCGTGCGGCGGCTACTCTTGCCCGTCCCAATGACCAACGCCATCCTCGCTGAGGGACTTCGCAAGCACTACGGAGAGGTCGTCGCGCTCGACGGTCTCGACCTTGCCGTGCCCGAGGGATCCGTGATGTGCCTGCTTGGCCCCAACGGCGCCGGCAAGACCACAACGGTTCGCATCCTCACCACTCTGCTCGAGGCCGACAGCGGGACGGCCACCGTGGCCGGTCTCGACGTGAAGGCTGATGCTGCCAAGCTTCGCGAACGGATCGGGCTCTCCGGCCAGTACGCCGCTGTGGACGAGAACCTCACCGGTTTCGAGAACCTCGACATGGTGGGACGGCTCTATCACATGGGTCGTCAGCCGAGCCGGGTCCGTGCTTCGGATCTTTTGGATCGGTTCGATCTCGACGAAGCCGCCGACCGTCAGGTGAAGACCTACTCGGGCGGGATGCGTCGTCGTCTCGACCTGGCCGCTGCTCTCGTCGCCCGCCCCGAGGTCATTTTCCTCGATGAACCGACCACCGGTCTCGACCCCCGTAGCCGGCTCAGTCTCTGGGAGGTCATCGAGGAGTTGGTCAAAGAAGGTGCGACGTTGCTGCTCACCACTCACTTCCTCGACGAAGCCGATCGTCTTGCAGATTCCATCGGGGTGATCGATCACGGCAAGGTGATTGCCCTGGGCACAGCCGAGGAGTTGAAACTGAAAGTTGGCGGCGAGCGAATCGAGTTGGCGGTCAGGACGGATGCCGACATCGCGCTGGCGCGGGATGTGCTTTCGGCGGTGGGTGTGGGGCAGGTCACCGTTGACGATGACGCCCGCCAATTGTCGGTGCCGGTTGGCTCCGGTGGCGACGCTCTGATCGAGACAGTGCGCGGGCTGGATGCCCGCGGGATCAGCCCGCTGGACCTGGCCCTGCGCCGCCCGACCCTGGACGATGTTTTCCTCGGACTCACCGGTCATGTGGCCGAGGAGGTGGTCGAGGTATGACCGTCCTCACTGCCCTCTCCGATGGAGCGGTGGTCGCCAAGCGAAATCTGCTCAAGATCACCCGGCTTCCCGACCTGCTGGTCTTCTCCACCGTGCAGCCGATCATGTTCGTGCTGCTCTTCGCCTACGTCTTCGGTAGCGCCATCGTGGTGCCCGGGGTTGAGTACACCGAATTCTTGATGGGTGGGATCTTCGTCCAGACGGTGGTCTTTGGCGCCACCATCACCGGTGCTGGGCTCGCCGACGACATCAAGAAGGGGATCATCGATCGCTTTCGCTCGCTCCCCATGGCCCAATCCGCGGTCCTGGTAGGCCGCACCACCAGCGACCTGCTCAACAACCTCCTGGTGGTGACCATCATGGCGTTGACCGGTCTGGTCGTGGGTTGGAGGATCCACACCTCGCTGTGGGAGGCTCTCGCCGGTTTCGCTCTCCTCCTCCTGTTCGCCTACGCCATTTCCTGGATGATGGCGACGGTGGGGTTGTCGGTGAGCAGTGTCGAGGTGGTCAACAATGCCTCGTTCATCGTGATCTTCCCGTTGACCTTCATCTCCAATGCTTTTGTGCCGACCACCAACTTCCCCACGGTATTGAAGGTCTTTGCCGAATGGAATCCGGTTTCCGCCGTTGTTCAGGCGGTCCGGGAGTTGTTCGGGAACACCAATCCGCTGGGCCCGGTATCCGAGTCCTGGCCCATGCAGAACGCGGTGCTGGCCTCATTGACCTGGATCGTGATCATCCTCGTGGTGTTCGTTCCGCTGGCGGTGTCGCGCTTCAAGAAGGCCGCCATCCGCTGACTTTCAGGCGTGAAGGGCTGCCAGACCGATCGCTTCTTCCTCCAACTCCCGTCTGATGGGGCGTGGGAGCGGTGCGTAGGGAGCGAGGAGGATCCTTCCTCCTTGGTGCTTCCAGGTCCCGGCGACCTGGCCGTCGACGAGGAAAGTGGCCACTGAATGTGGGTTCTTGGTGTGGAACACCAGGCCTCGGTACTCCTCGGGGAGAATCAGGGTGCGTCTGGCGTGGACGAGGAGGGTCGCATCCCAGGTGGGGAGGAATCGCACCGGTGCCGTGCGCTCGGGGTCGGGAAGAGGCCCCCGAGGCAGATCGAGGAGCTCGTCATCCTGATCCGAGCGAAAACGACGCAACGCCATGGCCTCGACGATTGGCCTCATGGTGGTGACCGGCACTCCCGCCCAGCTGGAGATGTCGCCGAGGGTGGCGGGCCCGAACCCGCCTAGATAGCGGCGACAGAGATGCGCCAGACCTTCGGACTCAGTGACGCCGGCCGGCTCCAGCCACTCGTCGGCGAGACCGAAGAGGGCGGCTCGTCGCTGTTCCCAGGTCCCAGACGGAGGCACCCGAACCATGTCCACCCACATCCCCGCTCCCTCCCAAGCCTCTTTGGGAACTCCGACTCGGGCCAGGGCCGCGATCAGCTCATCACGTGGGCGCGGTCCCGTTGCCAACTCAGCCCGCAGGACCGAAGCCGCGCTCTCGTAGTCGTTTCCCTCTAGACCCAGAGGGCGAGCGGCCCGCAGCCACCACTCTCTACGCGTCCGACTCACTCCTGCAGCGAAGTGGAGGTAGTCGTCCCTGGAGACGATGTGAATCGTGCTCCGCATCAACGTTCCCTGCACCGCGCGACGTGAGGTCAGCGCCCGTGTCAGCTGATCACGGCGAAACCCGGAGAGACGTGACCACAGGGCGATGTAGGCCGAGGGGGCATATTGGGTTTGCAACCCGCCGACCCTCTCCAATGCCCTGACCAGGGACAAGGAGGAGCGGTCGAGCAGAAGTTGCCGAGCCAGCAAGGCCCGATTCAGGGCCTGGGTGGTGAGAACGCGGAGGGTCACTAGGAGCCATCGTATGCCCAAACTAGGAGGACCGAGCGACGGATCCCCGCCCGTCGCTGTAATGAGACAAAATGGTTTGACTTGTTACATCACCGGCTGTAGTGTAATGCTCGTAATGAGAAATGCTCATTACGGAAGAGGAGACTGTGATGACTCCCTACGCTGCATATTTGATCACCCAGGACATCCTGGATCAGCGTCGGCGCGAGGGCGATAGGGCCCGTTTGGTCAGGCAAGGCGTGGTGAGACGCCCCAAGAAGAGTGATCGGAACCGCTCATCCGCGTCAGAGGAGGTGCCCGATGTTTCTCGCGCACTGTGATCATCTTGACCGAGAGGTCATCATCTGGGCCTCGAGTCTCGACGGCATCGAGAACACCGAGAACGGCATCGTGGTTCGCTATCGGTGCGCCTGCGGTCGCCCCGCCGAAATGCTCACCGGCGCCCGTGCCCCGGTGAGAATCAGTGTTCATGTCGGGGCGGTTGTCTGAACCTGCCCCCGATCGCCCTGGCTCGACCGGCACCGGGAATATGCGAGCCTGTCAGATCTTTGTAACGGGTTAGACACGCATTCCGGAGAAAAAGGTAGTTCGATGCCCATCCATCGTCTCAATCACGCGGTGCTCTACGTCCGCGACGCCGACCTCTCGGCCATTTTCTATACCGAGAAGCTCGGGTTTCGTCGTCTCCCGTTGGAGTTTCCCGGCGCCGTGTTCCTTCAGGCAGAAGGATCCAACAACGACCATGATCTAGGTCTGTTCTCCGTTGGTGCAGCGGCGGCGGATTCGCCGGCCGGGCGAGGCGCGGTGGGTCTCTATCACCTCGCCTGGGAAGTCGACACTCTTTCCGACCTGGCCCGCCTCGGTCAGGTTCTGTCCGAGGCAGGTGCCTTGGTTGGAGCCACCGATCATGGGAGCACCAAGGCGCTCTATGGTCGGGACCCCGACGGCATCGAATTTGAGATCAGCTGGCTGGTGCCGGCCGAACTTCTCGACGACACGACGACACCGACCGCGCGACGTCTCGACATCCAGGCCGAGATCGATCGGTACGGCGCTGAAACCCTGGGCGGAGTCGGTGTGAGTCGGGCCCAGCTGTCCGTCGACACCTGAGACCAGAGTCGCCGTTTTAAGCGGAGGCTCGGCCGTCGGGAGTACGGCCGACGACGAACCAGATGGCATGGACCGGCTCGTCCCCAATATTGAACAATCGATGGGGCTGTGTCGAGTCGAAGCCGATCGAATCGCCCGGCTCCAGTTCGTAGAGCTCGAAGCCGAGCTGGATTCCGAGGCGACCCGACATGATGAACCCGTACTCCTTCCCGGGGTGGCGCATCAACGACTCATCCGGAGTCGACGCTCCGCCCACCTCGTACACCGCGTGGAGGAAGTCGATGCCCTGATCGGTGTCGCGGCTCAGCTGCTCCCAGCGAACCCCGGAGGCCAGGTCGATCGCTTCACGCTCTTCGGGATGGACCAGGGGACTAGGCCCCCCATTGGGTTTACCGGCCCGAGATCCGGGCTCACGGAGAGACGGGGAATGGTCGGCTCCTCGCAGCAATTTGTCGAGTGACAGGTCGAGCTCGGTCACGATGGCGTAGAGAGTGCCCACCGAGGGTTTCGACAGCCCGCTTTCCAGCTGCGAGATCAGACTCGGCGACAGCCCGAGACGACGGGCCAACTCGCGTTGGCTGATTCCGGCCCTGGTCCGCTCGTCCCGGAGTCGAGCGCCGATTCCCTCCAACTCCTCAGTCAATCGGACACCCTTCCATTTGTGGCGAGGATAGGCGCTGGTGTCCTAGGTCAGGAGCCAGCCACCATCCACGTAGAGATTCACGCCGTTCACTGACTGATTCTCCAGCAGGAACACGGCTGCGTCGACCACGTCCGCCATGGTGACCAGGCGTTGCGTTGGCGTCCTCGCCAGCACTGCGTCGAGCGGCTTGTCCTTCCAGTACGGGCTGTCCCCGACAATTCCAGGGTGAAGTGCATTGAACCTTATTGGTGAGAGTTCGACGGCCAACGACCGGATCATCGAGCTCACCCCGCCATTTATCGTGGTCACCGTGATCGAACCGGGGTAAGGCCGGTCTTTGGCCCTCCCGCCCAAGAGAACCACGGAGCTGGTGTCGGAGAGTTGGGGGAGGAGGGCATGCACAACCTCCACGTAGCTGACCAGCTTCATAGTTACCAGCTCAGCTGCCGCCGCGATGTCGTAGTCCTTGGTCATATTGTTGTCACGAGCTATCGCGGAGACCACCAGCCGCCTCACCGGGCCGACACCCTCGAGAGCCGGGGCGATCAGAGTTGGGTCTGTCATATCGAACCCGAGACCGGTCACACTGGGGCCGATTTCCGACGCGATCTGGGCGGCACGTGCGGAGTCTCGCCCCGTGATCACCACCTGCTGGCCCTCGTTTGCGTAATGACGTGCCACTTCGAGCCCGATGCCAGCGGTGCCACCGATCACGATCACGTTGCCATTGTCCATTCTGGATTCCTTGCTCCCTGAGTCCTTCGATCGGCGCCGTCTGACTGGAAAACCAAGCCTATACGTCTCCGAGCCTAGGTGTGTAGTGTCACTGTTCGCTCAGCCGATTGGGAGTCAGGTGTCGAGACAC
>CAZSMJ010000019.1:0-23332 GCA_964608055.1 uncultured Acidimicrobiaceae bacterium | reverse complement strand
CGATCCCGGAGATCCCTCCGGGATCGGAAGTCACACAGGAGAGAGGAATCAACATCATGGGTGTCAGCTTGGCCTCGGCCGCCGGGGTCTTCTTCGGTCTCTACGCGTATGTCCTCCCGCTGGTGCTCTACACCTCGTGGGTGGTCATCGCGATTTGGGACCTCACTCGGCGCGAGGATCTGAGCCGCGGCAAAGCCATCGGCTGGATGGCAGCGATCCTGATCGTCCCGTTCCTCGGAGTGATCGCCTACTACCTCTTTGGCAGGAGCAGCATCCCGGTCTGGCAACGCTGGGTGTTCCTGGCAGGTGGCATGGCGGTTTACCTGCTGTTCCTGGGTCTGGGCATGGTCGTAGGCGGCATCGTCTGAGTCGACCCATGCCCGAAGGTGTGTCCCGTCGCGATTTGCTGAAAAAGGTCGGGCTCGGTGGGGTGGTCTTCCTCGGGGGCTCTGTCCTCGGCCACACCGTCCAGCATCAGGCGAACGCTGCCGAGTCGGGCGAGGAGTACGACCCGGTGGCCATGGGTCATGCGATGCCCGACGAGGAAGCGGGCTCCAGTCCCTACGGCCAACTTCATTCACCGCCGACCTCGATGGGGCCGAGCGATCTCGACCATCACACGATCCCGCCGCCACGCGACGGGCAGCCGGCTGGCGCCCTCCGAGAGATCGAGCTTGCTGTCGAGGAGAGGCTTGTCGAGGTGGGTGATGGAGTCCTCTTTCAGGCCTGGACCTACAACGGGACGGTGCCGGCGCCGATCATCCGCGCCACTGTCGGCGACACGTTGCGGATTCGGTTCGAGAACCGCACCGGTCTTCCGCACAATCTCCATTTCCACGGGGCCCACCGCCCCGAGCAGGATGGGTGGGAGCAGGTGCCGCCTGGTGGGGAGACCACTTACGAGATAGAAGCTGGTCCGGCCGGAGTGCATCCCTATCACTGTCACACCAGCCCGCTCGCTGAGCACATCGGGCGCGGTCTGTACGGGATGATGATCGTGGACCCGGTCGAGGCGCGGCCCACGGCCCACGAGATAGCACTCCTCATCTCGGGTTTCAGCAGCACGGAGCTGGGGACGAACGGGGTCGTGGCCTGGAACGGAGTCGCCGGTTTCTACAACGCCTATCCGATCAAGGTACCGGTAGGGGAGCCGATTCGGGCCTACGTGGTCAACATGCTGGAGCACGAGCCGGTCGCCTCGTTCCACCTGCATGCCGAGACTTTCGATGTCTACCCGGCGGGGATGGGGCGGGTGCCCGCGTTCCGTGACGACACCATCGTCCTCGGCCAGGCCCAGCGGGCCATGATCGAGTTCACCCTGCCCCACCTCGGGCGCTACATGTTCCACCCCCATCAGCATTGGCTCGCCGAGCGGGGGGCGATGGGATGGTTCGCCGCAGTCTGATCATGTCAGATGGCGAGGACCTGCACGACACCGACAGCGGCTGCGATGAGGGCCAAGACGATGTCGGCGATCACATTGCGTGTTGCATCATCCGCCCTGGCACGGACGATCGCCGCGCCAATCATCATCAGAACCAGTCCGAAGGCAGCGGCTGCGGCCAGCGGCCGGTACCAGATCCCCACGATCAACCCCGCCGCGGCCGCGAGCTCAGGGATGGCAACGAGCCGGTAGCGATTGAAGGGGATGCCGAGAGTCTCGGCCGTCTGCACCTGCGTCGGGTGTCGGCGCAACTTCATCACCGAGGCCAGGAGGTACACCGCGGCGAGAAGGATCGCGCTAACAGTGGCGGCAATGTTCATAAAATGCTCCTTGGTGTCTACAATGAATCAAGTAACTATGAATACAATAGTGGGTTCGAGAAACGTATCGATCGGCCCGGGTCTGAGATGAACCCGATCTCCCTCGATCACGCTGTGCAATGCGACGAAGGCTTTGCGGAGGTGTTCTCGCTCCTCGGCAAACGCTGGAGTGGCCTGATCCTGGGAATCCTCATGCAACGCCCGGCGCGGTTCGGAGAGATTGCCAAGGCAATACCACCAATCACCGACGGGATGCTGTCGACACGTCTCGCCGAATTGGGGGATGCCGGCCTCGTCGAACGTGAGGTCATCGAAGGTCCTCCCATCGGAGCCCTTTACCGTCTCAGCGACCGGGGAGAGGCACTTCGCCCTGCCTTGGACGAGTTGGCCAAGTGGGGGGAGCGATTCCTGGTCGAGGGCTGACAGCCCGGTCGATCATGCAAGGATGACGTGCGGTCGCCGCGAGTCGGCGATCTTGGCCACGATCGGCCCCGACACCGCCATGATCAGCACATAGGTGGCGGAAAGCGCGGCCAGTTCCTGACTACCGGCCAGAGAAGCAGCCAGACCGGCGATGACAATCGAGAACTCGCCCCTGGCCACGAGTAGGGCGCCTGTTCGCAGCCTCCCTTGACGTCCGATTCCCACCCGGCGGGCGGCCCACCACCCGATCCCGACCTTGGTCAGGCCCGTGACGATTGCTACCGCAATCGCGGCCAATGCCACGTCGGGAATGTCCCCGGGGTCGGTCTGCAGACCGAAGAAGACGAAGAAGACGGCGGCAAAGAGGTCGCGCAGAGGAGTCAAAAGGGAACGGGCCCGCCCGACCGAGTCGCCTGACACTCCGATCCCGACCAGAAAGGCGCCAACGGCAGCTGAGATGTTGACCCCCTCGGCGAGGCCGCCGACGAGGAGGGTCAAGCCGAACAACGAGAGCAGACTGACCTCGTCGGAGTGGTGGAACACGAGGGAGCCGAGGCGGTCACCGCTTCGGGCCACCAGGGCGATGATCACGACGATGACCGCAACCGCGAGACCGACGGTCAGCGCCGCCGAAGCCAAGGTGGCCCCCAAGGCGAGCACCCCGAGGACCGGGAGGAGCACCGCCATCGCCAGATCCTCGAAGACGAGGATGGAGAGGACAACAGGGGTCTCCCGGTTCCCCGACCACCCCAGGTCCTCGAGGAGCTTGGCCACGATGCCTGTCGAAGAAACATAGGTCACCCCACCGAAGAACACCGACGGGACCACCCCGATCCCCAGGATCAGACCGGTGACGAGACCAGGGGTGAAGTTCAAGGCGAAATCGGCCAGCCCGGCCACCGCCACCGATCGCACTCCTTGTACCAGCTCTCTGGCGGAGTACTCGAGTCCCAGCATCAAGAGCAAGAAGATGACACCGAGCTCGGCGCCGAACTCGATGAAGTCCTCCGAGGTGATCACCGGGATCAGGCCACCCTGTCCGATGGCGAGGCCTGCGACGAGATACAGCGGGATCGGGGAGATCCCCAAACGGCCTGCGAGACGGGCCATCACCCCCAATGCCAGGACCACCGCCCCCAGTTCTACGAGGAAGAGGGCGCTCTCGTCCATCGGCTAGCCGTTGCGAAGGATCTCTTGGGTCTGCTCGATCCCTTCGGGGGTGCCGACGAGGACCAGAGTGTCACCCGGCTCGATCCGAAAATCCGGTTCCGGCGAGGGGAATGTTTGGTTGCCGCGGAGCACGGCCACCACCGAGACCCCGGAACGGGTGCGGATGCGGGCATCGGCGATGGTGCGACCGGCGTACGGCGATCGCTCGTCGACCGTGAGCCAGTCGATAGCCAAGCCCTCCACCTGTTGTTGGAGGTGGGCAAGGTTGGCCACGACTGTCGAGCCGCCCAGCGCCTCGGACAGGGCATGGCTCTCCTCGTCGGACAGACTCATGTTGACCACGGCGGCATCGGTGTCGTCGGGCTCACATACGAATAGCTCGCGGCGACCCGTGCGGTGGTGGACGACGCCTATGCGCCGCCCATCCTCCGTGTTGAACTCATACCTGATCCCAACACCGGGAAGGGCAGACTCTTCGATGCGGGGCAACTCTGACCTCCTGGAACGCCGAAGCCCACGTTACTAAGACGTGCCGCCTCGCTGGCCGGGATCCTTTGACACCAGCCACAGCCCGACCGCTTCTACGTCGCCACCCCGGATCCGAAACGCGCCGAGCTCACCGCCCGTGACGATCAGATGGATCCAGTCGGGATCCCAGGCGGCCATCGCCACGTCAGTCGGCGATGGGCTCGGCTCACCGTGGGGATGGGAGTGAAACACCCCCGAGATCTCCCAACCCTGGCTCTCGGCGTGCCGCATCGCACCGAAATGCTCGTTGGGGTCAACGGTGAAACTGACTGGAGACGGGTTGGCGTTGGTCAACGGGTAGGCGAAGCGGATTGCCCCTTCTTCGGTGGCAATCAGCCCGCAGCACTCGTCAGGGAGGCAGTTGTCGGCATGGGCCATGATCGCGACCCGGATTGGGTCGGGAACCACGAGCGGTCTGGCCGAATTCAATGCTGATACGCCGGGTCCGGGGTCTCCGGATCGATCCCGTAGCGGGTGAAGGCATCCTGGACCGCGGTCCGTGGCACCAGGCCATCGTTGGACAGCGCCCACAATGTGGCGGCGACGATGCTCCCGGCGTCGATCTCGAAGAACTTGCGCAGGGCCTGTCTCGAGTCGGAGCGCCCGAACCCGTCAGTGCCCAGCGTGACGAACCGGGTAGGGGCCCACTGCGCGATCTGATCCGGGACCAGCTTCATGAAGTCGGTCACCGCGACCACCGGCCCCTCAACACCGGCGAGAAGTCTCGTGACCATTGGAATGCGTGGGGTCTCTTCGGGATGAAGGCGGTTCCACCTGTCCACACCGAGGGCTTCCTCCCGCAGCTTCTTGTACGAGGTCGCCGACCACAGTTCCGCCGCCACGTCGTAGTGCTCTGCCAGCTCCCGGGCCGCCTCGCGGGCCGCCAGGTTTGCCGACCCGGAGAACAGGATGGCGGTGCGTGGGCCGTTGGTGGTAGGTGCTTCCGCCCACCTGTACAGCCCGTCGATGATGCCTTGGGCAACCCCTTCGGGTCGTGGAGGCTGGACATAGTTCTCGTTGTAGAGGGTCAGGTAATAGAACCGATCCTCCCCGGCGCCATACATCCGCTCCAGGCCGTGCTCGATGATCGTGCCGACCTCGTAGGCGAAGGCAGGGTCGTAGGCGTCGCAGACCGGCACCGACGTGGCGAGGACCAGGCTGTGACCATCCTGGTGCTGGAGCCCTTCGCCCTGGAGCGTGGTCCGGCCTGCGGTGGCACCGAGCAGGAACCCGCGCGCCCTGGAGTCGGCCGCGGACCAGATCAGATCACCAACCCTTTGGAAGCCGAACATCGAATAGAAGATGAAGAAGGGGACCATGGGTAGGCCGCGTGTCGCGTAGGAGGTGGCGGCCGCGATCCACGATGCCATTGAGCCCGCCTCGGTGATCCCTTCTTCCAGGATCTGACCGTCCTGAGATTCGGCGTAGGAGAGGATCATCGAGGCGTCGACGGATTCGTAGAGCTGGCCTTTTGAGGCGTAGATCTTGAGCTCACGGAACAGGGAGTCCATGCCGAAGGTGCGGGCCTCGTCGGGGACGATGGGCACGATCCGCTCGCCGAAGCCCTCGACACGGGACAGGTTGCGGATGAGGCGGGTGAAGGCGCTGGTCGTCGAAGCTTCGACCTTCCCCGACCCCGCGTGGATCTCGGCGTAGGTCTCCGGGACCGGAAGCTCCAGTGTGAGCTCGGGTACCACTCTCGTCGGCAACAGGCCCCCCAGCTCTTGGCGCCTCTGTTGCAGGTACTCGTACTCGGGCGTTCCCGGTCCGGGACGGAAATAGGGAGGCTCGCTCTCACCCTCGAGCGACTCGATCGGGATCTCCTTGTCGAGGTGCAGCGTCTCCCGCAAGGTCAACAGCTGTTGGTTGGTGAGGGTCTTGATCTGGTGGGTTGCGTTGCGGCCCTCCACGTCCGGGCCCAACGTCCACCCCTTTATGGTCTTGGCCAGAATCACGGTCGGTTTCCCGTTCCTGAGCTCGGTTGCCACCTTGTATGCGGCGTAGACCTTGCGATGATCGAGCCCTCCCCGGCGCAAAGCCCAGATCTCGTCATCGGTCATGTCGGCGACCATGGCCTTCGTGCGTGGGTCCTTGCCGAAGAAGTGCTCTCTTACGTACGCCCCGTCCTCTGCCTTGTATCGCTGATATTCGCCATCGACGGTGCTGCTCATCACACCGATCAGGGCGCCTTCCTTGTCGTTGGCCAGGAGCCGGTCCCATCCGGTGCCCCAGATGACTTTGATCACGTTCCAGCCCGCACCGCGGAACACCGCTTCTAGCTCGCTGATTATCTGACCGTTGCCGCGAACCGGCCCGTCCAGACGTTGCAGGTTGCAGTTGATGACCCAGGTCAGGTTGTCGAGGCCTTCTCGGGTTGCCAGGGAGATCGCTCCCAGCGTCTCCGGCTCGTCGGTCTCCCCGTCGCCGATGAAACACCAAATCCGCGACTGAGAGGTGTCGTCGAGGCCCCGGTTTTGCAGGTACTTGTTGAATCGGGCGTGATAGATCGAGTTGATCGGGCCGATGCCCATCGACACGGTCGGGTATTCCCAGAACTCGGGCATGAGACGGGGATGGGGATAAGAAGAGAGCCCGTCGCCTCCGATTTCGAATCGGAAGTTGTCGAGGTGCTTCTCGTCGAAGCGCCCTTCGAGGAACGACCTGGCATAGATCCCCGGGACGGCATGCCCCTGGAAATAGACGTGATCGCCACCTCCGGCGGCGTTTCTGCCCTTGAAGAAATGGTTGAACCCGACTTCGTAGAGGGTTGCCGATGAGGCGAAGGTGGAGAGATGCCCGCCGATGCCCTTTTCGCGGTGGTTGGCCTTGATCACCATGACCGCGGCGTTCCATCGGATGAACCGCCGGATCCGGCGCTCGATGTCCTCGTCGCCGGGAAACTCGGGCTGGTCCTCCGCCGAGATGGTGTTGACGTACGGAGTGGTGATCGAACCCGGGACCCCGATGCTCGTCTCGTGAGCCCGCTCCAGCAGTTTGGCCATCAGGAAGCGAGCCCGATCGGGTCCTTCCTCGGTGACTACGGCATCGAAGGAATCAACCCATTCTTGGGTTTCCGTAGGGTCGGTGTCGGGCAGCTGATGGATGTATTCATCCCCGAGTATCAGCCCGTGGTCGCCTGGCATCTGCCCAATCTTAGTTGAGCGGGGTGGTGTCCCTTCAGGGCTCAGGCTCCGACAGCCTGCGCTTCGAACTCGCTGAGCCATGGCTCGACTTCGGCCAGAAACCGCAATGGCGCGTCCATTTGCGGGGTGTGGCCGGTGTCCTGCATTTGCACCAGTGTCCAATCGGGTCGGAGGCCGCAGATCCGTTCGACGACGGTCGGTGACACGATGTGATCAGAGACCCCCTGCACCACCAGCGTCGGGGCGGTGATCGCCCGGATCATCCTTATGTGCGCCGCACGGTTGGCATAGAAGAGGGCGATGGAGGTCGCAGTGCGTGCGGTGGCCTCGGCCGACCAAGGAAGTTCTTTTCGGATCCGGGCCATGTCGATCGATGCCTCGATGACCTGCAGAGGCACGCGGCCCCTTCGATGGGTGATCATCTCCAGGCTGAGACGGACCAGCTCTTCAGCACTGTGGCTCTCGATGAATCGGCGACCGTAAGCGGCGCCAAACCCGGGGGTCGCCTGAAGGGCAAGGCGGATCGCCGTCGGCCAGTCGAGTCTCGGATCAGAGAGCACCGGTGGGGTCGCCGGCGACACCAACACCATGCGGCTAACCAGATCGGGTCGATGGGCGGCCACCATCTGGGCGATGAGACCGCCTGTGGAGTTGCCTACCAGCGTTACGGGTGCTCCCTCGATCTCGATGAAGCTCTCGACAGCCTCGCGATGGGTCTCGAGGCGGTAGTCACGTGCCGGCGGGGAGAGGCCGAAACCCGGAAGGTCGATTGCGAGAATCCGTCCGTGGCGGGCGAGGCCGTCGGCTACCGCGATCCAATTGGTCGTGGAGCCGCCGAGACCGTGTACCAACACGATCGGCTCCCCGCTACCGCCAAAAACGACCTTGTGAATTGGAGCGATCGACGTGTTGACATACTCTCCCATGGGAAAAGGCTACCGACTCGCTGTCCTTAGACTCCAAACGTGCAGCTCCTCCTGGTATCCACATATGAGCTCGGTCACCAGCCGATTCACCTGGCGCTCCCCGCCGCCGAGCTATCTGCCGCCGACATCGAAGTCCAAACGCTGGACCTGGCGGTTGGGCACCTGGACCACGTCCTACTCGATCAAGTCGACGCGGTCGCCTTCTCCGTGCCGATGCACACCGCAATGCGTCTGGCGACCGATCTGGCGCTCAAGGTCAGGGCGGCGCGCCCCGGGCTGCCCATCGCCTTCTATGGCCTCTATGCCGCTGTTGGCCGGGAGTGGACGGTGGGCTCGGTCGCTGATCTGGTGATCGCCGGCGAGTATGTCACCGAGCTCGTTGATTGGGCCCGAGCGATCGCCGATGGTCGGAAGCCCCGGAGCGGGGTCGTGGTCAGTCTGGAACGGTCGGTTCCAGCGATTCCGGACCGGAGCATGCTTCCGGCCCACGAGAATTACGCGCGCTTGGAATGGGAGGGCGAGTCTCGTTTGGCAGCTGCGGTCGAGGCCACCCATGGCTGCCGTCACCGTTGCCGTCATTGCCCGATACCCGTGGTCTACGACGGAAGAATCCGGCTGGTCGGGCTGGAGCCGGTGCTGGCGGACATCGAACAGCTGGTGGCAGGCGGGGTGCAACACGTGACGTTCTCCGATCCCGACTTCATGAACGCGCCCCGTTACAGCCTGGATGTCCTGGGCGCGGCTCACGCCGCCCATCCCGAGTTGAGCTTTGACGTGACGGTCAAGGTCGAGCATGTCCTTGCTCACCACAAGCTGTGGACGAAGATGTCCGAGCTCGGTGTCCTGTTCGTGGTTAGTGCCTTCGAGAGCGTGGACGGGGACACCCTCGAGATTCTCGACAAGAACCACACGGTCGAGGACATGAGTGCTGCGGTCCGGATCCTCCGGGAAGCCGGGGTCCATGTTCGGCCCACCTGGCTCCCTTTCCTTCCCTGGACCCATCCTGATGACCTGGTGCGACTGGTGGAATTCCTTGATCTCCACGAGTTGTGGTCGGCCACCGACCCTGTGCAACTGGCAATCAAGCTTCTCATCCCCGAGGGCTCGCTCCTCGAGGGGCACTCCTCTGTCACTCCATTTCTCTTGAGATACGAGCCCGCGGCCCTCACCTGGGCCTGGGAGTTCGAGCACGCCACCACGGAGCTGCTCCACAAGCAGCTCGATGTGATCGCAGCCGAGGCATCCGACGCTGAAACCGATTCCAAAGAGACGCTCTCCGCGATGCGGACGGCTATCGGCCATGGCTCTGGTGTCGATCTCGGTCCGCTCATCGGGTGGGGAGCGTCTGCACCCCGCCTCACCGAAAGTTGGTTCTGTTGCGCCGAGCCAACCACAGGTCAGGCGACTGCAGTTGCTCTCAGCATCGGTAGGGTGCTCCGCTAAGCGACAACAGGTCAGGGACCTTGGCAACCGTTCTTTCCGCGACTGGCATGGTCAAACGATACGGCGACCTCACCGCGGTTGGCGGTGTGGGCTTCTCGATCGAGGAAGGGGAGACATTCGGTCTCCTTGGCCCCAACGGGGCGGGCAAGACCACGTCGATCTCCATGGTCGCCGGACTTCTCGAGCCTGACGCCGGCGAGATCGTCGTAGCCGGCACCCCGATCTCTCCTTCGTCCGTGGCAGGCAAGGAGGCGATCGGCCTGGTCCCTCAGGATCTGGCCATCTATCCCGACCTCACCGCCACCGAAAATCTCACCTTTTTCGGACGTCTCTACGGCATGAAAGGCGACGAACTGTCGACGAGGGTCGCAGAGGTCCTCGAAGTCATCGGTCTCACCGATCGAAAGGACGATCTGACCAAAGAGTTCTCGGGGGGGATGAAGCGGCGGCTGAACATCGGCATCGGACTCCTCCATCGACCCAAGCTGCTCATCCTCGACGAGCCGACCGTGGGTGTCGACCCCCAGTCCCGGAACTCGATCCTCGAGTCGGTGGAGAGTCTCTCGGCCGAGGGTATGGCCGTCCTCTACACAACCCACTACATGGAGGAAGCCGAGCGTCTCTGTGACCGCGTGGCGATCATCGACGAAGGAACCATCAAGGCCGAAGGCACCCGGCGGGAACTGGTGTCCATGGTGGGCGGAAGAGACCGGATCACCATCACCGCCACCGGGGACCTGTCCCGGGCCGCCCAGGTTGCCAGCGAGATCCAAGGCGTTTTCGAGGCCAGTCAATCCGACCAGGGCCTCGAAGTGCTCGCCGACGAGGCGTCGAGCCTGCTGCCTGAGCTCTTGAGCCGGCTCGGCGACGCAGGCGCGGTCATCACCGCGGTCGAGGTGGTTGAGCCCAACCTCGAAGCCGTGTTCCTCCATGTGACGGGCAAGGCGCTGCGGGACTAGACGTGGGCGCAGCAACCCGGATCGCGACCAAGGACCTGAAGCTTCGGATTCGGGACCGGTCGGCGTTCATCCTCGGGATCTTCGCCCCCTTGGTATTGGCCGTCATCTTCAACTTCGTGTTTGGCGGTGCCCTGGGCGGCGGTTCGCTAGACCTTCGCTTCGGTCTGGTCGATCTGGACGACTCTGAGATCTCCCGGGCTCTCCAGGGCATCCTGGCCGAGGCCGAGAGCGAAGAGGTGCTGACCGTCACCGACTTCGAGGACGCCGCAAGCGCCGAGGCTGCGGTCGAAGAGGGTGAGATCGATGCCTACTACCTGATCGACCCGGGAATGGAAGCGGCGGCTCTCGCCGGGGAGGAGTTCGATATCCGAATCGTCGGCGATATCGACGCCCCGACCGCGACTCAGATTGCGGCCTCGATAGCAGAGCAATTCGGCGCCGGTTTGGCAGGGGTCCAACTCTCGGTCGCGACCTCGGTCGGGTTGCTGGACGGGCCGTCACCCCCTGAAGTGGAAACGTGGGGTGAGGAAGCCGCGGCGAAAGGGCCTTCGCATCGGATCACCACCGTCGCCACCGAGGTCCGCCAACTCGACGCCACAACATATTTCTCCGCCGGAATGGCCGTCTTCTTCCTCTTCTTCACCGTCCAGTTCGGGGTCATCGGCCTCCTTGAGGAGCGGCGCGACGGCACGATGGCCCGTTTGCTGGCGGCCCCAATCCGCCGAACCAGTGTCATCACGGCCAAGGCCCTTCTCTCTTTCTGGCTCGGGATCATTTCTCTGAGTGTCCTGATCCTGGCCACACGCTTCTTGTTGGACGCGATTTGGGGACCGCCGCTGGGTGTGATCCTCCTCGTCCTCGCCGGTGTCCTCTCAGCGGTGGCCATCATGGGGTTGGTGGGGAGTGTGGCCCAGACCGCAGAGGGGGCGGGGAACCTCGGTGCGATAATCGCGGTCGTCCTCGGAATGCTCGGTGGGACCTTCTTCCCCATCGGTCAGGGTGACGACCTCCTGAGCAAACTCACCTATCTCACCCCGCATGCCTGGTTCATGCGCGGTTTGGCCGACATCTCGGGTGGGGCGGAATGGACTGCAGCCTTGCCTGCGGTTGGTGCGCTCCTCGTCTTTGCCCTGGTCTTGGGGAGCATTGCGTGGGTCTTGCTTCGGCGGAGGATCACCGCATGAAGGTGCTCGCCATCGCCGGCTCCAACGTGCGAAGGATGCTCCGGGAACGCTCCAACATCTTCTTCGTCTTCATCTTCCCGCTGGCATTGATCCTTCTCATCGGCGCCCAGTTCGGCGGTGATGTCGATCCAGTGATCGGGCTCTATCAGGCAGACAATGATCAGCTGGCTGTTGCGGTCGCCGAGGCTGTCGAGTCCGAGGACACCCTCGAAGTGATCCGGTTCGACAACGAAGAGGAGTTGGTCTCAGCGGTGGAGCGTGGCAGCGCCCAGGCCGGGCTGTTTCTGCCTGCTGGGATGGACCAGAAAGTCGAAGCGGGCGAGCAGTTGGAGATCGGGTTCGTCTCCCGACCTGATGGCTTCGGTCCCCAGGTCCAGCAGGTGATCGGGGCCGCCGTCTCAGAGGTGATGACGCCGGTGACAGCGGCTCAGTTCGCGATGGAGAAGACGGGAGCCTCGTTCGACGAGGCACTCGCCGTGGCAAGGACGCAGCAGGCGGCCGCACCTGGATTGGGTACGGAGGTGACCGCGGTAGGTGAGGCATTGTTCCCAACCACCCTTGGGCGCTTCGACCTCGGGGCTTCCTCGCAACTCATCCTCTTCGTCTTCCTCACCGCACTGGCCGGGTCGGCAGCATTGATCCTGAGCCGCCAGCTCGGAATCTCCCGCCGGATGCTGTCCACGCCCACGTCGACCGGGACCATCGTGATCGGCGAAGGCACCGGGCGTTGGGCGGTGGCCATGGTCCAGGGCCTCTACATCGTCCTCGCCACTTTCTTGATATTTCGCGTTGATTGGGGCGACCCGTTGGGAGCCCTCCTGATCTTGATCACGTTCTCAGCCGTGGGCGCCGGCGCCGGGATGCTGATGGGAGCGGTCTTCAGCAACGATGCACAGGCGAGTGGGATCGGGGTCGTCCTCAGCCTGGGCCTGGCCGCTCTCGGCGGTTGCATGTTGCCGGTGGAATTGTTCTCGCCGACGATGCAGAAAGTAGCCCATATCACCCCTCATGCCTGGGCGCTGGATGGGTTCGCCGAGCTGGTCCGGAGGGATGGGACCGTGATGGACATTCTTCCCGAGCTGGGTGTTCTCATCGCCTACGCAGTGGTTCTCCTGGTGCTGGCGTCATGGCGGCTTCGCGTCGTCCTAACCCGTGCCTGAATGATTGAATGAGGGACATGACCGATCGTGAGCAGAATCCGGCAGCTGCGCTGGGGAGGCTCATGTCATGGATCGGCTCGATTTGGCTGGTGTTCTCCGTGCTCTGGGGCTTGGGCGCACTCCAAGCCCTCGGGTTGTCGGGGTCGATTGCCTCCGGCATCGGAAGCACGATCTTCCCTGCCCTAATCCTGCTCGGCGTGGGACGAGCTGTTCGAAGGCGGGCTCGCAGCGTTGAGGATCCCGTGCAACCCGACGTCTCCCGGGAACCGGTCCGCACCCCGCCGATCCTGCCCCGAACCGATACCAGTTACGAGCCGCCTCGTCCTACCGCCCCAACCACACCGAAATCACCGCGGCCGGTCGCCGCGGCCGAGAGGGCGCCGGACAAACCGATCGAGGTCGTTGCCGGGCCGGGGCACGAGACCGCAACGCCCACCGAGTGGGATCCGGCACCGGGCTCGTCGGGACCGCACAAGACCTCTCAGGAGTTGATCGAGGAGGCCCGCCGGCGGTGGGGAACTCGCCCCTGACCCTGTAATCAGATAACGGCCGCTGCCAGCTCCCGGGCCTCCCGGATCTCTGCGGCGAAGAGCCGTCTTCGGTGCTCGATGTCACCAGAACCGGTGAGAAGCTCCCGGTTGTCGGCGAGCGATAGGGCCGACTTGAACATCACGAGACTGGCGCTCTCCCCCGAGATGAGCTTGCCCTCGATGCGATACATGCGGGCCCGGTCCAGACATGCCTTGAGAAAGGCCTTCTCGTTGAACCCACGCGAGCTCTCCAATTCGTCGCCGACGATCTGATATGCATCGAGGAAGGGGAGGACGGCCCACTGGGAGACCCGGGGTCCCATCTTGGAGAGAACCTCCGCCGCGCCGTTGGCCATGAGGCTCGTCCTCCAGTCGGGAACGTCGAGTTCGATGTCGGCGGACACCGAATCCAAGAACTCTTGTTTCTCCTGAAAGAAGAATTCGAACTTGAGCAGGTCCCGAAGCTTGAGGACGGTGTCGTCGAAATCAGCCTCGCTGAGATCGCCGGCGCCGATGAGGCCGGTGAGCGCCATCTCGGCGAGAGCCCGGGGCACGAAGAAATGCACGATCACGTTGCGGTAATAGGCGATCCGGACCATTTGCTCCTCGTCGAGCCAGAACACCCTCCGGCCGACGGCAGCGTGGCTCGAAACATTCCCGTGCTCAGCGAGCCAGTCGAGGACGGCCGTGACCCGGGCGGGATCGGCCAGGTCGAGGTTTTCGGTGATGGGCAGGCTTCGGACCGTCACGAACTCCGAAAGGCTGCTGCATTCGTCTGCAAGCTGCTCGGCATTGCGGGCGCTGCCCCGGGCGGCGAGAAGGGCGACCGTCACCAGCGCCGTGGGAGTGATCGGGGTCACCTTCCCTATCCGATACATCACCTCGAAGCCGAGCTTCTGGAGGCCGATCGAAGCCTCGTCCTCCGGATCGATGGAGGCCAGACCGGCCGCCACCGAAACCGGCTCTCCGAATCGGATGTAAATGTCTCCATACCGTCTGCGCAGCGATTTGACCGCTCGGAGGAGCCATCCCAGCGACTCTTTCTGCTTCCCCTTGCCTTGGGCCTCGAGGGCGTAATCGGGGACGTCTTGGATCTGGTCGTAGGCGATCGAAACCGGGATCAATTCGATGTCGTCGGTCTTTCCTCGTCGCAACGAGTCGACCACGTAACTGAGAAGGCCGAAATGGGGGGCTCCGAGCCTCCCTGACCTGGAACGACCCCCCTCCAGGTACCACTCGAGTGGGAACCGCTTCTCGATCAAATAGTCGAGATATCCCTTGAGGACAGTCTTGTAGAGGCGGTTGTCCTTGAAGCTCCTACGGATGAAGAAGACTCCGGTCCGCCGCATCAGGGGGCCGATCGGGAAGAAGTTCATGTTGATCCCTCCGGCGGTGTGGTTGGGAGGGAGGTCGTTTTCCCAGAGCATGAATTGGAGACTCAGCCGATCGAGATTGGAGCGGTGCGAGGGAAGGAAGATGACTGGGTGCTCCTGGCCCAACTCGGCGACTTTGCGCACCTGATCCTGGTCGTATCGGATTCCGCCGTAGCCCTGGCTGTAGAGCTTGTGGATGCCATTGGCGATCAGGTCGATGACATACGGTGAGTGGGTGGCTGCGATCTCCCGCAGGTATCGCTCGGCCTTGGCCCGCCCGGAATCGATTTCGATGTGTGTCTCCTTCGAGATCTGGTCGATCGAGTCGAGGAACTCCTTGCGGGAGAGGATCGCCTCGGGGACAAAACGCGGGATCTTGTAGCGATTGCCTCGTAGTTTTCGCTCCGCCCGATCAAGGACACTCCAGGCCCGTCTGGTCACGTAGCTGGACAGAGGATCGACCTGCCCCGAAACCTCGTAGTCGGCCGCTATCTCGGAGGAATAGGCGCCGCGGGCGGCGATGAGCCGGACCCGATCCCGACGCAGGTTGCGAATCCACCTGGCGCGGAGGCCTCGAGGATCTCTCGCATCCCCGGGCTGGAAGACATCGGTCCAGCGCACCGACCGACGGCCGACCTTCTTCTTGGGGGCCATCCACACGACCCGGACCGGGATCAAGTAGAGATCGTCTCCGGTCTCCAGACGATGAGTCAGCGTCTCGTCGTCCCCACCCCAACCCCTCCGGGAGGAGGCGATTCTCACCAAGTCAGGCTGGCCACCTATCTCGGTTCGCAGCCACCGATCCAACAGCGCGGCCTCGTAGTCCGAGGCGGCATCGATGAGGTAGAGGGAACTCGACCCTGGAGGGCCGGTGAGGAGCTCATCCGGTTGGTGGTCTTTGAGGGACACGGGCCCACTCTATTTGGATGCCACAATCCCGCCCCGTGAGGCTCGTCTTGCAGCGCGTGTCCGAAGCGGCCGTCACCGTCAATGGCGAGTTGGTCGCCGCCATCGGTCCTGGTTTGGTGGTCCTGGCCGGAGTCGCGACGGGTGACGACGTCGGCGATGCTGAGGTGGCCGCGGACAAGATCACCGGGCTTCGGATGTTTGCCGATGGCGCGGGGCTGATGAACCGGTCGATTCTCGAAACAGGCGGTGAGGTGCTCGTCGTGAGCCAGTTCACGCTGTTGGGAGATGCCAGGCGCGGGCGGCGCCCGTCGTTCACCGGCGCCGCGGATCCGGAGCTGGCCGCGCCTGTCGTCGAGGGGCTGGCGCAGCGTCTCTCCGACAACGGAGTCCCGACCCGAACCGGGAGGTTTGGGGCGAAGATGGCGGTGTCACTGGTCAATGACGGACCGGTGACCCTGGTGCTCGAGGTCAGAGGGGGGCGGGTGCTCTGAGGCGAGCCCTGGCATCCACCCAGTGTCGCTGCCAGAGGAGCGGAGGGATCCCCAGGCCCAGGACCAGAAGCGTTGTCAGGTCGTCCACTCCCCACCCGGTTCCCAACCCGATCCGCTCCCACGTCAGCGTCGCCGCGAGAAGGCAAGCCAGGGTGATCAGGGTCCCGATGCCAGAGGAACGGCTGACCGCGGAAGCAAGTCCGAGTATTACGAGCAACACCGGGGCGACCGTGGGCCATGCGGCCAGGAGGACCCCGAGGGTGATGCCTAGCCCTTTGCCGCCGCGGAACGAGTACCAGACGTTGTAGACATTGCCAGCCACCGCGGCTGACCCGGCGGTGACCGCTCCCAGGTCCCCGGCAAGAGACTGCCCAACCACCACAGCCAGCACGCCCTTCACAACCTCCACGAGCAGGACCAGAAGGAACAGGGTGTAGCCGCCCACACGACGAGCGTTGTTGGCCCCGGGGTTGCCGGACCCTGAAGTGCGGAGGTTCACTCCCCAGAGCCGGGCCAGACCGTTCGCCGTCGGCAACGACCCGATCAGATAACCGAGCAAGGCAGCGGCGAGGACGCTCACTCGCCGACCCAGGCCTTTCCGGGCCCGCAGAATCGGAGGAAGTCACAGGAGTGACACCAATCGCCCGGAGTCTCGACGAAGACCTTGTCGTCTATCAACCCGGTCAGGGCGGCGATGTCCGATCTCGCCTTATCGACCCATTCGGAGTCGGCTCGATAGGTGCTCTCGACGAGCCCACCACCCAGATAGGCAAAGGTGACGTCAAGCTCCTCGGGGGCGGAATGCCCGAAGTCGACCTCGGAAGCTGCAATTGCGTAGGACTGGAGCTGGACGATGCGGGAAGGGTCTGCGCTTGGGCGCCCGCTCTTGAAGTCCACGACCTCCCAGTGGCGATCGTCTATGTAGACCGCATCGATCCTGCCTCGAACCCGATAGTTGTCACCGGCAAGGATCTCAAATGGCGCCTCGACCATGGCCGCCGGGCGCTCGGAGAACCGGGAGTTGCGAAAGGCCTTGAACCCACCTTCACCCGAGAGTTCATCAGGCACGTCGTAGAGGTCTTCGGAAAGCTGCTCGAAGGGAACTTGGCCGCGCTGGTGGAGCTCGATTCGACGATGCAACTCTGTGCCCGCCACGGCGGAAGGACTCCGTCTTCGCGGCAGGAGGTCCACCGCCGACCAGTAGAAACGCTTCGGGCATTGGGCATAGGTGACGAGGCCGGTGACCGAAACCGTTCTCTGATCGGGAATGGACTGTGGGAGTTGCTCGGTCGCTGCCAGATCGAACAGGGTTTCGACCAGTTCGGTCACCCGTTGGTCGTACGCGGCGCCTACTCCGAGCTCCACTGCACGACGGGTCATCGCCTCATGGTCCGAGATCGCCGCACGCAATCCGCCATTCCAGCCTTCCACGAAAACGGGGTCCGGTGTCACCGCGTCGGGCACTCGGCGCAACAGTGCCGGTCGCTCCGGCTCCGGCTCGTGGCCGGCACTCTGCGACGCGGGGTGTGACTCGACCAGTTCGAAGAGCGGCGACGGTTTCTTTGGTGTGAGACTTGGCTCGGGAAGCCCGTACCAGTAGGCCCCGGTGACCATGAGTAACGACCGGGCCCGGGTGGCTGCCACGTACGCGGTACGCCACTCCTGGATGTCGTTTCTCGTCTTGAGGTATTCGGTGCGCGGCTTTTCGTCATCGGGCATGTCGGCGAGGGCGCTGTCGATCCGAAGCTGAATCGGGAGATACTCGGCGAACCGCGCCGGATCGGGGTGTTGGCGTGGCTTGCTCGGGAAGTTTTGGGCAGTTACCGCCGGGATGGCCACCACGTCCCATTCAAGTCCCTTGGCGCGGTGGACGGTGACCAGGGTGACGGCATCCTCGCCCGAGAGATGGGCGGAGTCGAGCTCCTCGGCGGGCTCGTCCTCCATGGCTTCCAGATAATCGAGGAAAGCCTCCAGGGAGGGCCGCCCGGTCAACGGGCTCCAATCCTCGGCGAGGTCGAGCAGACGATGAAGATTCAATCGGGCGGTCAGTCGGTTGGTAGCCGGGAGAGCCTCGATGTCCTGCCAGGCCCGGGTCCGATCCAGCACCAGACGGCAGGTTTCGACCAAGCTCATCCCCTGACTCTCCGTGAGCAGTGTCCGGTAGACCTCGAGGAAATGCTTGAGGGAAGAGCGAGCATCGTCGCGGATCCCGGCGATCTGATCGATCTCCTCCATCGCTTCGAGCAGGGTGACCGGGCTCTCCTCCTCCTGGTCCCGGACTGGCTCGGCGTCAGACACCCAGCGGCTCAACGGTGCGATGTCGGCCAGCCCTAACCGATAGCGTGAGCCGAAGAGGATCTCGACCAGGGCGGCCGAGTTCTCCGGCCGCTCGATGACCGTCAGCCACGAGCGGAGCTCGGCGACCTCGGGCACCGACAGCAAACCTCCCAGGTTGGCCACTTCGACCGGGATCCCACTTCGCGCCATCGCGTCGACCACCACCGCGAAATCCTTGTTCTTGCGGAAGAGGACCGCCATCTCGGAGTAGGGCACTCCGCCGTCATGCAGCTCTTCGAGACGTCGGGCGATCCAATCGGCTTCTCCGAGCGCATCCCCAGCCCAGTAGGTGATCACTTCACCCTTCTTATCCGGGTCGTCTGCTTGCAGCAGCTCGGCATCGGGGTTCGCCCGGCGCCGGATCTCATTGGCCACATCGAGAATGGTCTGTGCCGACCTTCGGTTGAGAGTGAGGCTCCGGTCCCGGACCGGCTGACCGTCGACACCCCGAAAGTGCCTGGGGAACAGCTCGAAGTTCTCTGACGAGGCCCCCCGCCACTCATAGATGGTCTGGTCTTCGTCGCCGACAGCGATCACTGGAAAACCGTTTCCGAAGACCGAGGTGAGCAGCACCCGCTGTCCGGGGTTGGTGTCTTGATACTCGTCGAGCACCACAACCTGATACCGGTTCCGAATCTCCTCAGCGAGCCCGGGAAAGGCGCGCAGGATCCTCGTCGACAAGGTCACCAGGTCGCCGTAGTCGACAACACCGAGACGCCTCTTGTCCTCGCCGTACTTGACCAACGTCTCCAACATCTCGATTCGGCTGTCCCAGATCTCGTCCTGGGGATGAGTCTGGGCGAGCAGGTCTTCTGGCTCGAGGAGATGGTCTCCGAGACGGTCGCCGAGGCCCCTGATCTTGTCCAGGGTCGTCTTGTTGGTGATGTCGAGGTGTTGGTAGGTGGTCTGATTGAAGGTCTCGGACAGGATCTGTCGGGAGAAGGTCGGGGTGATGACTTTTACCCGGTTGTCGACACCGGCCAGGGCCCCGAACTCGGACAGAACCTGGGCTGCAAACCCGTGATAGGTGTGGACTTCCACCTGCCGCCCTTCGTCGACAGCCCCGGCGATGGTGGAGCGAACCCGATCGGCAAGCTCGGCGGCCGCCTTGTTGGTGAAGGTGATGCCGAGGATGCGCTCGGGGTCGAGGGAGTGATTGGCGATGAGGTTGGAGATCACCATTGCCACCGTGGTCGTCTTTCCGGTCCCGGCTCCGGCCCGGATCCGAATCGTGTCGAGGCCAAGGGCCAGGATCTCCGCTTGCTCACGGCTCGGCGTGAGTGAGGTCATGGCAAGAACGCCCCCTGCCCTTCAGGCCATGCGGGGCACGATTTCTTGAACCCGCACCTCTTGCAGCCATCCCCGACCCGAGGCTCCCAATCTTCCGATCGGATGGACCTCGTGATCTGGATCATCTCCTCCTCGATCTCCCCAATGCGATCCAGGTCGAGAGCCCGGGTGGTCATCCCTTTGGTGTCGACCCTGGGGAACCACATCTCGGCTCCGATCACCGGCTCACCGAAGGATTCGGCGATCGCCGAGGCATAGAAGCCAAGTTGGATCGAGCTTCTGCCTTCCTCGAGGGAAGCGGCGGTCTTTGATGTCTTGTAGTCGACCACTTTGAGACCGCCTGGTGTCCGCTCGAGACGATCGACCAGGCCCATCCACTCGATGCCGTCGATCACCGCTTCAACCTTCAATTCGAGACCGATCGGCGCGCCGTCGGCGCTGGGCCACAACGTGTAGAGCTTGGTGAGGCCAATCTCGGCCTGGCGTAGCCAGGCGGCGTTCAACTCCGGAGTCCCGAAGTCGGCCTCCTCCTCCCAGACGCCTCGCAAATGATCGAGCGCATCCGACAGGTCGGCATGGGTCGCCCCGGTGCCGACCACGCCGGCCTCCGCCCTTTCCATCGCCGCATGGACCAGGGTGCCAAATCGGGCATACGGCGATCCGGCGTCACCAAGTCGAAGTCTGCGCTCGAGCGCGTAACGGCGGGGACAGGTGGCGTAGGAGTTGGCCTGGCTCGGCGAGAGCCGAAAGTCCTGGCCAACGATCGGCCGGTCGGGTCCCGGCTCTCTGACTCCGGCAAACGCCGAGGGCTCCCACCATGCTTCGGGCGGTGAGCCGAGAACCCGGGCGGCGGCAAGCCGGTGAGCCGCTTTCTCCTCTGGGTCGAACAAGGTGCGGCGCATCGCCACTTCCGCTTCGATCACAGTCACCGGGTCCCGTTCGTCGTCGAGGGGGCGACCGAGATCGGAAAGCGACTCGACACCCGATGCCGCCACCAGGAATCGAGAGGGGCGGTGCTCACCCTGGTCGACTCCGGCACCGGTGGCGGTCCATACCACCCGTAGTCGGGCTCGGGTCATGGCGGTGTAGGCGAGACGCATCTCCTCTTGGACCTGGAACAGGTGCTGGGCGGACGCATCCGTGGTCCGCTCCGGCGACAGCAACTCGGGTCGGAGCATGCGGCGGCTCCGGCGCAAGTCGGGGAACACGCCCTCGACGGCATTGGCGATGAAGACCACGTCGAACTCGAGCCCCTTCGATTGGTGAAGGGTGGTCAGGGTGACCCGGTCTTCTTGAGGCCGGAAGGCGAGGAGAGGCTCGGACTCGAATCCTTCGTCGTGGGTCATCTCGAAGAAACGGGCCAGGGTGACCTTCTCATCACGTTCCGCCTGGCGGGTGAGCACCTGGGCGAAAGCACTGACTGCGAGCCGCCAAAGCCGGCGATCGGGGTCTGCCACGAGGCGATCTACTCCCTGCAGGCGATTCCACGCCTCCCAGAACCCGTCGGTGGCCGGCTTGGCTGTGGCCCAGGCCGGGTCGGCGAGCAATTCCGAGAGATCTGCCCGATGGGGCAACTCGGTGGAAACTATGTCGGCCCAGGAGTCTCCGGTCCTCCGGCGCTCCCTGAGCATGGCCCGCTCCTGACCCAGTCCCAGCGAGACCAACGGACCGAGCAGGATCCTTCGCATCGCCCTATCGGCATCGGCCCTCTCCCCAGGCGTGGCCACCCGAAGGCCGCCCTCCAACTGGGCGACCAGGGCCAGATCGTCGAAGACCCGAACCGCCGGATGGTCGACAAGCCGGGAGTCAGGGGAGTCGTGGGGTATCGACCGGCGATCGAGGGCACGGCTCAGCTCGTTGATCAACTCCCGTTTGGAGCGGACCAGCACCGCCACCGCTGAAGGTCTTATTCCTTCCACCCGGACCACATGCTCGACCTCGCGGGCTATCCAATCGGCTTCGGAGGTCTCCTGGTCGAAGACGTGGGCTTCGACTCGGCCCCGGTGCTCGGCCGGGCGGACTGGGCCCGCTGATCCCGGCAACTCACCCGACGACACCACGCGCAACGCGGATTCGAGTATCTCGGCGGGGACCCGGAGACTCTGGTCGAGGACGATTCGGGTCAGGACAGGGTGCCGATCGGCGAACTGGGCGATGTTCCTCAATTCGGCGCCACGAAACGAGTAGATCGACTGGTAGGGATCTCCGGCGACAGTGATGTTGCCGTGGCTCTCCGCGAGAAGCCTCGCCAGCTCGGCCTGAGCCGGTGACGTGTCCTGGTACTCGTCCACGATCACATAGCGATACCCACCAGCAAGCTCCTGGCCTGCGGGGGTGCGGAGCATCTCGACCGCCGAGACCAGCAGGGTGCCGTAATCGGTCCGTTTCAGCTGCTCGAGCAGCTCCCGGTATCGAAGAAACAGACCCGGGATCCCGCGCCAGTCGGCGCGCTCCTTGGCGCGTTGTTCGAGATCGGCGGGGGAGAGGAGCCGCTCCGAGCACCGGGTGAGGAAGTCGGCGATCTCGGACGCGAAGCCTCGTGTGGTGAGGATCCCGCGATAGGTCACTGGCCAACTATCCGGGTCCTCCTTGGTCAGGAGGTCCGCAACCAATGTCACCTGTTCTGGTGGAGTCAACGGGATCGGGCGCTCCCCCCCGTTGCCGGCCTCCAACAGTCTGAGCGCCAGTGAATGGAAGGTGGAGGCGTCGACGGGGACACCGGATCCGCCGAGAGCGTTTCCCACCCGTCGTCTCATATCGGCCGAAGCGCGCCGTGAGAAGGTCAGGAGCGAGATCTGGTCACGACGAGCCCGACCACTGTTGACGATGTGGGCCACTCGTTGGACCAGAAACTCGGTTTTGCCGGTCCCGGGACCGGCGACGATCAGTTGGGCGCCATCGGGATCCGACACCACCGGGTCCCAGGCTCCGGGATCGACCCGGATCTCCCTGACTGTCACCTCGGGATCGTAGAGATCAAGCAGCAGAGGGGAGATCGGCTTCCCGGGTTTCCACCAACTCGGCCTCGATGCCAAGGCCCTTCAGGAAGCGGACCGGGTCTGAATAGGGGTCGATTTCGGGGCTCGAACCGCTGGTCTCATGGTTCATCAACTGTCTCATGCGCACAACGCTACGGGCGGCCTGTGACAGAAAATCAGATCGTGGCGATTCCGGCATAGGATGGGCACGTATGGCCAAAGTCGTCACGCCGGCGCTGAAGCCGATCGGCCACGAATTCGACTCCCCCATGTATCACGAGGCCGTCGGTCAGTTCGACCGGGTAGCCAGGCTGATGGGTCTCGACGACAACGTGGCAGACCGGCTCCGGGTCCCCCAGAAAGCAACCGTTGTCAGCTTCCCGTTCCGGCATGACAACTACTCCGAGGTCGAGACTCTGTTCGGCTATCGGGTCCAGCATCTGACCACCATGGGCCCCACCAAGGGCGGAATCCGATTCGCCCCTGATGTCGACCTCGGGGAGGTCGCTGCCCTCGCCATGCTCATGACCTGGAAATGCTCGATCGTGGGGTTGCCTTTCGGAGGCGCCAAGGGCGGGGTTCGTGTCGACCCGATGCAGCTCTCGCGGGCCGAGCTGCAACGAGTGACCCGCCGATTCACTATGGAGATAATCAATGTGATCGGCCCCGAAACCGACATCCCCGCCCCCGACCTCGGAACCAACGAGCAGGTGATGGCCTGGAT